>JBDUAS010000003.1:0-107098 GCA_040004535.1 Deltaproteobacteria bacterium
TTCTACGAGTCGATCCCGATGGACATCAACGATCGCTCGTTCGGCGGCGAGGTCAACGACATCCAGCAGTTCACGGCGAAGAACTGCGGTGCGGCGGATCCGATGCTCGGCGGCGTGAACGGGAAGGGCTGCTTGACCGCGAAGAACCCCGACACCGAGCAACTGATCGGCAGCTCCGGCGTGCTGATCGCACCGGGCATCCAGGCCGAGTACCTCGACGAGTTCATGGCGGGCGTCGAGCTCGCGGTGGTCCAGGACGTCGTCGTCGGCGTGACATACCAGCATCGCCGGCTGGGGCGCGTCGTCGAGGACGTGTCGACCGACGGAGCGAACACGTACATCATCGCGAACCCCGGCGAGTGGAGCGCGGGTGAAGAAGCAAAGATGTCGGCGCAGGTCGCCGCCGCGACCGATCCGAGCGAGCACGCGCGGCTCCAGCACCAGCTCGATCTGTTCAAGGGGATTCGCTCGTTCGACACGCCGGTGCGCGACTACGACGCGGTCGAGCTGTCGCTGACGCGCAAGTTCGCGCCCGGGCTCTACGTCAACGCGTCGTACACGTACTCGCGCGCGAACGGCAACTACCCGGGCAGCGTGTCGTACGACAACGGCCAGATCGATCCGAACATCTCGTCGGAGTACGACCTCGTCGAGCTGCTCGCGAATCGGCGCGGTGCCCTGCCGCAGGATCGGCCGCACTCGCTGAAGCTCGATGGCTACTACACGTACAAGATCAACGACCAGAGCGCGTTCACGATCGGCACCCGCGCGCGCGCGATCAGCGGGATTCCGGAGAACGCGCTCGCCGGGCATTACCTCTACGGGCCGAACGAGTCGTTCCTGTTGCCGCGCGGCACGCTCGGCCGCACCGACTTCGAGCACGCGGTCGATCTCCACGTCGCGTACAAGCGGCGGATCAGCCACGGGACGTCGGCGGAGCTCTACGTCGACGTGTTCAACGTCTACAACAACCAGGGCACGTTCAACGTCGATACGACGTACGCGCCGTACTACAAGCTGTCGGCGGGCGGCACGGGCGGCGAGCAACAGAACGCGAATCCGGTGTCGGGTGGCACGTACGACGATCTGATCTGGGTGAAGGAGATCGATTCGAAAGGCAACGAGAGTGCGAAGCCGATCGGACGCAATCCGAACTTCGGCAACACGGTCTCGCGCTATGCACCGACGTCGGCGCAGATCGGATTTCGGCTGACGTTCTAACGCGCCTCGAACGCGACCGACCACAGGAAGTCGGTCGCGACGTGGCCGCGAAAGTACGCGTCGTCGGTGCGTAGCCGGCCGCGGGTCACCGGGAGGTAGTCCGCAGCGCCGGCGACCGCGCGCTGGTGACAGCTCACGCAGTTGGATTCGAGCCCGTCGGGGAACCGCGCTTCGAGCCACGGGTTGAAGCACGGCACCTCGGTCGAGTACGTCGCGTCCATCAGGTAATTGCCGGCCGCGCCGCGCAGCTCGGTCGGACGGCCGGCGGCGAACCGGCCTGCGTCGGGATGGTCGTGCCACCAGTAGGTCTGCCACGTCCAATCGGGAATCTCTTTTGTCGTGACGTGCGCGGCGACGAGCGCGACGAAGTCGCCAACCGCGAGGGTCGGATCGTGCGAGGCGCTGCGCGCGCTCGGCAGATCGGCGGCGGCGAGCTCGCGATAGATGAACGCCGACAGCGGAACGGCGCCGGTGGCCGCGTCGGGGTCGACCGTGCCATCTGGGTCGACCGTGATGGTCCGCGACCACGTGCGATCCGCATTGCCGCGGTCGCGCATCGGCTCGCCGTCCCAGATCGGCATCACCGTCGGCGTGTGCGCGTGGATCGCGAACCACGTCAGCTTGACCGCGAGTGCGTCGCTCGGGAACGCGGGGAACGCTGCTAGCGTGGCGAGGTGCGCGCGATCGCCGAGGTGATGCGCGGTGACGTGCTGCGCGCCTTTCGGATCGAACCGCACGTCGAACATCACGGGCAGCGTTTCGACATCGAGCGCTCCGCCGTTCATGAACGGACGTGGCGTCCGAAATCGCGGGCGCGCCGGTGCGGCGTGCTGGAACAGTTGCTCGGTCGCTTGCCACGTCGCCCAGCGATCACCGACCGCGAGTCGCTGCCACAGCTCCCAGCCGTGGGCGCGGATCGCGGTGACATCGCCGCGATCGCGATCGGCGAGCAACTCGTCCTGAACAGTGGTCGGCCGCGCACACGCGCTGATCACCGCCACCGCTGCGCACCACCGCATTCGATGCGACTATAGGCTGCTTTGCTGCGGTTCTTCACGCCGGATTACGTCGAGCGCGCGATGCTGCGCGATGGGACGATCGTCCTCTTGCGCCTCGTCGGTCCCGAGGACAAGGCGCTGCTCCGCCGCGAGTTCGAACGCTGGTCGCCCGAGTCGCGCTACGCGCGGTTCCTCGCGCCGAAGCAGCAGCTGAGCGACGAAGAGCTCGACTACCTGTGCAACCTCGATCAGGAGAATCACTTCGCGATCGCCGCGATCGCCGAAGCCGGCGAAGGGGACGGCGAGCCCGTCGGGCTCGGCATCGCGCGGTTCATCCGCCTGCCGACGCAGCCGCTCGAGGCGGTCACGGCCGAAGCCGCGATCGCGGTCGCGGATGCCGCGCATCGCAAGGGCCTGGGCCGGCTGCTGCTGATGCGGCTGTGCGCCGCCGCCGCCGAGCGCGACATCGAGCGTTTCCGTTGCGAAGTGCTGGTCGATAACACGTCGATGCAAGGCCTGATCGATTCCATCGCGCCCGTCCACTCGACCTTGCAGCGCGATGGCGTCCTGACGATCGACTTCGCGATCGACTCGGTTGCGCCCGACGCGCAGCCGTCGCCCGAGACGCCCGAGAGCTCGCTCTACCGGTTCTTCCGCGCTGCCGCAGAAAACACCGTCGAGTGGACCGACGCCGTCCGCAAGCTGTGGCGTCGCTAAGCCAAAAAAGGATCTGTGACGGGGACGGTAACCACGTACTCAACGTAACGTTTGCAACCACCGAAGATCACACACCCGAAAAGGGACGGTTACAACTTCGGACGAAATCTCGGACCAGATATCGGTGCAGCAACGACCGAGTCGCGCACTCGATACTCGCTTGCCCGCGCGGGCATCGAACATTGCCCTATCCGGTCGCTCAGGTTGTAACCGTCCCTTTTCGGTCGAACGATTACAGCGAGATCCAGATGTTTTGTTGAGTAACTGGTTACCGTCCCTAGAGGAGCTTCGCGGTCATCGTGATCGGCGTCGCCGAGAGAGCGCGAGACACGGGACAGCCCTTCTTCGCGGTTTCCGCGAGCTCGTTGAACTTCGCGGCATCGACGCCGGTGACCTTGCCGGTGACGTCGAGGTTGATGCCGGTGATCGTCCAACCCTTGTCGTCCTTGTCGATCGTCACGGTCGCGACGGTCGTGAGCTCGGTCGGCTCGAGGTTCGCGTTCGTCAGCTGGAACGCGAGAGCCATCGTGAAGCAGCCGGAGTGCGCGGCCGCGATCAGTTCTTCAGGGTTGGTACCCGCGCGGCCGTCTTCGGCGACGAATCGCGAGTTGAGGCTGTACGGCTGATCTTTCATCGCGCCGGAGAGCGTCGTGATCGTGCCGCTGCCTTTGGGACCGGTGCCGTGCCAGACGGCGGTGCTGGTGCGCTCGAGTGCCATGCACACGTTATATGTCAGCTCACGCGCGTCCACCCGTCGGGAGTCACACCACCGACCGCGACCTCGGGAGGCGCTGCAGCGGGAGGTGCGGACGAGCCTCGGTGGCCCATCATCATCATCATCATCGGCAGCATCTGGGACATGCCGCCATCGCTGTGTTGACCCTGCGCCAGGCTCTGAATCGAGGACATCAGGTCCTGCATCATCGCCTCGAGCTGCGCATTCGGATCGGTCGCTGCCGACGTGACACCGCCTTGGACGGTCTCCAGCTCGGCGAGGTCGATCGTGGGGAGCTCTTGTTGTTTCGACATGACAGGTACCTCGGTGGTGGTGGTGTCTCCTCGAATGAGCAGCCCGCGTGCCATGGGCGACACTCACTCGATCCGAGGGCTTGCGCGGATCGAAGTCGCGATGGGGCCCCAGAGCGCCTACCGCGGGAGACACCCGCGGCGTACAGTCCCAGCTGGGCCAAAAATGGGCGACGACGGGACGATCGAGGACCTCCGCGAGCGAGCGGAGTTTTACCGCGCGATGTTCGAGAACACCGCGATCAAGCTGCTGATCGATCCGAGCGACGGCAGCATCCTCGACGCGAATCCCGCGGCCGCGGCGTTCTACGGCTGGCCGCTCGACGAGCTGCGCGGCATGAAGATCGAGCAGATCAACATGCTTGCCGGCGACGCGCTACGCGTCGAGCTCCAACGGGCTCGGTCGATCCGCGCGCCCGCGTTTCACTTCAAGCATCGCACTGCGAGTGGGGAAGTCCGCGACGTCGACGTCTACACCGGCCCGGTCCAGCTCCGCGACAAGCAGCTGTTGCTGTCGATCATCCACGACGTCACCGATCGGATCCGGCTCGAGGAACGTCTCCGCCGGTCACAACGCCTCGACGCGATCGGGCGACTCGCCGCGGGTGTCGCGCACGACTTCAACAACCTGCTCGCGATCTCGCTCGCATCCGTCGAGCTCGCCGAACGCAAGCTCGGTCCCGACTCGCCCGCGCTGCCCCACCTCGCCGACGTCAAGCGGACGGTTCGCCACGGCGCGCAGCTCACCCAGCAGATGCTCGCGTTCGCGCGCCAAGGCGAGCTCGCTCCGGCGCGCGTCGATCTGCGCGAGATGATCGCGAGCACCGCCGACCTCCTGCGCAACGTGCTCGGCACCAACATCAGCGTCGTCACCGAGCTCGCACCTGATCTGCCGCCGGTCCGCATCGATCCGTCGAAGCTCGAGCTGGCGTTCCTCAACATCGCGCTCAACGCACGCGACGCGATGCCCGACGGCGGCACGCTGACGATCCGCGCGACCGTGATCGCCGACGGCCGCGTGTGTATCGAGATCGAGGACACCGGCCGCGGCATGGACGCCGACACCCGGGCGCGTGCATTCGAACCGTTCTTCACGACCAAGCCGATCGGCGCGGGCACCGGCCTCGGGCTCGCGACGGTGTACGGCCTGATCTCGCAATCCGAAGGCGAGGTCTCGATCGATAGCGCGCCCGGCGCGGGCACGCGCGTCCACATCACGCTGCCCGCGTACGATCGCGTCACGCCGTTGCCGGAGAAGGCGGCCGGCACGCGGCGCGCGAAGGAGATCCTGCTCGTCGACGACCGCGACGACGTCCGCGCCGCGCTCACCGACGCGCTGATCGATGCTGGCCTCACCGTCCACAGCTCGAGTGGTGCGCGCGACGCGCTCGCGCAGCTCGACAAGCTCGAAGGCAAGGTCGACGTCGTGCTGTCCGATGTCGCGATGCCGGAGCGCTCCGGGGTCGAGCTCGCCGGAGATATCCGCACGCGCTGGCCCGGGTTGCCGGTCGTGCTGATGTCAGGGCATCGCCACCCGCCGACGACCGCTGCGATTTCAGGCTGGCTCGCGAAGCCGTTCACGATCGAGGACGTGCTCGCGATGCTCGATCGAGTGCTGGGCTAGCTAGCCCCGCGTTCAGATGTCGACGTCGAACGACTGCTTCGCGGACTTCGGCGGCGGCGGCGGACCCTTGCGCACCTGCGCGAACGTCTCCTTCAAGTCCTCGGTCTCGACGTCGACCGTGAGCCCCGCGAGCGCGGTCTTCGGCAGCTTCAACGCTTCGGCAAGTGCGCGCAGGTAATCGTCCTCGGAGAAGTCGATCTCCTCGTCGGCTTCGATCACCGCGCTGACGAGGAACAGCAACTTCTTGCGGTCGTCCTCGGTGTCGCCTGCAAACTCGCCTGCGACGGCCGCGAGATCGAACGCCTTCGGATCGAACTTCACGATCTCCAGCTCGACCTCGGTCGGCAGCTCGCCGGCCAGCTCTTCGAGCAGCGCGCGCACTTCGTCGCGCTCCTGGTCCTTGAGCTCGTTATCCGCATACGCAGCACCGAGCAGCAGCTTCGTCAGCGGGAGGATCCGATCCGCGATCGCCATATTGCGGATCTTGCCTCGTCGCTGTGGCCGATTACCAGTGCGCGTGGAAAGAGAAGCCGCCGTGACCCCACCCTCCGCCGTAGCCGCCGCCGTAGTTGACGACGACGGGCGCGGCTTCGCTGCGGTTCCGCATCGCGAGCGCCATGCCGAACATCAGCATCGTGTTGCTGTTCATGCCGTTGTTGTTGTTCGACAGGCCCTTGATCGAATCGGAGATGCTGTTGAGCGACGTCAACAGACCGCTCGAGTAGCCCGTGCCGGTGCTGCCCGTGCTTCCAGCGAGCGGGTGAGGCGACGGAAGGTTTCCGCCGGTGATAGCGCCGGTCGTACCGCCGGTCACGGTTTCGAGGTCGTCAGCCGAGATGTTCTGCATGGTGGGGATGCTCCTTCGCCAGACGCATGAAGCAGCCGCTGTGCCATGGCCTATCTATGCGAGATCCGCGGCAAACCCCGATCCGGAACTGGCTGGCGCAAGGTGACACGTCGAATACTCGGGGATACGCTCGGCGCGCCATGCGCCTCCCAAACGCGACGCTCGTTGCGGCTCTCGTTTTGCTGACCGCGAGCGGCGCTCGGGCCGACAGCTTCCTCGAGGTTGTCGGCGGCCTGTCGATGCCGATCGGTGATAACGCCTGGACGAACCTTGCGGACGCCAGTCCGAAGCTCGGGGCTCGAATCGGTGGCGTCAGCGACACGAACGGGCTCGGCGCGATGATCCAGGCCGACTGGACGCCGGTGAATCTCAACAATAGCGGCGGCGCGTTCGGGGTCGGGAGTCTCGACCTCGCCGGGCACGACTTCAGGTTCCTCGCCGACCTCACGCTCCACCACCGCGTCGCGCCGAAGCTCGTGGTCAGCGTGCGCGCCGGCGTCGGTCTCGAGCTCGCGCACGCCAGCTCGACGTTGACCATCGTCACCAGCACGACGAGTGCGAGCGACACCAATGCTGGCTTCGCGTTCGAGGTCGGCGGTGGCTTGTGGTACTCGCTTGGCGACGTCGAGGTCGGCGGCGAGCTCGCGCTCCCGGTCGCGTGGCACTCGAATCGCAACGACGGCAGCGATAACGGCTTCCCGTTCAACTACACCGATTACAACATCGACGTGCTGATCGGCGTGCGCGTCCTGTCGCGCTAGCGCTTCCAGATCGAGATCGTCTCGCGGTCGTCGCCGCGGATCTCCGCGATCACTTCGCTCGGCAGCGGGAACCAGCGCAGCTGCTCGAAGTCGCGCGTGCGAGCCGGATCCGTCACGGTCAGCGTGCGGAACTCTTCGCCGGCAGCGGCGATGATCTGCTTCGCCTCGTCGAGATAACCCGGCAGCGCCCACTCCGGTTCGGTCGCGTGGCGCGACCGATACTCCATCTTGCCCGTGCGATACGAGACCTCGCCGAGGCGCAGGACGTCCGCTGGGTTGTGCGCGCGGTGACGCCACTCGCCGGTGTCGGGGTTGAAGTTGTAGTGCGGGATCAGCCGCCAGCCGTCGCTCGCGATCAGGTTGATCGCGTCGATGATGAACTGGAACTGGGTCTCGCTCAGGAAGTAGTTGAAGTTGACGCGAACCCAGCCGGGCTTGATGCCCTCGCAGCCGCGCACGATCTCGCGCTCGAATTCCTTGCTGCGATCGAGGTCGATACCGAGGAGCCGGTGGCCGTACGGACCGGCGCAGCCGCAACCGCCGCGCGACTGGATGCCGAACAGATCATTGAGCAGCGCGACGACGAAGTTGTGATGGAGGTACGCGCGCTTGTGCTTGACGATGAACGACACGATCGAGAGCCGCCACGCCTCGCGGTTGCCGAGGATGTGGATGTTGTCGTTCTTCGACCAGGATGCGATCGCGCGCTGGATGAAGTCGACCTCGCGCTCGCGGATCGCCTCGGCGCCGACCGCATCCTTGAGCTGGAACACGAGGCCCGCGCGGATCGATTCGATGATCGCCGGCGTGCCACCCTCTTCGCGCAGCACCGGATCGGTGACGTAGCGATGCTCCTCGGTGTTGACGTACGCGACCGTGCCGCCGCCGGGACAACCCGGCACCGTGTTCTTCACGATCGCGCGCTTGACGACGAGCACGCCCGGCGTCTGCGGCCCGCCGATGAACTTGTGCGGCGAGATGAACACCGCGTCCTTGGACTCGGCACCCGAGCTCATCTCGATCGAGACGTACGGGCCGGCGGCGGCGAAGTCCCAGAACGACAGCGCGCCGTGCGTGTGGAGGAGCTTCGCGATCGCGTGGGTATCGCTCGCGATGCCGGTGACGTTCGACGCGGCGGAGAAGCTGCCGATCTTGAGCGGGCGCGCTGCGAACTTTTCGAGCTCCGCGGTGAGGTGCGCGAGATCGACGTGACCGTCGGCGTCCTCGTGGATCACGATCACGTCCGCGATCGATTCGCGCCACGGCAGCTCGTTCGAGTGATGCTCGAACGGACCGATGAACACGACCGGGCGCTGGTCGGCGGGAATCTGGGCCTCGAGCTGGAACCGCGCCTCGAGGTCGGCGGGGATCCGGAGGTTCATCACGTCGATCAGCTTGTTGATCGCGCCGGTCGCTCCCGAGCCGCAGAAGATCACGATGTCTTCGGGCCCGGCGCCGACGGCGCGGTGGATGATCTCGCGGGCGTCGTCGCGGAACGTCGTGGTCTGGCGACCGGTGCCGCTCGTCTCGGTGTGCGTGTTCGCGTAGAGCGGCATCACCTCGGCGCGGATGAAGTCCTCGATGAACGTGATCGAGCGACCCGAGGCGGTGTAGTCAGCGTAAGTGACACGACGCGCGCCGTACGGGCCCTCGAGCGCATGGTCGTCGCCGATGATCGACGCGCGAATCGTCTCGATCAGGCGAGCACTGGCCGGATGCATGCCCCGTTATACGCCGGGGTGGTCAGCAGGTCAGTACGATCTTGCCGAAGCCTGTGTTCCCGGCCATGTGCTCGTGGGCGGCGCCTGCCTCGGCGAGCGGGAACGTTCGATCGACCACGGGCTTGACGAGCCCTCGCGCGAGCAATGGCACGACCTCGCGCTCGAACGTCCTCATCGCTGCGATTTTCTCTTCGAGCGGGCGGGCGCGCAGCACGGTGCCGGTGAGCTGGACGCGCTTGTGCAGCATGATGGCGAGGTCGAGCTCGGTGGTCGCGCCGGCGAGCAGGCCGACGAGCACGATCCGGCCGCGGCGCTGGAGGCAGCGCAGATCCTCGGCAAGGTAGGCGCCACCGACGAGCTCGACGATCGCGTGCGGCGACGGCACGAGCTTCGCGAACGTCGCGTCCTTCACGACGACGCCGTGATCGAGGCCGAGCGGCTTGCAGCGCTCGAGCTTGTCGGCCGTGCGCGCGGTGCCGACCGTGATCGCACCGAGTGCGTGCGCGAGCTGGATCGCGGCGGTGCCGACGCCGCTGCCGCACGCGGAGACCAGCAAGGTCTCTCCCGTCCGGAGATTTGCCTGCATCATCGCGTCGTACGCGGTCACGAATGCTTCGGGCACGGCGGCGGCCTGGACCCAATCCAGGTTGTCGGGGATCCGGGCCAGCGCGCGCTCGTGCGTGACGATCTCTTCGGCGTAGCCGCCGCCACCGACCAGGCCGAACACGCGGTCGCCGACCTTCAGGCACTCGACACCGGGGCCGAGCGCCTCGACCTCGCCGGCGATCTCGAGGCCTGGAATATCCGGTGGTGCGTCGGCCGGCGCGGGGTAGCGGCCGATGCGCTGCAGCAGATCCGCGCGATTGACGGCCGTGGCGCGGATCCGGACCCGGACCTCACCGCGGCTGGGCTCGGGGCGCGGTTTGTCGACGAGCACCAAGGAGTCCGGACCGCCTGGCTTCGTGATCGAGATAGCTCGCATCGGAAGCTGGGTGTAGCATTTACGCATGCGGACCATCACGATGCTGATGTCGATCGCATTGGGAGCGGCGGCTTGCGGCGGTGGACCGGCGCTCGGCGGCGTGCCGCACCCGAACAACGCTGCGATGGCGGGTGGCGTTGCGGCCGCGGCAGCGGCGATCACGCTCGCGGATCCACACGCCGCGGATCGCAGACCGGAGCAGCGCACCGAGGAAGAGAAGCGCCCGGTCGACGTCAAGGAACAAGTGCCGGCCTCCGCGTTCGATCATCTCGATAGCGGCGGCAATGGATCCGGTCACGAGCTCGTGCGGCCGCATGCAGGTGCGGCTGCGCCGACGACCGATGCAACGTCGAGTGCGGATGCAGGAACCCCGGCACCCCCGCCGGTCGCTCCGACCAAGACGACGACGACCACGACGACGACCACGACGAAGCCCGTCGCGAAGCCCGCGCCGGTGAAGACGATGAAGCCGAGCAGCAAGCCACCGACGCTGCCGAGTCCGCACGACGCCGTCGATCCGGATCACGCCGACACGCGCTGAGCTCGCGACACCACGCGCAACACGCGCCTGGTCTAGAACCCGAAGGGTTCGAAGCGTGGGTTGCGGCTTCGCCGCTCGGAACGTCCGGACGCACGACGAACGCTGTACCCCGAACGCCGTGCGACGAAGGGACGTGCGACGGCCGAACCGGCCGCGCAGCGGCCAAACACGCTTGGTCACCTTGGTGTTCTAGACCAGGCTTCGTGTTTCGACTTCGTGTGTAGCGAGGGGTCGTTCAGACCGTCGCGGCGAGCTGCCGCAACGGCCGCCAGCGTTGTTCGCGGCGGAGCTCGATCGCGGCCCACCGAGCGAGTGCGGGCCGCTCGATCTTGGAGTTGTGGCGAGGATCGACTGGTAGGCGCTTGCAGAACAGGACGTGATGGATCGATCGCGTGGTCGTGTGCGCGGCGGCGAGCTCGAGTAACTCGGCGCGGAGCTCGCCGTGATTCTTGGTGGGACCGGTGAGCTCGACGCAGATCACGGGCAGATTGCCGACGCCGACGAGTCCGCTGCGCCGCACCCGCGGATGCGCGTCGAAGATCGGCTCGCACATCAACGGGTACAGCACGCCGTTCGCGGTCGCGACGCGATGGCCGGCGCGGCCGCAGCACCACACGCGGCCTTGCTCGTCGAGATATCCGACATCGCCAAGCCGGTGCCACACGCCGCCCGCCGGATCGTGGATCTTGTTCTTGCGCGTGCTGTCCGGATCGTCGGCGTACGCCGGGCTGATGTGCGGTCCGCGCACGACGAGCTCACCGATCTCGGTGGCCGGCAACACGCGCGCGTCGCGGATCGTCGCGATCGGACCATCGGTGACCGCGATCGCCTTGACCTCGACGCCGTCGAACGGGTGGCCGACGCACAAGCCGGCGCCGCGTGCGGTCGCGGCGTAGGTCTCGGTCATCGCCTCGGCGCCGGTCATCTCGGTCGCAGGCAGCGCCTCGGTCGCGCCGTAATCCGCGTGGACCTCGCCGCCGATCATCGCGCGCAGCGGCCCGATCACGTCGCCGTACAGCGGCGCGCCGCCGCCGATCACCGTGCGCAGCGACGGTGCGGTGACTGCTTCATCACGGCCGAGGCGCGCCATTGCCTCGAGGATCACCGGCGACGCGAACAGCGTCTGGACCTTGCAGTCGTTGATGACCTCGACGAGCGCGTGCGGATCGACATCTGCGGGACCCTGCCTCACATAGTCGATCGGCGGAATCACGACCGTGCCACCCGCGCTGAGCCCGACCGAGAAGAATGCGGGGAACACCGGCATGTCGACCGGGACGGAGTCTGGCTCGAAGCGCCAGGTCCGATGGACGATCCGGAAGATGCCGCACATGTTGCGGTGCTCGTACAGCGTCGGCTTCGCCGGGCCGGTGCTGCCGGTCGTGTACATGATCGCAGCGGCGTCGCCGGGCTCGACCGCGGGCCGCAGCGGTTGCTCGGGCGCGCGCCTGCGCAGCGATGCGAGCGACGTCATCCCAGGCACGCGACCACCGACGACGACTGACTTCGCGAGCAAGCGCGGACCCCAGCCGAAGAACGTGCGCGCGACGTGCGCGAGTGGGATGCCGACGAACGCCTCGATGTCGAGCCGGCGCAGGCGCTCGGCGACGTTCAAGTATCCGACCGACGGATCGATCCACACGGTCGTCGCGCCGACGCCGGTCAGCGCGAGGCCGGCGACGCAGCCGGCGTAGCTCGGCGGCGCCATGAACACTGCGCGCGTGCGCTCCGCGATGCCGAGCTCGCGCATGCCGACCGCGACCGCTTCGACATCTGCGGACAGCTCGCGATAGGTGTGGCGCTCGTAGCGACGGGCACTGGTGCGCCCGCGCGGAGCGATCACCGCGACGCGATCCGGATCGCGTCGCGCGACGTCGAGCGCGATGTCCGCGAGGTTGAAGATGTCGTCGGGAAATAATGTCATCGCGCGCTCCTTGCAGCCAGCCTGACCGGCGGCAGCTCCATCGTCGGGTCGCCATGGGCGAGCGCGCCTTCGATGATGGTGGCGACCCGGCCCGGCGCCTCGAGCATCAAGAGGTGACCGCACCCGGAGAGCCATTCCACGCGCACCGGCCGGAGTCTCGCCGCGAGCCGCTTGCCCGCATCCGGCGACAGCACGTGGTTCTCGAGCCCCCAGATCATCGTGATCGGTGGCAGATGGTCCGGCGCGAGCTCGTCGAGCGCGCGGTAGCTGCGCAGATCCTCGAACACGCCGAGCAGCGAGCGCATCTGGCCGCGCGAGGCGAAGCAGCCGCAGAGTGCCGGATCGCTATCGAGTCCCGCGGCGCGACCGATCCGACCGAGCTGCATGCGCACGAACCGGCGCCGGATCGCACGTGGCACGCGCAGCGCTCGGAGGCCCGCGATCAGCGGTTGCGAGAACGTCGGTAGCGATCGGCGTAAGCCGACGAGCGTGCCGAGCCCGCCCGCCCGGAACGTCGCCTCGGTCAGCGGGTTGATCAGCACGAGCGCGCTCACCGCGCCGGGTCGGACCGCTGCGAACGACAGCGCGATCGCGCTGCCCATGCAGTTCCCGGCCAGCGCGACCCGCGCGAGCCCGAGTGCGTCGACGAAGCCGGCGAGGATTGCTACGTAGTGGGCGAGGCCATAACCGGTCGCCGGCTGCGCGGACTCGCCATAGCCGAGCAGATCGAGCGCGAACACCTCGTGGGTGCGCGCGAGCACCGGCACCACGTCGCGCCAGATCTCGTGCGACGTCCCACCGTTGTGGAGCAGGATCACCGGTTCGCCCTGCCCCACCCGCTCGTACGCGATCGCGAGGCCGCCGTGGTCGTACTTCTGCATGACTTTAGGTAAACATATCGTATACCATTGTCAAGCGCGACCTCCTGGTTGGTAGCTGTTAGGGCCGAGGCGCTAGGATCGAGAGGTATACCAGGCGTATACCTCGTGCTGGAGGGAAGCCATGCGTACGATCTTGCTCGCCGCGGTAGTGATGGTTGCATCTTGTTCACCGGAGCTGTCGTCGTCGGAGGACGCCGTCGATGCCCCGAACTTCGAGTCCTACTCCGGCATCACGGTCTCGGCCGTGCGCTGGATCAGCGCGCGCACACTCGAGGTCGACGTCTCGACCGCGTTGATCGCGCCGGTCGCGGTCAACGGACCGCACCGCCTGCGCGTGACGTTGCCGGCCGATTACTTCGCGAACGCGAACGCACGCTATCCGGTGCTCTACTTGCTCCACGGCGGCGCCGGCGGCAACTCGGCGCAGTGGACGACCGGCGGCGGCGCCGTCGAGGACATCACCGACGGCCAGCCGATCATCACGGTCATGCCCGACGGTGGCAAGGTCGGCTGGTCCACGAACTGGGTCGATCAAGCGCAGGGTGCGCAGCGCTGGGCCGACTTGTATGTCGACCAGGTCATCCCGTGGGTCGATCACAACATGCGCACGGTCGCCGCCGCGAACGGCCGCGCGATCGCCGGCCTGTCGATGGGCGGGTACGGCGCCGTCCGGATCGCCGAGGATCGCCCGGACCTGTTCGCATCCGTCGCGAGCTTCTCGGGCGCCGTCGATCTCGGCGACTTCGGTACTCGCACCGTGGTCACGGAGCAGGCGCTGCAATACGGGTTCTCGCCATCCGGCCCGTTCGGTTCGCCGTTCTGGCCGCAGGACACCGTGTGGAACCTCGAGGACACGATGAAGCGCCCGCACCAGCTCGCGGGCCTTCAGGTGTTGCTCTACGCCGGCGGCGGAACGAGCGATGTCGACATCATCGAGCGGACGATGGGCCAATCGGCGAACCGGTTCAGCGGGGTCCTCGACGCCGCGGGCATCCCGCACTTCTGGTGGATGTACGGCATTCCGGGACCGACCGCGCCGTTCGGCTGCGACGGCGGCCACGACTTCTCGTGCTGGAACTTCGCGCTGTTCGACGCGCTGCCCCGGATGTTGACCGTGCTGCAGACGCCGACCACCGCGATCCTCGGGCCGAACGTCGTCGCGGATCACGACTTCGAGGCAGGCCTCGGGCCGTGGCAGTGCACCGGCAATTGCGGCGCAGACAACGGCACGTTCGCGCATGCCGGCACCGGCAACGCGTGGGTCCGCAACGCTACCGACTGGAATGACGTCCACCAGACGATCGCCGTCGTGCCGAACCGGATCTACGAGGTCTCCGCTTGGATCCGGACATCGGCGAACAACACCGACGGCTACTTCGGCTTGCGCACGTCGGCCGGCGCCGTGGTCGGCGAGCGCTACTTCGCGACGCTGGGCGACTACACGCGGATCACCGTCACCGTCAATTCCGGCGCCGCGACGAGCCTGGTGGTCTACGCGGGCCTGTGGCCGAACGACGATACGTGGCTGCAGCTCGACGACGTGTCCGTCGCCGCATATTGACTCGCTCGGACGTATACATACCGTGTACCATCGGACTATGAGGGCCGCGATGCTGGTCTTGGTGGGATGCGGCCGGGTCGCGTTCGACGCGCACATCGATGCGCCGCCACTCGCCGATACCGCGGAGGTCTCCGTCGACGTCGCGGACGATGCACCTCGCTACCACGCGACCGCGGTGCGGTTCGCGACCGCCGCGAATGACTTCATGTACGCGGGCAACCTCGCGAACACGGTCGATGCACCACGCGGCACGTATTCGGTGTGGCTGCGGTTCCAGGCCGGCGATGGCAAGCTACAGATGCTCAGCGTCGCCCAGGTCGTCGGTATCGGCGGAGTCGTGCGCACGGCGTCGAATCAGTTCCGGCTGCTGATGCAGAACTGCCTCGGCGTGCCGCTGCTCGACATGCGGTCGGCCGCGACGTACACGGCCGCGTCGGGCTGGGTTCATCTCCTTGCATCGTGGGACGTCGCAGAGAACCGCGCGCAGCTCTACGTCGGCGACGCCGCCGACGAGCAAGCGAACCCCGGCATCCTCGCGGGCAACATCTGTTACGCGTCGCTCCGCTGGGGCATCGGCGGACTGGCGTCTGGCCAGCTCGACGCCGACGTCGCCGAGCTCTACGCCGACCTGACGACGTCCCTCGATCTCTCGATCGATGCGAACCGTCGCGCGTTCAGCGACGCGGCCGGTAGACCGGTCGATCTAGGCCCGCGATGCATGCTGCCGGCGGGGCACGTCCCGACCGGCTGCTTCACCGGCGATGTCGAGAGCTGGTTCATG
This sequence comes from Deltaproteobacteria bacterium, assembly GCA_040004535.1. Classification (GTDB taxonomy): domain Bacteria; phylum Myxococcota_A; class Polyangia; order Haliangiales; family Haliangiaceae; genus JABFXX01. Next base: position 15,586 of record JBDUAS010000003.1, read on the forward strand.
AACCAAGGCGCGGGCGCCGGCTTCGCCGTCGGCGGGCCCGCGCTCGTCGCCGCACCGACCAGCCCGAGCGATTGAGCCCACGTCCCCGTCCCGTCGCGCAGCTCGAGCGGGAGCCGTAGGTTGCAGTGGAGCGTGCGGACCCCAGTCCAGCACCATCGCACCAAATCGTCTCGCGCACTTCTCGTCTCGCGTCATTGGTATACATTATGTATACCGTTGTGCCCATGATGCCCTCCGATCTCGCCCTCATCGCGTCCCTCGGCCAAGTCTCGCGCCATGAATGCCTCCGCCGCCTCGCCCAGCGCCGCGGCAACCGCTACATCGTCCGCGCAGTGCGGCATGCCGCGTGAGCTGACCAGCCCACTGTGGATCGGCGTGTTCCTCTACGCGCTCGCTCGCGCGCATGTCCGCGCGTGGCTCACTCGCTGAGCATCACGGCAACCGCGCGCGCTGCGCCGGCGACAGGAGCTGGAGGTGCATCTCTCCGGCAGGCACGGTCAGCGTCACCGCTCCCGTGATCCCGAACGGCGCCGAGATGCCCACGGCGATCGGGACATCCGCGGCGTTGCGCAGGTCGATCGCGATCCGGCCGTCGCTGCGAAACACGACGGGCCCCGACAGCGCGACCGCGAGCGGCTTGCTGTGCAAGTCGTGCTGCGAGAGCGGCAAGCTCATCTCCGGCGCATCCATGTAGAGGTCGAGCGCTACCACCATCGTAGGCGTGCCTCCGCGGTCGACGATGAACGCCTCGAGCGGAGCGCCGTGAGCGCGCACCCGCATCACACTCTTGCCGGTGCTCGTCGAGATTCCGATGCCGAGTGCGGCTGCCGTCATCGTCACCGACGTCGAAAACAGCGACTGGGGGCTGAGGATGACCGGCACGCAACTGTCCGCGACCGAGCCATCGGGCAGCATGCAATGATCGCGGCGCGCGCCGAGCTGCGCCGGCATGGCACCCGTCATGTACATGCACGCCTGGACGCCCGCGGCGTCGGGCGCGCAATCGGACGCCGCGAACGTCGCCGACGTGATCAAGCCGGCGGTGCCCGCGATCTGGAGCGCGGCGCGGTTGTCGTCGCGCGCGGTCTCACCCGGATCGATCGTTCCCGAGCCATTGAGATCGGTGATCGGCGCCGCGCCCGCCAGCATCGTCGTCGCCGTGGTCGCTGCGGTCGCGACGAACGGCATCACGAGATCCGGCCCACCGGCCGCGGCGCCGGCGAGTGGATCGAAGCTCGCGGCGACGCCGTTCGCGCCACACAGCTCGCCTGGATCGCACGTCGCATTCGGGCCGGAGACCAGCTGTACGCGATAGGCCTCACCCTCGAGCCACGGTTGGTCCGGCACGAACGCGAGGTCGCGGTCGTGCACGAGCAACGTGCCGGCGACGGGCTCGATGCACGCGCCGTCCGCAGCGAGATGCTCGATCCGCACGCTGCCCGTGCCGCACTGATGGCCGAGCAGCACCGACGTCGTACGCACCGGCTGATCGAACGAGATCGCGACGCGCTCGTTTGCAGCGAGCGTGAACGGCGCGTACAGGTCGTCGTTCGGCGCGCCACCGGCGCACCGGCCCGGCGAAGTCGCGGTCGGCGCGGTCAGCGCGCACGCGGTCCCCGGATAGACGGCGAGTACCGCGACGGGGGTCGTCGTCGTCGCGAGTGCGGGCGTCGCGAGCCCGATCGACTGTGCCGCCATCGCGTTGCCCGCGAGATCCGCGACATCCGAGAGGCCGACCGAATACGCGTGTCCCGAGGGCAGCGTCGACAGCGGCCGCACGACGAGGACCGAGCCGTGGCTCTCGAGCCCGGCCGGCACCGGCGTCGGAACCGGCGCCGCACCGTCGAACAGCGTCACGCCACCGGCACGGGCGCGATCGAGATCGATCGGCTCGTCGAACACGAGCTCGATGCCTTCATCGGGCGCGAGCTCGGAGGGCGCCGCGAGGAGCGTTGGTGGTTGCGCATCGCCCGGTGCGGCATCGGCCGTCGAGATCAGATCGAGTGCGAGGTTGCTCGGCGCGTTCGCGAGGCCGAGGAGGCCGATGTCGATCGTGCCGAGCGTCTCGAGCGCGAGCGCACCGTCATCCGCCATCGCCATGCCGGTCAATTGCACCCCGAGCAACGTCTGGGCGAGCACCGCGTTGCCGGTCGGATCGGACGCGTAGACCGCGACGTCGAGATCGAGGTCGACGAGCAACGGCGCATCCGTGTTGTCGGTGGGCGCGTCGCTGAACGCGTTGTGCTCGATCAACCCACCACCGTTCGCGATCAGCTCGATCTGGATGTCCCCGGTCGTCAACCCCGACGGCACGACACCGCCGAGCGAGATGGCGAGCCCGGACGCCGTGAACCGCTGGCCCTTCGGGATCGTGAACGCGATCGGACCGCCGAGTGCGGCCGGATCGCCGAGCGCAGCGTCGATCGCACCGGGCAAGATCGGCGCGGACGCAGTGCCGATCAGCGGATGCGCGATGTTGATCGTGTTCGAGTCGTCGGTGCGGCGGATGTCGGGCATCGGATCTGCGGGCTGGCGGATCCGAAAGTGCTGCGCGATCGGGCCGCTGCCGAGCGTATCGATCGCGGTGAATGCGAGCGTCGTCGCTGCGAAGGCCTCGCCGCCGGTATCGACGAGCTGACCACCGAGCACGAGCTCGTACGCGTCGCCGGCCGCGAGCGACGCTGCCGGTGCGAGTGCGACGTGGATGCCCTCCGCGAGGAGCGTCGCCGGTACGGTAAGGCCGGTCGTCGTGTCGATCAGCTCGATCGCCGCGTCGCCCGAGACGACCGAGCGTGGATCGAGGGGCTCGGAGAACACGAGCTCGAGCGTCGCCGTGTCGCGAATCGTCACCGCGCTCGCGGGATCGGCGCCCGCGAACGCGATCAACCGCGGCGGTCCCGCGTGCGGGCGATCGTCGCGCGTCGTGAAGTGGAACGTCGCGCCCGGAACCTCGACCTCGTAGCGCGTCCCCGGCGCGAGCTCGGGCGAGGTCAGCTCGAGTGTCTTGCCGCCGCCGGAGATCGTGGTCGAGACGGCGACCGAGCCGAGCGGGCCGAGGATCTGCGCGGCGGCGTCGGTCGGGACGGATCCGGAGAACGAGACCAGGATCCGGCTACCGATCGGAACATCGAGCTGCTGATCGCGCGGCGAGGTCAGGACGACATGGCTCGGCAGCGGCGCGGGCGCCGGCGGACCATTGCCGCAGGCCACGAGCAACCCCACTGCAAAAGACCGCACGTTCGCCATCGCCATCGATCATGGTATACATTGTGTTACCCTCGTGGCAGACTCACAGCCGCTGGCAGTGGATCGCAAAGGTCACTGCGGATCGATGACGAAGTCGTCGTGCGCGACCGGCTGGCCCGGTGGCGTCGCGCCGAGCGCCGTCGTGCCGTACGCGTAGTCGAGCTTGCCAGGTGAGCCCGGACTAGCCTATGCCGGCGGTTTTGGCATCGCGGCCACGCGCGAGCCTTCACCCGCGATCGTCGCGGTCGCGATCCGCATCATCACCGCGCGAGCGCGCGCGATGCTCGCCTCGGTCACGCGGCGGCCCTCGTCGCCTTCTTCGAGCACGTGGCGCGTGATCTGCTCGAGCGCGATCACGAGCGTGCGCACGAGCAGCGGATCGATCTTCGCGTCGGGGTTCGCCTCGCGGAACATCGCCGCGAGCAGGTCGTGAACTTCCATGCGTCGCGGATACAACGGCGACTCGAGGCTCTGTGCTTCACCACCGAGCACGTAGACCAACCGGCCCATGCCGCGCGCGTTGCTCAGGTGCAAGTCGATGCACCGCTCGAGCTGGTTGATGAGATCGTGATCCTTCGCGATCGCGCGCCGGCACGACTCGAGCAGGCTCGACGTGCCGAGCGTGTACATCGCGAGCGCGACGTCGTCCTTGCTCTTGAAGAACCGATAGAACGTCCGCCGCGAGACCTGCGCGGCCTCGAGCAGATCCTCGACCGCGACGTTGCGGAAGCCCTTCACGACGAACACCCGGGTTGCCCCGAGCATGATCATGTTGCGCGCGACATCACTGCCGAGCTGAACTCCCGTCGCGCGCGGCTTGGGTTTTTTAACGGCCCCCACGGTTCGAGTATGCCTCGAATCGACCGATGGTGAACACGCTGTTCCCCTTGATCTGCCGGTGCGCCGAAGTGGGAGGCGATCCCGGTGCGCCAAGGCCGGCGCCTCCGCTGCCGCTGCCATTGCCTCCGGTCGTCGCCGAGGCATCACAGGCCGTGCTCAACGAGGCGGCCATCTTCGCGATCCTCGTGGTCAGGGTTGGGCGAACGTCGCCGTGAACAGCGCGACGTTGTAGGGCGCGAAGCTCGACAGCGTGTAGTCGATCGCGAACCTCGCGCCTTCGGTGCGCGCGGTCGGCAGCAGATACGATCCGTAGAAGCCGGTGCGATCGCAGTCCAGGAACTGCGTGCCCTGACAATTGTCGTCGGGTGTACAGCACGAGGCCGCGAGGAATCCCGGGTCGGCCATGTCGTGCACGATCACCGCGTCGCTCCACGGACCTTCGGGTCGCTCCGCGAACCGCACGACGATCCGGTTCGAGCCGGGGAGCGACTCCTCGGCCATCACGACCCAGCGATCGAGGTTCGCGAAATACCTCACCGAGGTCTCGCCGTACCCGGCCGGGGCGATGATCGGTGCGCCGCGCGCCGCCGACCACGTGGCGGTCGAGGCGTCGAACCGTTCGAATCCGCCGGGCGTCGCGAGCGTCGCGAGTGCTTTGCGCGCGAGGTGGATCGGGCTCGCGCGATACGCGCCGGTCCCGAACAGATAGACGTAGTCGCCGGCGACTTGCGCCGAGATGTTGATGAAGTCGCCGCCGAGCGCGCCAGCTGCATCGAACCGCTCGTCGATCGCGTACAGGATCTGATACGCGGGGATGCGATCCGGCGCCGGTGCGGCCCACCGAGCGAGGTACGACGCCTTCATCGTCACGTCGGTCGTCGACACGACGGTCGTATAGAAGACATAGATCTCACCATCGGCCTCGAACGCGCCCGACGGCACTTCGAAGTCACCTGGCAGGTTCGCGAAGCGCTGCGAGCCCGCACCGGCTGGGTTATGGACATACGTCGCGAGCTGCTCGCCTTGCGGCGCGATCATCGCCGCGCCCGCGAAGTCCGCTCGAACGCGTGCGTCGACGGTCGGGCCGATGCTCGAGCCCGGCGCCAGCGTGATGATGCCGAGCCGCGTGCACAACAGATCCGGATCCGCTGCGACAGCCGCCGCCGGATCGAGCGCGTAGCCGACCGCATCGGGATGCGATTGGCCGGCGCCCCAGATCCCGGCGAAGCCGATCGTGTCGCCGAACAACAGATACAAGCGATCGGCGGTCGCGACCGGAATGCCGAGGTCCGCGCCGAGCACGTTCGCGTGAAACTGCACCGCGTTCGCCGTCGGGTCCGACGAGTTGCGCGCGCTCAACAACTTGCAGCGCTGCGCCGCGTGGTCGAGAACCGGTTGTGCAACTGAATGCGCATCGTCGCCGGCAGCGTCGATCCTCGAGTCGGCAGCACCATCGATCATCGCGGGCGCGTGCGAACCGCAGCCCAGCAACGCGAGTGCAACCAGTCGTGCGCAACGCACCATCACACCACGGAGCCAATGCGCGCGACGTGCCACTCGTAGACCGTGTGTATACGTTGCACACTGCCACCATCACGCACCAGTGGTGATGACCGTCCACACCAGACGGTAGAGCCGCGCTCGAGCAACCTCGCGAGCTTCGGGTTGGTATATGAAATGTATACCGATGGATCATGAAGCTTCGATGTCTCGCGCTCGTCCTGCTCGCCGCGTGCGCTGGTGACGCGCCCCCCGATCCCGCCGTGAGTCCTGGCCAAGATCCAGGCGCAGATCCCGGCAGCCCGATCAGCTCGCAGGTCTCGGTCCAGAAGCCTTCGCGCTACGCCGCGATCCGCGCCGCCGCGAGCGCACGTGGCATGCGCAACGCGTTCCTGCTCGCCGGCATCGCGAATGACGAGACCGGCCTCGCGCAGTGCTGGTCCGAGGCCCAGTGGGCCTGTCAGGGCCCCGCCTCCCCCGACTGCGGCGGCGGCCCGGTGATCGCGGGCTCCGCCGACGGTCCCTGCTCCGATCACCAAGGTGGGCTCGGCATGTTCCAGTTCGACGCCGGCACGTACACCGACACGTTGAACCGCTACGGCAACGCGGTCCTCACGGTCGACGGCCAGATCGGCGCCGCGATCGACTACGCGACGAACATGGTCAAGATCTCCGCGTACACCACGAACGCCGAGACCGACGCGAAGGCGCGCGCCTGGATCAACAACTTCGATCCGAACAACGCGCAGCTCCGCGATCAATGGATCTCGACGGTCGTCCGCTACTACAACGGGTGCCAGCCGGGCTGGAGCTGCTGGAGCGCGCGCTACCAGACGTACAGCGACGGCTACAACGCCGCGATCAACGAGCCCGGCGGTGTCTCGTTCTGGAACGATGCCGGCGGCACGAGCTGCGCCGGCTCGCCCGCGACCGTCGGTCAGATCGACATCAAGTACCGCGCGCTTGGCGGCTGCGCGTCGATCCTCGGCAAGCCGACGACCGCGGAGCAAGGCACGCCCGACGGCATCGGCCGCTACAGCGTGTTCGAGAATGGATCGATCTACTGGACCGCGCAGCTCGGCGCGTTCGAGGTCCACGGCCAGATCCGCGACGAGTGGAAAGCAACCGGCTGGGAGGCCGGCCTGCTCGGCTATCCGATCACCGACGAGACGGCGACGCCCGACACGGTCGGCCGATACAACGTGTTCCAGAACGGCTCGATCTACTGGACGGCGGCGACCGGCGCGCACGAGGTCCACGGCGTGATCCGCGACAAGTACCGCGACGTCGGCTGGGAGGCCGGGGAGCTCGGCTATCCGACGTCCGACGAGTACGCCGTCACGACGGGGCGGCGCAGCGATTTCCAGCACGGCTCGATCACGTGGGCCTCTGCAACCAACACCACGACTGTGACGGTGACTCCATGAAGACGATCTATGCGTTTGCGTTTCTGGCCGGCTGCACGGCGACCGCTCCGATCCTGACCGAGGAGCCACCTTCCACCGACGACGGCGCCGGCTCGGGTGATCGAGCGACGAGCACTGGCGACGATGGTGCCGGCTCGGGTTCGAGCACCGGCGTCACTGCCGATAACGCCACGACCTGGAAGATCATCGATCACGACTATCAAGCCCAGGTCACCGGCTACTGGTGCGCGCCGACCGCGACCCACATCGCACTGTCGACGCGCGGCCCCGCACCGAGTCAGAGCGCGCTCGCGAGCGAGCTCGGCACGACGACGAACGGCACCGACGCGATCACCCAGGTCACGGGCGTGCTGAACAATCACCTCGGTGCGCGCTACGTCTCGGTCGAGATGCCAAACGATCCGCCGACCCGAGCGCAGCACGATCAGCTGTGGCGCGACATCGTCCTGTCGATCGACGCCGGCCACGGCATGGTCGCGAACATCGTCGCGCCACCGAGCAATCACCCGCCCGGCTATCCCGACAACGAGACCATCTATCATTACTTCTCCGTCGTCGGATACAACCCGACGACGATGCAGGCGTTCATCTCGGACCCTGCAGACTTCAGCGGCAACAAGGAGTACTGGCTCAGCCTCGATCAGCTCGCGACGCTGATCCCACCGAAGGGCTACTCGACGTATCGCTGCGGCGTCGGTCGCAGCCACGGCGACATCGAGGGGCGCTATCAGATGCTCGGCGGTTGCACCGGCTTTCTCGGTCCTGCGCTCACCGACGACACGACCGCGCCCGATGGTGTCGGTCACTATAACGTGTTCGAGAACGGCTCGATCTACTGGTCGCCATCGACCGGCGCGTACGAGGTCCACGGCGCGATCCGCGACAAGTGGCGCGACTTCGGGTGGGAAGCCGGCGCGCTCGGTTATCCGGTCTCGAACGAGACCGCGACGCCCGATGGCGCCGGGCGGTTCAGCGTGTTCGAGCACGGCTCGATCTACTGGACCGCACAGCTCGGCGCGCACGAGGTCCACGGCATGATCCGCGACAAGTGGAAGGAGCTCGGCTGGGAGTCCGGCTCGCTCGGCTATCCGACGTCGGACGAGTACGCGGTCACCGAAGGTCGGCGCTCCGATTTCCAGCACGGCTCGCTGACGTGGAATGGGGCGACGAATACCGTGACCGTCTCGCAGTGATCGCGAATCGCCAGGTACTCTGTCGTCGTGACAACGGCACGACGTGAAACGGCTCGAGTACGAAGCGCGACGCCGAGCGACGCCGAGGCGATCGCGAATCTCCTCGGTCAACTCGGCTACGCCTCGACCGCCGAGAGCGTCGTCTCTCGCCTCGCTCGGATGGCAAGCGAGCTCGGCCACCACGTCCTCGTCGCCGAGCTCGACGGTGCGGTCGTCGGGCTCGTCAGTGTGTTCGTCCGCCACCTGCTCAGTACGGACGCGCCGTTGGCGCGAATCGCGTCGATGGTGGTCGATGACTCACGCCGGAGTCGAGGCGTGGGTCATCAGCTCGTCATGGCCGCGGAAGCGCTCGCCCGCGACGCCGGCTGCGATCGCATCGAGGTGACCAGCGCCGAGCGCCGAACCCGCGCTCACGCGTTCTACCGTCGCCTCGGCTACGAGGACCGGCCCCAGCGCTTCGTCAAACCCCTGTAACGGCCCGGGACCGGTCGCGCTCGAGTACGCGTGCGAGGCCGGCGATGTCGAAGCGGCGCGAACCTACTGGCGCAAGCTACCTCCCGAGCTGCAACGCAAGCTCGAGCCGACGTGCGCGCAGCACTCGATCACGCGCGAGCAGCTCGGCGGGAACTAGAAGTCCGCGCCGACGGCGAGCTGAACGATCAACGGGTTGACCCACATCGTCATCTCGGCGCTGCCGACCTTCACCGGATCGAGCAGCGGGATGTTCGGCGCGTGGACGCGGATATCGTCGACGTGCGCGTGCGCTTCCATCAGCGCGATGAACTTCACGTCGGCGCGCGCGTAGACGTGCTCGGTGATCCGGACATCGACGCCGCTCTGGAGGACGAGACCCGGTGCGGGCGACACGTGGAACGTCGGAGCGCCGGCGCTGGTCAACACCGGGTTCGTCACGCGTGCGTCGTACGCGACGAGCACGCTCGCGCCGAGCCCACCATACGGGCGCACCGCGCCGTGGCCGAGCTTGTAGATCGCGGTGATCAACGGTGGCGCGGCTTTCGCGCTGCCGAGCTCGCTGCCGATCGGGGCCACGCCGGTCGGGATGCCGAGCGCCATCGGTCCGATCGACTGGGTCGCGAGCGTGCCGGTCGCGCGGAACGTGACGGTGAACGGCGCGCCGAGCACGGTCTCGAGCGCGAAGTGCTCGTCGAGTGCAAACCCGACGATCAGTGCTGGAATGGTGGCGCCATCGAGCGCCGCGCCCGAGCCGGCGATCGGACCGTTCGCGACGGCGAGGCTCGCGGGACCGGAGACGTTCGAGAGCTCGAGCGGGTGGGACCGGGTGAGCGGCTCGATCCGCGCGATCCCACCGCGCGCGTACAGCCGCTTGTAGAAAGGATCGGCGTGGGCCGAGCCGGCGGCGAGGAGCAGGGCAAACGCGAGTCGCATCCGAAAAGGGATACATCGTGTATACGTTTGCAGGCCACTGTCCGGCGCTGGCAACTCGATCAGCCAGATCTGTGCGGACATGGCGCACTGCATCAACGTCAGTCCTTGCGCAGCCTGTCGAAGTGCTTATATTATATTGGTCCAACCATCAGTCCTGAATTGGCACGACCAGTGCTACGCGGCGCGTCATATATGCGGACTTTCGCCTTCATCGCTCTGTTCGTCGCGGCCTGTACGGCGCCCGATTCGCCTACCAGCCCGGCGCCGAGCTTTGCCTCGGTCCACGACCGGCTCGCGACCGAGCCCACTCGCCTGTTCATCCCGGGCGACGGCAGCACCGGTTCGCTCGTCGCCGCGCACTACACGAGCGGCGGCTGGGTCTCGGGCACTTCGAATCTCACGATCGACAACGGCGAGCTGGTCGCGAAGCTCGCCGGCGACCAGCTGGTCGCCCAGTCGTTCGACGTGGCGTTCGCGCCGATCGACCTGCCGGAGTCGCTGTTCGGCAAGCCCGCACAGCTCGTCGATGTCCGCGTCACGCTTGCGACTTCCGCGACTGCGGCGGCGAGCTGGACCGATCCGGACGATGCGACCACGAGCCTGCCGCTCGAGCTCGACCTCTCGTGGTCGATCGCGATCGACCACGCGGTGACCCCGCTCGGCACGCAGCACCTGCCGGTCATCCCGCTGGAGCTGACGTTGGCCGGCGGCGGCGACCATGTCGATGGCGCGTTCGCGATCCACGCGATGGGCGACCTGTGGAGCTGGGCCGGTTTGCTCGAATTGAGCGAGATCGATCTCGACCTCACCGGCGCGACGGTCGATCAATAAACAACCGTCGACGCCAGCCGGGCGGTCGTTGTATGTCCGCGCCCTATGAAACTTCTCGTAGCTGCCGTGATCGCCATATCGGCGTGTGCGTCGGCGAAGCAGGGTGATGGGAACAACGCGCCCGCACGTGCGGCGCACGAGGTCGTCAGCGGTGCAGGCCGGGTGACCGGTGGTGGCATGCGCATGGACGTCGCCGTCGGGCACACGTTCTCGCAACATCCGGCGAAGGGAACGGGCGCGGTCGTCAAGACCGCCTCGCCGGTGGCGCCGTGATCCGCGTAGTCGTGATCCTCGCGGTGCTCGCGAGCGCGTTCGCGCGCGATGCCGGCGCGACCGACGTGCCGGGGACGCTGTCGTTCACCGCGCGGCTCGTCGATGACAAGAGCAGCGATCCGCTGACCGGCTCGCACGACGTGGTGTTCTCGCTGTTCGATGCGGACAGTGCCGGGCACTCGGTGTGGACCGAGACCCACGCGGTCACCGTCGAGGACGACGGCCTGGTGTTCGTCGAGCTCGGCGATACGACCGCGCTCGATGGTCACGTGTTCGACGGCAACGATCGCTGGCTCGAGATCAGCGTCGACGGCAACATCATGTCGCCGCGGATCGTGCTCGACAGCGTGCCGTACGCGGTGCGCTCGACCGCCGCGTCGAACGCCGATGCGGTCGGCGGCAAGACCGTCGATCAGCTGCAGCCGAAGATCACCGGCAGCTGCAACACGGGCCAGCACGTCCAGAACATCGCCGCCGACGGCTCGATCCAGTGCGCGTCGGATAGCTCGGCGACCGGCGACATCACGTCGGTCGTCGCGGGCAACGGCCTCGCCGGCGGCGCGACCGCAGGTGACGCGACGGTGTCGCTGATGACGTGCGGCATGAACCAGATCCTCAAGTTCAACGGCGCCGGCTGGGCGTGCGCCGCCGATAACGATTCGATCACCGGCATCACCGCCGGCAACGGCCTGATGGGCGGCGGCACGAGTGGCAACGTGACGATCGCGCTGACCAACACGTGCGCGGCAGGTCAGATGCTCAAGTGGGGCGGCGCCGCGTGGATGTGCGCGGCCGATCTCGACACGAACTCGGGCGGCACGATCACGGGCGTCGCCGCGGGCGTCGGGCTCACCGGCGGCGGCACGACCGGTAACGTCACGCTCGGGCTGACGAACGCGTGCGCGAGCGGCCAGGTGTTGAAGTGGAACGGTACGACGTGGGCGTGCGCGAACGATCTCGATACAAACTCGGGTGGCACGATCACCGCGGTCACCGCGGGCGCGGGCCTCACCGGCGGCGCGACGACCGGCAACGCGACGGTGGCCGTCGGCCAAGGGGTCGGCGTCGTCGTCCAGGCCGACACCGTCGGGCTCGACACCGCGTACACCGACGCGCGCTACCTGATGTTGATCGGCGGCACGATGACCGGCGGGATCAACATGAACGGCCAGCGCGTGACGAACCGCGGCTGCCCGACCGGCTACGTCAAGGTCGGCGCTGCGTTCTGCACCGAAGCACAGGACGCCGCGGGCTACACGTTCGCGACGTCCGCGCTCCGCTGCGCGAACGCGGGCGCGCACATGTGCACGCAGGGCGAGACCCGAGCGATCATCGCGTCGGCGGCGCCGATCAGCGACAACTTGTTGCTCGATTGGATCGACGATCAAGATGCGGACAACAGCGCGTTCTACGTCGACAACGCGACTGCGTCGGAGACTCCCGAAGGCGTGCGCGCGACGTCGACCTCGTCGTACTCGCGCTGCTGCGTGAGCATCGAATGACGACGAGCGAGCTCGGAGCGCCTGACGCGCCTCGGCGAGGGAGTCGTCTAACATGACCACGAGGTCTGTCTTGCTCGCGGTGATCGGTGCCGCGGTTGTCGCATTTGCAGTGTGGCTCGGTCACGCGACCGCTGCCGCGCCTGCAGCTGCGGCAGTCGCGTTCACGACGCCAACGCCGGTCGCTGTACACGCCGCGCGGGCGCCGGCGATCGTGCACGCCGTCGCGCCCGATCTCGCCGCTGATCTGCACGACGCGAATCCGCGCGTGCGGCGCGCCGCGATCGTCGAGCTCGCGCACTCCGACGCGAGTGATCCAGCGACGCTGCTCGCCGCGTCGCGCGATGGCGACCTCGGTGTCGCGGTCGCGGCGACCGAAGGTCTCGGCACGCTCTATCGCGAGGGCCGGATCGAAGCGCACGACCTCGCGGTACGCGTCACCGATCACGCGCTGCCCGAGAAGGTCCGCGTCACCGCGATGAACGGCCTCGGCGTCGTCGCGTCGCCCGACGGTGCCGCTTTGTTTCGAGATCTGATCACCCGTGGCGATCCGACGGAGCGGCGCAGCGCCGCGATCTTGCTGGCGCACCAGGATGCCGCGCTCGCGGTACCGGCGTTGATCAGCGCGCTCGCCGATGGAGACGACGTCGTCCGCGCGGACGCCGCGGAGTCGCTGCGCCAGTTCGCGCGCGGCCGTGACTTCGGGCAGGACGTCGCTGCGTGGTCGCGCTGGTGGCAAGCGCGCCAGAGCTAGTCTCGTCGGCTCGATCGACGAGCGATCTCTAATGATAGTGCGGCCGTCGGTTTGATCGGACGTACGTAAGAAACGCAACGTTCTCACGTGCAGCTTCTGCGTCCGGCGCGCGGAGGCGTGCCCCGGGGCGCATGGATTGCGGACGTGTCACGCCGGATGCGCCGCTGCCGGACCTGGCGCGTAACGATGTCTCGAACGTGATCGGCGGCACCGCGCGCGGCCAGCTCGATTCGCTGGAGCTGAATGCCGGCGTCGACTTCGAGATGCACAGCAACCCCGGCACCGGTGCGAAGGTCTCCGCACTGTCCCAATTCGACGAGCTGTCCTACGTGGTGTTCCCGTGGCTCGTTCCGGCGGTCCGGTTCGAGTACACGCACCTCGCGCCCGATGGCGGCACCTCGCTCAGCGACGCGCGGTTCTCGCTCGGCGCGGCCGCGCTCGTTCGCCCGAACATCAAGCTCGTGCTGGCCGGTCAGCTCGAAACAGCAACGGGCCTTCCGGCCGGAGGTTGGGGCGCGGTCGGCGGCGTCGCGGCGCCCGCAGACCCCGCGGGCACGGTGTCGCTCGAGATCGAATCGATCACGCTCGCGATGGCGTACGCCTACTGAGCGTGGGCCAGTCGCGCGAGCTCGAAGCTTCACCCGGCCTCGAGCGCTCCTCGCGCGGGGCGTGCCTACGACGCCGGCGTGATGGAGCCGGCGCCGTGACACCACCGATGGATCGCGAACGCGATCGCGGCCGACACGATGCCGCTGGCGATCGCGGCGATCGGATTCGCACCCGTGCGCCACGCGACGGTGGCACTGGCGACCGCGACCGCGACCGCGAGATCGCGGCGACTCGCGAGAAGCTGCATCACCAGCCCGTCAGTCTGCGCGCGCCATTCCAAGCGTTCTGTGCCTGGTTGCCGACCCACTGAGCGCCTTGCACCGCGCCGCGACCGGCCGCGCGACCGACCGTGCCTCCGAGATCGTAGCCCGCCGCGCCGCCGATGCCCGCGCCGGCGGTGACGCCGACCGGAACGCCCGCGACGGTGGGCGTGGTGACGAGGCCGCCGAGGGCGCCGCCGCCAACCGCGCCCGCGCCCGCGCCGGCGTACTTGCCGATGAGCTCGCCGACTTGGCCCCCGGTATCGACGGCATCTCCGCCGATGATCGAGTCGAGTTGGACGAGGTCGAGGGTTTCGAAAGTGGCCGGCGTGTCGAGAGTGAGCGTGTGCATCGTGAGGATCTCCGTGTGGTTGTTGTTGCGCTTCGCGTGGTCCCTAGTGCACCCGAGAGGCCAGCCGGCTGGCCTCGTGTTTTCACGAGGATCGGAGTCGCGCCCGGTTTCAGCTCGATGCTCGCGGTCGACGACACCGCTCCCTCGTGGTTCCAACTCGCGAACCGACGCCAGCAACATCTCGAGTGACCGGCTCCGCGGCTCGTCCGGGCTGCTACGATCGAGGCGTGGCCATTCCTTGCGGTCAATGCGGCAAGCCGGTGCACGACCGCGCCGTCCTGTGTCCGCATTGCGCGGGTGAGACCGGTGTCGATGCCGATCCGGTCGCGGTCGCCGAGATCTCGATGCTGCTCGCTCAGGAAGCGAAGCCGGCGGAAGTTCCACTGCCGCTGATCCTGAAGCAGTCGAACGTCGCGCGGCCCGACGAGCCGGCAGGCCTGCCTCGTGCGATCGCTCGCAAGCGCCGCTAGGGTCGAAACACGATCACGCCGGTGCGCTGCCGCCGAGCGCCTGCTGGATCGCCGCGCCGCCCGCCTGCCCCGTCGCGACCGTGACACTCGCCCGCGGCCCGGGATCCGTTGCCGGCGCGGGCGCCGCCATCTGCGCGGGCTGCGGGCAGCCATGCTTGTGGCAGCCTCCGACGACATTCGCGAGCACGGGGGACGGGATCGTGGGGAGCAGGTGGTTGCGCATGTCTCCTCGCAAGAGCACCGCGTGTGCCACGCGTAACTGCGCGAACGCTCATCCGACGCGAGCGCGAGAACGTCTACTCCGGTATTCGAACGCTCAGAACGTCAGCACGAAGCCCACGCATGCCGGGATGCACCAGCACCTCGTGGGTCTCGTCGGTCATGAACGCCGCATCGATCGCCGCGAACGCGGGTGCGCTCGCGCCGAGCTAGCGGGATCTCACGAGGGAGCGCAGCGGGATTGGCGAATCCATGACGGTGCTGTCAGTTTTCATCGCGTTCGCCCACATCTGTTCGAAGTGACCGATCCGGACCTCGGCATCGACCGCGTGGATGCCGGCTGGCAAACCCTGGGCGTGGAGCCCGCGCTGCGTGCGCAGCACGACCGCGAGATCCTGGTCGGTCGTGCGCTCGAACGCGAGCTTGCGAAACTCGCGAAGCTCGACGAACTCGGGATGCTCGTACGACCGGACGTGCAGCTTCAAGCGATCGTGGCTGATCGGATCGACGCGGATATAGGTCAGGTCGCTCGGCGACAGCACCGGGATCAAGTTCGGGAACACGCAACCGAACCGGATCCGGGCGTCCGCGATCGGGCGATCGGGTGGCACGTACGCCGGGTTGATCTGCGCCCAGGTGTACGCGCCGTGCGGCTCGAGCTTGGTGTGCGTCGTCGCTTCGTCGAGCACGATCGCATCGGTCAGGATGTCGTGGACGAACTGGACGTGGAGCCCGTCGTTCGCGTTCTCGACGAACAGCTTCCAGTTCGCGGCGAGCTCGTACGTCAGCTCGTAGCCGAGCTGCCACGTGTCGACGCCCGCACGCGCCAGGTCACGGCCGAGATCGCCGGTCCACTCCTCGAGCGAGGGCGCGTCCGGATCGAGACACGCGAACACGAACGGACCGACGCTGCCGACCCGCACCGGCACGAGGTTCATCTGGTCGAGCGCCGCGTGATCGAACTGCTCGCGATACGGCACGCCGAGCAGCGCGCCGTCGAGGCCGTAGCTCCACGCGTGGTACGGGCACTTGATCTGCTTGTCGCACGTGCCCTTGCCCTCGAGCAGCTGCGCACCGCGATGACGACACGCGTTCAAGAACGCGCGGAGCTCGCCGGCACGGTCGCGCATCACGATCACCGGCGTACGGCCGATCATCGCGGTGACGAACGCGCCGGGCGTGCGGACGTCGCCGAGATCCGCGACGTGGACCCAGCTGCGCGCGAAGATCGCGCGGAGCTCTTCCTCGAAGATCTCCGGCGCGACGAACGCGCGTGGTGCCAGGTTGTGACCGGGAGCGGGAACATCAACGCCGAGTAGCGACATGCCTAGCCTCCTCTTGGGCGATCAGATGCGCGAGCGGTGCACCGAGATGCTTGATCTGTGCTTCGACCTCGGCCGCGAACGCACCGCGCGCCACACCGGCGAGCAAGTGCGCGCAACCCGAGAGCGTTCCGGCGCGAAACGTAGCGAAGTCGACCTGGCCGAGCCCCCACGCGAGGAAGCCCGCGACCTGCTGTGTGTACATATGGCGCGCGACGATCGCGGGCTCTGCCCATTCGGCAAGCTGGCCGGCGGCCTTCGCGGCGCGCAGGTTCGCTTCCATGATCGCGACGAAGCCGAGCTCGACGCGGCGGCGGACGTCGCCGGTCTCCGGGGACGTGAGGAACATCTGGATCACGGCGCGAAAAAACGCCGGCGACGCCTCGAGGATCTTCATGCCGGCATCGAACGCCGCCATGCCGCGCTGCAGGAACGAATCGCCGGAGCTCGGCAACGCGCGCGCGATCGACGATGCCATCGCCTCGAGCTCGGTGACGAGGATCGCATCCTTGCTGCCGAACAGGTTGTAGAGCGTGGGAACAGACACCTTCGCCGCACGTGCGAGGTCGCGCATCGTCAGGCCTTCGTAGCCGCGCTCGGCGACGAGCGTGCGGGCGGCAGCGACGATGCGATCGCGACGCTCGGCCTTGTGGTCGTCGAAGAGCGACATTTGAACGTGTTCAAATACTAGAACACGTTCAAATCTTCGCAAGCCCTATTTCATGAAATCCTGATATCCCGAGTTAAACCAGAGCTCTAGCTCCTTCGCCCGCTGCATCGCGAACGGGTGCGTCCGATTCACGGTGAGCAGGACCTTGTAGGCCTTGTCGAGCGTCGAGCGATCGACCTCCTGGTACTCCTCGACCTGGCGGAGGAACTCGTCGCGATCCATTTCGGCCGCGAGCCGCGTCGTCCCGCCGGCCAGCTTCATGAACGTGTCGCGCGCCGGCTCGAGATCCTGCACGCACAGCAACGCCGCGCGATCGGAGGTCAACTCCGCGCAACGAAACCACTCGAGCAGGCCGATCACGAGGCCTTGCCCGAACCACGCGCCGATGCCGAGCGTGGCCTGGCCGATCATCGCGACGATCGCGGCGATGTTGCGCGCCATCGTCCCGTACAGCACGTGCCCCGCCTTGATGTGGCCGACCTCGTGGCCGATCACGAAGAACAGCTCCTCGTCGCTCATCGTGTCGATGAGGCCAGACGTCAGCGTGATGAACGGCTTGGTGTGGCCGTACGTCCACGCGTTAGGCGTGGGATCGAGCGTGACGTACATCTCCGGCTCGGGGACGTCGAGGATCTGGGTCGCCCACGTCAGGCTCTTGTGGAGCCGCGGGAACATCTTCGGCGTGACGCGCAGGTTCGAGGCGACGTTGTCGACGTAGTACAGCCGCTCGAGGCCGTACTCGAGGATCTTCGCGAGCAGCTTGTCGAGGCCCGGGATGCGCTTGAGCGCGTCGGTCGCCTTCGCGTCGCTCGGATGGCGGAACTGCTCGACGTCGAGCTTGCCGAGCGTACGCAGTTTGCGCTTCTTCTTACCGTCCTTACCGTCCTTACCGTCTCCGGTGCCCTCGTCGGTCATGTGAGGATTGTAACGTCTGGCGCTGTTCGATTCTGGCTTGCCAGGTCCGCGCCGATCCGAAACACTGGAAGCATGTATCGCGATAGTGCCCAGTCTCTCGACGAGCACGACCGCGCGGTGGGCGCGATCCTGATCGGCGAGGCGCTGGTCGACAACTGCGATCGCGCGGCTGCGCGGGTCGGCGGTGTCGAGTCGGCGGGCCGCCAGGATCGCTGGCGCGCCGTGCACGAAGTCCACGACACGTATCCGGAAATCTGGCGCCATCTCGATCGCGCGCGCGGCGTGCTCGCGCAGCGCGGCGCCAACACGATCGCGTACGACGAGTTGCGCCCGCACGTGAAGCGCGCCGCGACCGACAGCGATGCGCACCATGTCGATGGCGACGCGCTCGACGGAGCGAAGCGCGCGATCGCGGAGCTCAAGCTCGCGGTGCCGGGCGCCGATTGGAAGGCGATCGCCGCGCGCACCGCCGGGCTCGTCCACCTGCCGCTCGGCAACAAGCGCCGCAACCAGCGGCTCGTGATCGGCACGGTGATCGCCGCATTCGTGTTCGCGACGATGGCGTGGTTCATCGCGATCATTCCGGTCCACAAGCCGAGTCGCCACGAAGTGATGCGGCGCGAGCTCGCGGGGATCCAGACCGAGCGCAAGTCGCGGATCGATTTCTTGCACGCCGAGCTCGGCGATCGGTGCCTGGCGAACGCCGCACACGATCTCGTACGCCTGATGGTCCTCGATGGCCGCACGAGCGACGCTCGCGAATTCGGCGTCGCGTACACCGCGCGCTGCGGTGCGGATGAAGTCGTCGACGACTGGGCGAACGCGCCTCGTCCCGGCCACTAAGTTAGCCGTGCTTCGCTCGTCGTGGTCCTCGGTTGTGGTTCGGTTCAACTTGCTCCCGGTGTTCGAGCTCGACCGCGCGCCGTAGCGCGGCGTTCGCGGCGCGCGCGGCGCTCGAGAAACCGCGTGGCCCACGTCGCGAGCTCGCGAAATCGCTCGAGCCGCACCGCGTACACACGGCGCGAGCCCTCGGCACGAACCGTGACGAAGCCGGCCTGGAGCAAGATGCCGAGGTGGCGGCTGACGCCTGACTGGTGGATGCCGATCGCATCGACGAGTGCGTTGACCGGGAGCTCTCTCGCGCGCAACGCGTCGAGGATCTCGCGCCGCCGCGGGTCTCCAAGGACTTCGAACAGCTCGTCATGCGTCGCCATACATATGCATGATAGCGCATGTCGATTGCTCGCGTGTCACACGCGAGCCGCGTGTTACTCGAATGACATGTCAGTTCTGTTCAAGATGTTGGTGGGATTCATCGTGGTGTGGTGGTGGTTGCTCGTTGGCTCGCGCGACCACTGTCCGCGCTGCGGCACCAGTTTGCGCTCGTATTACGAATACGGTGGGCCGTGGCCGCACTCCACGCTCCGGCGCTCGTGCGCGTGCGGCTGGCACGAATAGCTCAGAGCGCGCAGCGATAGCGCTGCTCGTGCACGGCCGTGCCCCACACTTCCTCGACCTTCGGCTCGCCGACGAGCACCCAGCCATCCGCCGTGTAGAACCGATCGGCGCGGGTGTTACCGACCATCGACCACAGAAACGCTTCGCGCTGGCCGGTGCGGCGCAGATCTTTCTTCGCCTCGGCGATCAGCGCACGGCCGACGCCGCCGCTCCAGCGCTCCGGCGCGACATACAGCGCGTGGAGTACTGCTTCGCCTGCGCGCAGTCCCGTCGTCGCGAACCCGACGATCTGATCGGCGATCACCGCGACGATCGTCTGCGGCTTGCTGCCATCCATGATCCCGAACGTGTAGCGCTGCGCGCGCTCGGCCGGGTCCAGCTTGGCCAGATACTCGGCGGGCAACAGATCCTTGAAGCCCTGCTGCCAGGCGCGGACGTGAACGGTCGCGACGGCGAGCGCGTCGGCGGGAACGGCACTGCGAATCACCACGTTCCCACCGTACCAGACGCCCCCCTGCGGCGAGCCTAGGACTGCGCCGGCGAGACCGCGGCCTCGCGCACGAACACGACGAGGCGCCTCGGCTCGCCTGCGACGTCGACGACCGCGCGCGATTCGTTCGGGCGTTCGCGCCAACCGATCAAGCGGCCGCGCGATCCGGCGGCGAGGTAGCGCCAGGTCGGTGGCGTGCCGGGGTTCGGGCTCGCGACCTCGACCAGGGCATCGCAGCAGAGGAGGATGTCGTCACCGACATGCGGCAGGCGTGGCTGTTCGCGAGCGGGCATGGGTGGAGCCTAGCCGCAGCCCCTGACATGATCCCCGCATGCTCGCGCTCGGCTGTCAGCACATCACGCGCAAGGCGCTGAGCGCGGGGCTCGCGGCCGGCATCGAGATCATCGCGCGCTACGGCCGGCTGCTCCAACCCGACGAGCTCCTTCGCGAGAAGCAGGTGCCGCCGAGCGCGCAGTTCCGGTTCCAGCGCCAGCTCGAGCCACCCGAACCGGATGAAGGCGCGATCATCGAGCGCGTCGCGTTCGAACGGATCGCCGAGCCCGCGGGAAGCGCGCCGCGATCGTCGAGCTCGACGGCGTGATCGGCGTCAACCCCGCCGCGTGGAGTAGCTTCCAGAATTCGTTACCGCCCGCGAAGTGATGCCCGGTCTTGCCCGACACGAGGCCCGGGTTGATCCCGACGAACAGGATCTCCGGCTGGTCGGCAAGAACATCGCGCGGCCGCGGCATGACTATTTGCAGTCGTCGCCCGAGCTGTACGCGAAGCCGATCTGGCGTCCCGCGACGTACTCGATCAGATAGAAACCCCAGGGCTCGACCTCGTAGTAGCCGCATCCGGTGGCGTGCCGGCAGTCGTTGCCCGGAAACCCGCAGTCGACGCGCTTGGGCAGCGCGAACGCGACGAGCACGCCGAGCAGAAACGCGATCCGCTTGCCGCTACTCGACATCGCGGCCATCCGCATGGCAGGGCGATCACCCACGTCGAGATCGTAGCGTGAGAAGCTCGACCAGGCGATGGGCCGGCCGTTCTATACGACGCTGTACTTCCGCGTGCTCGTCGGCATCGTGCTCGGCGTGATCATCGGGCTCGCGTGGCCCGCCACCGCGGTCGACCTCAAGCCTCTCGGCGACGGGTTCATCAACCTCGTCAAGATGACGATCGCGCCGTTGATCTTCTGCACGATCGTCGGCGGCATCACGAACATGCGGACGAAGGCCGCGGTCGGGAAGGCCGGTGGCCTCGCGATCCTGTACTTCGAGGTCGCGTCGACGTTCGCGCTGATCATCGGGCTCGCGATCGTGAACCTCGTCGGGCCGGGCAACGGCATGAACACCGACCCGACGAAGCTCGATCCGAGCGCCGCCGCGAAGCTGCTCGCGTCGGCCGACCACCACAAGGGCACGCTCGACTTCATCATGAACATCATCCCCGACACGCTGTTCGGGCCGATCGCCCGCGGCGACCTGCTGTCGGTGCTGCTCGTCGCGCTGCTGTTCGGGTTCGCGCTGCACGGGCTCGGCGAGCGCGGCAAGCCGGTCGCCGCGGCGATCGACGGCGTCGGCCACGTGATCTTCGGGATCATCAAGATCATCATGGAGCTCGCACCGATCGGCGCGTTCGGTGCGATGGCGTTCACCGTCGGCAAGTTCGGCGTCGGCTCGCTCGGCCGGCTCGCGGAGCTGCTCGGCTGCTTCTACGCGACCTGCTTGGTCTTCATCTTCGGTGTGCTCGGCACGGTCGCGCGCGTCCATGGTTTCTCGATCTTCAAGTTCGTGCGCTACATCCGCGAGGAGCTGTTCATCGTGCTCGGCACCTCGTCGTCGGAGTCCGTGCTCCCGCGCCTGATGACGAAGCTCGAGAAGCTCGGCGCCGGCCCGCAGACGGTCGGGCTCGTCGTGCCGGCCGGCTACTCGTTCAACCTCGACGGCACCGCGATCTACGTGACGATGGGCGCGGTGTTCATCGCGCAGGCGACGAACACCGACTTCGGGTTCGCGAAGCAGCTCGAGCTGCTCGGCATGGCGCTGCTCACCTCGAAGGGCGCCGCCGGCGTCACCGGTAGCGGGTTCGTGACGCTCGCCGCGACGATCGACATCGTCGGCGGCCTGCCACCGACCGGCCTGCGCATCATCGCGGGCATCGATCGGTTCATGTCGGAGGCGCGGGCGCTGACGAACGTGATCGGCAACGGGGTCGCGACGCTCGTGGTGGCGCGCTGGTGCCGCGATCTAGATCGCGACCAGCTCACGCGCGAGCTGGAGCATCCCGGTCCGCCGGATCAAAACGACGAAGAATCGCGATAGCCGCAGCTCGGGCACCTGTAGTGCGCGTGCTCGGGTTGCATCTCGATCATGCACGTCGGGCACGTCGTGGTCAGGTCGCACGTCGCTTGGCGAACGGGGTCCACCGTCTCCATCACGAGCTCCGACTTCACGACGACGGCGTGCGGTGCAACCGTGGCGATGGCCCGAAATGCCGAGGGTGGCAAGGTTCCACGAGGGAATCGTTCCATGCCCTGCACTACCACGCCGGTCTGACACCCGGTCAGTGGCGCAGATTCGTCGTGTCGAACGGCACGATCGACGGATCGCTCGGCCCTTCGTGGAGGTTGGTCCACAGCGCGACGCCGTTCTCCACGTGCATCGCGAGCCCGGGCATCAGCGCGGCAGGACCGTCGACGAACCTGCCGTGACCATCGGTCCTCGCGTCGGTGATCAGGCCAAAGTCCGGCAGCGGCTCGTCGATCCCGAACACCTGACGACAGCCCGCGAGGGCGATCAAGCCGGCGATCCAGATCGAGGCTCGCCGCATACCTACGAGCGTACTACCGTCGGGTCTAGATGTGCGTGCAACCCGTCGCGAGCGGCGCGCCGCACGTTCCGCCTGGCCCGCCGGTGCACGTCTGGCACACGCGACAGGCGACGTTCGCGTCGCAGGTCCGACCGATGCACTCGTGATAGGTCGCGTCCGTCGACGTCAGATCGCATGTCTCGCCGGCCGTTTGATCGCAGTCGGTGTTGGCGGCGCAGTAAAACGACGCGTCCTGGGTCTCGGTGTCACCGGTCAGCGGCGCGGGCTGCGCCGCCTGCACCGTATCGAGGTACGTGTACATCGCAACCAGATCGTCGAGCGTGAGGTCGCGATAGTGTTGCCACGGCATCGGCGCAGCGAGCCTCGATCCATCCTCGTGCGTGCCAGTCTGGATGATCCCCGCGAACGTCGTGAAGTCGAGCGGTAGCTCGCCGAAGAAGCCGTGGGTCGCGCCGACCAGGTTCGCGGGCATCGACCGCACGTTGCCGACGAGCGTGAACACGCGCGCGCCGGTCGTCCCTCCCGCAAGCCAAGTCGTGGTGTTGAACGGTCCCGTCGCGCTCGTGCGGCCGGGATTCGAGTGACAGTTGTAGCAACGCGCGAGCGCGTTGATCAGATAGCTGCCGCGTGCGATGTGTGCGTCGGTCGTCGCATCGGTCGACGTCACGGCCGTCAATGCCTGAAGAGCCTGACCGCGGCGGATCGCGTCGGGATCCGGAATCGGATTTCCCATCATGTCGGTCTCCGCCGGAAGCAGCCGTGCGATGAAGCCGTCGACGAACGTCGTCGGCGCTGCCGTCGCCGCCGCACCGTGCGTGCCGGTATCGGCCGCCACCGCATTCGATACGCCGGGGATCGCCTTCACGTAGGCATACATCGCATCGAGATCCGCCGTCGACGCCCAGCGGTAATCGCGAAACGGCATCACGCCCATCGTGTTGCCCGCCGACGTGCACGTGTTGTTGGTGCACGCGTAGTTGTTGCCGGTTCGCATCGCGTCGACGAACTGCGCCTTCGTCAGCTCCAGGCCACTCGCCGCATCGGGCGTGAGGTTGCGCGCGTTGAACGCCCCGGTCGCCGTGGTCCCGGCGAGAAAGCCCGGCGTCGTGCCTGCCTCGCCGTGACACGAGCCGCAATCTGCGACCGCGTTGACGAGATAGCTGCCTTGACCGACCGCTTCGATCTGCGCGCTCGTCATGCCGGTCGTGGTGATCGCGACGGGCGAGATATCGAGACCGTGCTTCGCACGATCCGAGATGATCACGTCGTTGCCGTCGGAACCGGTCGCGCCGTTGGAGCCCATGCTCCCGTTCGTCCCGTTCGTCCCAGCGCTGCCGCTCGCGCCGTTCGAACCGGCCGGCCCCGCCGGTCCCGTGTCACCCGTGCACGCCGCAACACAAACACCCAATAGAAACAAAATCCGCTTCATCGCCAGACCCCTTGTCGTGAGAGATCCGGCGACTCTACTACTTCGCGTTCGCCACTTCGACCGTATCGCCATCGAGCAGCGACGGAACCGCGACCTTCACGAGCTTCTCGTCGCCGGTCAGCCCGGTCGCCACCCACAGCGTGGCACCGGTGTCGCGCTCGATCGTGATCGGAACGAAGTGCGCTTTGTTCTGCGCATCGACGACGGCGACGCGCGTCCCCTGCGAATCGCTGTACAGCGCGGTCGCCGGAATCTCGACGACCTTGTGCGGCACCGGGAGCGTCAGCGCGGTCTGGACGTACATCCCCGGCAGCAACGCGCTGTCGGCGTTCGGCACGTCGATCTCCGTCGACATCGTGTGGAGATCCGGATCGAGCGAGCCGGCCGAGCGCGCGATCTTGCCCGAGAACTTGCGGTTCGGGAGCTCGCGGACCGTGACCTCCGCCTCGGTACCGACCTTCATGCTCGCGGCGACCGTCTGCGGCACGTCGATGAACACGCGGATGGGGTCGGTCGCGACGAGCGTGTACATCGGGGTCGTGCCGGTATCGGTGAGCAACGAACCGCGATCGATCGAGCGGGTCGTGATCGTGCCGGCGAACGGTGCGGTCACCTTCGCGAAGCCTTGCAGGTCGACGAGCCGGCGCACGTTCGCTTGTTGCGCGGCGACGTTCGACTGCGCCGCGGCAACCGTGGCCTCGTCGGTCAACGCTTGTGCCTGGGTTTGCTCGAGCTGGCTGCCCGACACGAGCTTCTGATCCGCGAGGTTCTGGTAGCGCGTGGTGTTCTGCTTCGAGAAGTTGCGCTGCGCCTCGTACTGCTTGACCGCAGCCGCGGCTTGCGCGAGCTGCGCGCGCGCTTGCGAGAGTTGTGCATCGAGATCGGGCGTATCGATCTCGGCCAGCAGCTGGCCCTCGCTGACCTTGTCGCCGATATCGACGAGCCAACGCCGGACGTAACCGGTCGTGCGCGGATAGATCTTGGTCTCCTCGAACGAGCGCGCGACGCCGGGCAGCGACAGCGCGCTCGAGCTGACGAGCATGTTCGGCTTGATCACGTCGACCTTGAGCGCACTCTCGCCGCGCGGCACCGCGGTGTCGCCGCGCGCGCTGCGATGATCGAGGAACCGAAACGCGAGCCCCGCGGCCACGAGCACGGCGAGCACGACGACGATGCCGACCTTCGACGTCGATCCCGCCGCCGGAAGCTCGAAGCCGAGGTCTTCGGGCTTGTCGGGGCTGACTTCGGGTGCGGGGCCACTCATGGAATTTCCTCGGTGCGTGGCGGGCGCCGGCGCAACAGGCTGTACATCACGGGGACAAAGAATAGCGTGGTCACGGTCGCCAGGGAGAGGCCTCCGATCACCGCTCGCCCGAGCGGTGCATTCTGCTCGCCACCTTCACCGAAACCGGTGGCCATCGGCAACATGCCAAAGATCATCGCTAAAGCGGTCATCAGCACCGGCCGGAGCCGGGTCATGCCCGCGGCGAGCGCCGCATGGGCCGCATCGCGGCCGTAGCGCCGTTGTTCATTCGCGAACGACACGACGAGCACCGAGTTCGCCGTCGCGACGCCGACGCACATGATCGAGCCGATCAGCGCGGGTACCGACAGCGTCGTTCCCGTGAGGAACAAGATCCACACGATGCCGGCGAGCGCGCCGGGCAGCGCCATCAAGATGATGAACGGGTCGAGCCACGACTGGAAGTTGACGACTAGCAACATGTAGACGAGCAGGACCGCGAAGATCAGGCCGCCCTCGAGGCCACCGAACGAGCTGTCCATCGACTCGGCCTGGCCTTTCATGCTGACGCGGACGCCGGGAGGTGCCTTCTTCATCATGTCAGCCATCACCGCGCGCACCGCGTCGGTGACCGAGCCGAGATCCGTGTGATCGATGTTCGCGAGTACGTCGAACGTGCGCGCGACGTTGAAGTGCGTGATGTTCGCGGGCCCGCTGACCCGCTCGACCTTCGCGAGGTTGCCGAGCGTCTGCGGCTTGCCCGATGCGTTCGAGATCGGCGTCGCGCGCAGCGCGTCGACCGAGTCGAGGTTGTATTGCGGAGTCTGGACCGCGACGAGGTACTGCACGCCGCGCTTGTCGATCCAGAAGCTCGGTGACACCGTGCCCGACGACGATAGCGACACCAGCAGATCGCTCGCGACGTCCTTCTCGGACAGCCCCACCTGCTGAGCCATCGTGCGATCGACCGAGACCCTGAGCTGCGGCACGTGCTCGACCTGCGAGAGGTGGACGTCCGCGGCACCGGCGACCTTCGCGACCCGCGCGGAGAGCTCTTGTGCGAACGCGTACGTCTTGTCCTCACTGCCGATCGGTCCGACGACCTGCAGGTCGATGGGCGCCGCGAGGCCGAAGTTCAAGACCTGCGTCGTGATGTCGGGCGCGAGGAAGAAGAACGTGGTCTCCGGATACTGCTTGGTGAGCGTCTCGCGCATCGCGCTCATGTAGTCCTCGGTCGGCTCGTGACCGTGCTTGAGCGAGATCAGGATCTGCGAGTCCGCCGGTGACACGAGCGCGCCCTCGGACAGCGACATGTTGATGCCCGAGTACGGCGTGCCGATGATGTCGAGCATCGTGTCGATCTGGTTGGCGGGGATGACCTGACGGATCGTACGTTCGATCTTCGCGATCCGCTTCTCGGTCTCCTCGATGCGCGTGCCGGGCACGCCGCGCACGTGCAGCTTGATCAGACCGGCGTCGACCGTCGGAAAGAAGTCCTTGCCGAGCAGCGGCGTCAGCGCGAGCGAGACGACCACGAACACGCCGAACGTCCCGATCAAGAACGATCTGTGTGCGAGGAAGTAAGCGAGCAAGCTGCCATAGCGCGTGCGCAGCCGGTTGAAGCCGCGGTTGAAGCGCTGGTTGAAGCTGTTCGGATTTTTCGGCCCGTGGTGCGCCTTCGCCTCGTTCTGGAGCAGCGCGCGCACCATCACCGGGACGACCGTCCGCGACAACACGTACGACATCCACATCGCGCACACGACCGCGAGGCCGAGCGGCACGAACAGCGACTTCGCCGCGCCCGACAGGAACGAGATCGGCAAGAACACGATGCAGATACACAGCATCGAGATGAACGCCGGGACCGCGATCTGTTGCGCGCCATCGAGGATCGCGGTCACGAAGGGTTTGTGGTGACCGATGTTGCGGTGAATGTTCTCGATCTCGACCGTCGCATCGTCTACGAGCACGCCGACCGCGAGCGCGAGCCCGCCGAGCGTCATCACGTTGAGCGTCTGGCCGAGCACGTGAAGCACGATGATCGAGAACAAGATCGCGAGAGGGATGCTCGTGACCACGACGACCGTCGAGCGCCAGCTGCCGAGGAACAGCAGGATCATCAACGCGGTCAGGCCCGCGGCGATCGCGCCCTCTTCGAGGACGTTGTTGATCGAGCTGCGCACGAACAGCGACTGATCGAACAGCATCTTCACGGTCAGGTGGCCGCGCGCCTCCTTCGGCAAGCGCTCGAGCGCTTTCGGGATCGCTTCCTTGACCGCGTTCGTGACGTCGAGCGTCGACGCATCGCCGTTCTTGAGGATCGCCATCAACACCGATCGGTGACCGGCGACGTGGACCATGTTGGTCTGCGGCGAGTTGCCGTCGCGCACGTTCGCGACATCGCGGACGTACAGCGTGCGGTTGTTCGCGTCGGTCTTGATCGGCAGCGCGGCGAGCTCTTCGAGCGTCTCCGGCGTCGACGCCATCATCACCGGATACTCGTTGACGCCGATCTTCACCGTGCCGGCCGGCAGGATCACGTTCTGCGTCGAGATCGCGGCCAGCACGTCGCGCGGCGACGTATTCGCGGCGTGGAGGCGCGCCGGATCGATGTCGACCATGATCATCCGCTGCTTGCCACCGTACGGGTACGGGATCTGCGCGCCCGGAATCAGCGCGATCTCGGAGCGGATGAAGTTGATGCCGTAGTCGAACAGCTCCTTCTCGGACAGCGTGTCGGTCTCGAGCGCGAGCATCATGATCGGCACGCTCGTCGCCGAGTAGCGCATGATCAGCGGGGGTGTCGCGCCAGGTGGCATCGAGCGGACCGCGGTCTGCGCGATCGCCGTGGTCTGCGCGATCGCCTGCGAGACGTCGGCGCCGGGCTGCATGTAGACCTTGATGATCGAGATTCCGGTCAGCGTCTGCGATTCGACGTGATCGATATCGGACACGATCGTCGTCAAGAAGCGCTCGAAGTTGTTCGTGATGCGCTTCTCCATATCCGTCGGCGGCAGACCACCGTAGTTCCAGATCACGGAGATGACCGGGATGTCGATCGTCGGAAAGATGTCCGTCGGGGTCTTGTTGATCGAGAAGAAGCCCCCGAGCCCGATCAAGATCGCCATCACGACGAACGTGTACGGCTTGCGCAGCGCGATCCGGACGATCCACATAACAGCCCGGCCAGTGTGCCCTGAGATCCGGCAGGGGGAAGGCGATTAGGCAGACAAGTCTGTCCAGTTAACTCTTCTTCAGGATTTTCCGACGACGCGGCCACATGAATAAGCCGAGGACGAGCGCCCCAGTCGCGATCGGAGAGGCCGGACCGCTCTGCGTGCCGCAGCAGCCACCGCGCCGAGACGTGCGTGGGTGCGTGGTCGGCTTCGTGAGCGTCGGCGCGACCGGCACACCTGTCGCAGCCTCCGGATCAGGCGTGATCTTGCACTGATCATCGAGCGCGATCACGAGTGGTGGCGCGAGCGCGGCGCCACCTTTCGCCGTCGTGATCGCCACCGCGCACCCCGCGCCCTCCGGCTTCGCGGTGACGCTTGCTTTGTCGGGTGCATCGAGCACGACGTGGACGCCGTGCGGCGCGGTGTACGTGAACGCACCGGTGCCTTTCGTGCGCCAGATGATCGCGGCGTCGCGCATGCCGGCGAGCGCGACGCCGCCCCAGTCGGGTCCGGACAGCGCAGTGGAGGTCACGCTCGTTTTCGGATCCGTTGCCGCGATGATGTGGACCGCGCGCGGCGTCGGTCCCGGCAGCTCGAGCCGATAGGCGGTCGAAGGGATGCGCGCGGCGGTGCAGGTGCCGCGCACCGTGCCTTCCTTGAAGCAGTCTTTTCCCGATGGCGTCCCGATCACCGGTTTGCCCGCGTGCAACAGGTTCGTGATCACGAGCTTCGTACCGCCGACCGTCGCGGTCGCACCGTCGCCCTTCGAGCCGGTGAGCACGAGCTTGCCGGTCGAGTGAAACTGGAGGTGCATCTCGCGATCGGCGCCACCGGTGTCGGCGTGATCGATCACGACGAGCGCGGCGTCTTTGCGATCAGTGGAGGGAATCAGCACGAGGTCGCGCACGGCTTCGGGCACGCTCGACGGCGCGTCCTGGAACTTGAACTGATCGGCATAGTCGCAGCGCCCCGCGACGATGCCGCTCGCGCGCTGCGTGAGCATGTTCCAGCCGGTCTTCTCCGACCAGTAGCCCTGGCTCGGCTGGTACTCCTGCGGGAATTTCGGGTTGCGGATCGTCGGTGCGTTCGTCGTGAGCGTCGACTGCGAGCCGTACGGCGAGGGATCGACGATCACGTCGTCCTTGCCGCGCGACAGCGCGAAGTCGCCGGCGTTCGGCACGTGATGATCGACGTCGAGCCACGGCGCGCACTCGGCGACGAACCACACCGCATCGGGGTTCCAGCTCGTGCGCGCGAACAGCGTGCGCACCGCGGTCGCGACGTACCACGTCGGCCACGACGCGCGCGGCGGCAGCTCGGGTTTGTCGCCGACCCCGGCGATCGCGTCGAACACGAGCCAGTCGACATCCTGGAGCTGCAAGCGCGACAGCTCGCCGCGCGCCCACCGCTTGTCGTCGGGCGACGCGTCGCCGAGCGCGATCGCGTCGAGCGTGAGCGGGCTCGGCTTCACGTAAGCGGCGGTCTCGTCCTCGCTGTCGCCGAGCACGAACACGCCGTCGCCGGGGGTGAGTCCGTAGACGTGGACGCGCAACAGTTGGCGCAACCAGCGCGCGGTCTGGACCGGTGCACCGTTCTGGCGCATCGCGCGCGCGGCGAAAGCGATCTCGGCAACCGACAGCGGGCCGTACTGCCAGCCCTCGGGCCATTCGCCGCCGGCGAGCGCACCGTCATCGGTGAACGCGACGGCCATGTCCTTCGCCCACATCTTGTCGGCGACCTCGGTCCATAGCTTCGCGCCGTCAGCGCCGGCTTCCCCGCCTTGCGCGATGGCTATCACGGTCGCCGCGAACAAGTAACCGGCGTGATAGTTCGTGCCGGGCGTATCCTTGCGATAGCCCTTGTCGCGATACCACGCGAGCCACGCTTTCCAGTGGCCGCGCGCGCGGGCGCGGAGCTCGGCGGGCCACTGGTCGTAGAGCCAGTCGTACGCGATCGCGGTCCACGCGACCATGCGGATCGGATAGCCATCGTCGTGCGTGACGATGCTGTCGCCGCCCTTGTGATCGCCGATCATGTCCTGATCTTCGAGCAACGCCGTCGCGAACTTGATCGCGGTCGCGGCGTCGTCCTTGGAATCGGTCGCGCCCCACGCGACGAGGCACGCCTGGAGGACCTTCACCCATTCGGAGCCGCGGTACACGCCGCTGTCGTGCTCGTGGGTCTCGCGCGCGTGCGCACACAGCTTGATCGAACCGACGACCGGGCCATGCTCGAGCCCAGCCTGCTGCTTCCACGCCGAGCGCAGGCCGCCGTCGAGGATCATCCGGGGATGCGCGCCTTTCGGCTCCGCGGGGGTCGCTCCGGCCGTCGCAGCGACCGTGGTGGTGACGAGCACGATCGCGAGCGCGAGCTTCACGCCGAAACCCTAGCAGGTCTGTTAGTGTCCCGTCGTGCGCACGCCGCGGATCGCCGTCTTGGTCCCTTGCTACAACG
This sequence comes from Deltaproteobacteria bacterium, assembly GCA_040004535.1. Classification (GTDB taxonomy): domain Bacteria; phylum Myxococcota_A; class Polyangia; order Haliangiales; family Haliangiaceae; genus JABFXX01. The sequence continues at coordinate 46,455 of JBDUAS010000003.1, forward strand.
AGGAGGTCGCGATCGGTGACACCGTGCGCGGTTTCCAGAAGGCGTTGCCCGACGCCACGATCTACGTCTACGACAACAACTCGAAGGACAAGACGGTCGAGCGCGCGCGCGAAGCCGGTGCGGTGGTCCGTAGCGAAGCGCTCCAGGGCAAGGGCAACGTCGTGCGCCGGATGTTCGCGGACATCGATGCCGATGTCTATCTGATGAGCGACGGCGACACGACCTACGACCCGGGCGCGGCGCGCGGCATGTGCGATCTGCTCGTGCGCGACAACCTCGACATGGTCGTCGGCAAGCGCATCCACAAGGCGAAGGAGGCCTACCGGCCGGGTCACGTGCTCGGCAACCGGATGCTGACGGGCTTCCTCGCGCGCCTGTTCGGCCAGCGGTTCAGCGACATCCTGTCGGGCTACCGCGCGTTCTCGCGCCGGTTCGCGAAGTCGTTCCCGGCGCTGTCGGCCGGGTTCGAGATCGAGACCGAGCTCACGGTCCACGCGCTGACGCTCAACATGCCGGTCGCCGAGGTCGATACCGATTACTTCGAGCGCCCGGCCGGCTCGGCGAGCAAGCTCAACACCTACCGCGATGGCGTGCGGATCCTCCGCGTCATGATCACGCTGTTCAAGAACGAGCGGCCGCTCGCGTTCTTCTCGTATGCGGCGCTGGTCCTGGGCTTGGTGGCGATCGGGTTATCGATTCCGGTTTTCATCACCTACTTCGAGACCGGCCTGGTGCCGCGGTTCCCGACGGCCATCTTGTCGTCGACGTTGATGCTGCTCGCTTTTCTCAGCCTCTCGGTCGGGTTCGTGCTCGACACCGTCACGCACGGGCGGAGAGAGGTCAAACGCTTGATGTACTTGCAGAACGACGCACCGCAGGAGGCGCTGGCGGATGCTGCGACCGCACCGCGAGAGGCACGCATCGCTCGATCATGAGCGGTGAGGAGGCCGGGCGTGCGACGGCGGCGGGAGCAGGCATGATGACCGGGTGCGCTGGCAGCCGTATCTCGGATCGATCGCAGTTCATGCAGTGTTGATCGTCGTGGCGTTGCACGCGGGCGGAGCACCCGACGACGAGAAGACGGCGCCCGAGCAGCCGGCGGTCGAGTTGATCGATGTCAGCGTGGCGCCGGCGGCGGTGAAGAGTGACGAAGATGCCGGCGGAAGAGGTGGCGGAGCACATGCGGCGATGGCGCTGCCGGCTGATCAGGAGAAGCCGGATCGTGCACGTGCACGTGTACGTGCACGTGCACGTGAAGTCGCAGAAGACGCTGAAGCTGGCACGATCACAGGAATCGACGAAAGCACCGGCACCGGCACCGGAATCGGAATCGGCACCGGAATCGGCACCGGAATCGGCGCCGGGATCGGGAACGGCAACGGAATCGGGATCGGCGATGCGCGAGCGAGACTGCGCGACCTGCCAGCGCCGCCGCCGCCACCGATCTCGAAGGCGCGGCCCGCAAAGCTCGTTCATCCGACGCGAGAGACCGAGGTCGACGAAGCCGAGCTGTTCGCAGCGCGCGTCACCGTCGACGAGACCGGCGATGTCGTCGGTGCGCACATGACCCAATCGCATCCCGGCTCGCGCGGCGAGGTCGCGAGCAGCATGATCTGGCAGTTCCGCTACTCGCCCGCGCTCGATGACGATGGCGCTCCCGTGCGCTCGACGTTCGTGCAGACGTTCGCAGTGCGCTAGCCTGCGCGCATGGCCGAGGCGTCCGACACGACCAAGAAGCTCGAGATCGAGCCGAAGACCCGCAAAGAGCTCGCGCGCTTCGGCTTCGATGACGCGCAGCTCGCGGCGTTTGCAGCACGCGCGGAGAACAAAGAGAGCACCACGATCACGGGTTCGATCAGCGGGCTCGAGAGCGGAGATACGAGCGCGCTGGCCCCCCCCGGCACGCCGGAGCACGATTCGCTGGGCACGCGCGGCAAGCAGGCGCTCGCGCGCGGCGAGGTGGGCGTCGTGATCTTGGCGGGCGGGATGGCGACGCGGTTTGGCGGCGTCGTGAAGGCGGCGGTCCCGGTGGCCGGCGACAAGTCGTTTCTCGCGGTGAAAGTCGCGGACGTGAGGCTCGCGGCGCCGCGTGCACCGATCTACGTGATGACGAGCGCGGCGACCCACGACAAGATTGCCGAGCAGATCGAGCGTGAGGATCTCGCGAGCGTCCACGCGTTTCCGCAGCTGGTATCGCTGCGGCTGACGCCGAAGGGCGAGCTGTTCGTCGAGGACGGCAAGCCGTCGCCTTATGCGACCGGGCACGGCGATCTGACGTTCGCGCTGCGCGCGAGCGGCGTGCTCGATGCGTTTCGCGCGAGCGGCGGAAAAGTGCTGTTCATGTCGAACGTCGACAACGTCGCGGCGACGCTCGATCCAGCGGTGATCGGCGCGCACCTGGCGCAGGGAGCGAAGATCACCGCCGAGGTCGTGCGCAAGGAGCCGGGTGACCGCGGTGGTGCACCGGCGCGCGTCGACGGCGTCGCGCAGATCGTCGAGTCGTTCCGGTTTCCGAAGGCGTTCGATCAGGATTCGCTTCCGCTGTTCAACACGAACACGTTCGCGTTCGATGCAGAGGCGATCGATCGAGACTTCGAGCTCACGTTCTTCCGCGTCGAGAAGCAGGTCGAGGGTGCGCCCGTGATCCAGTTCGAGCGGCTCGTCGGTCAGCTCACCGCGTTCCTGCCGAGCCATTTTCTCGAGGTGCCTCGCGGCCGGTTCTTGCCGGTCAAGGATCCCGAGGAGCTCGAGCTGCGGCGGCCCGAGATCGAGGCGCTGTTGCAGGCGCGCGGCATCGCGTGAGCTGGGCGGTGCACCAGACGCTCGGTGAATGGCTCGCCGACCAGCCGTTCTCGTTGGCGATGTCGAGCGGGTTCTTCTCGTTCTTCGCGCACACCGGCATGCTCGACGCGCTGACCGGGCGAGGCTTGCGGCCGCAGCTCGTCGCCGGCTCGAGTGCCGGTGCGCTCGTCGGTGCGGCGTACGCGTCGGGACTCGAAGCAGCGCAGCTCGCCGAACGTTTGTTCGCGCTCGAGCGTGGCGACTTCTGGGATCCGCGGCTCGGCCCGGGCCTGCTCGCCGGCAAGAAGTTCGATCGGATCCTGCGCGACCTGATGCCGGTCCACGACGCGGCCGGCTGTCGGATCCCGATCAAGATCAGCGTCTACGACATCCTGCGCCGCCGCACCCACGTGATCGATCGCGGCGACTTGCCACCTGCGATCCGCGCCTCGTGCGCGGTGCCCGGGATGTTCCATCCGGTGTGGATCGCGCGCCGCGCGTACTGGGACGGCGGCATCCTCGATCGGCCCGGCCTCGCCGGCGTTCCCGAGGGCGACCGCGTGCTGTTCCATCACATCGCCGCGCCTGCGCCGTGGAGCGTGAAGGGTCCACCGCTCCCGCGCCGCGCGAACATGGTCACGCTCGTGCTCGACGCCCTGCCCCGCTCGAATCCATGGCGGCTCGCTGCCGGTCGACGCGCGCTGGAGCTCGCGCGCGAGACGGCGAAGCGTGCGCTCGATCTACCGATCCGCGACGGCGTTGTTCGCCTCGCGGTGCAGTGACTACTCCGCGCCGAGCTGCTGGACGAGCTGCTGCTCGCCGGCGAGGTCGCGGATGATCCACTTCTTCTTCGAGTAGTAGTGCTTCACGCCGTGCTTGCCGCCGTCGATGTCGAGGCAGTAGTCCATGCCGTCCTTGTCGCAACTGCGGGCCTTGACCGTGTATTGCTCCTTCGCGCCGGTCTGCGGGAACACCGTGTCGAGCTTGCCATCGCCGCGCGAGTACTTGAACGCCTCGAACGAGCCGGTCCACGCGGAGCGCTGATCGAACACGCCGACCTTGTGCTCGCTGATCATCACGAACACGTTGACCAGCTCGCGCTCGCTGCGCGGCATGTGATCGATCCACACGCGATCGACGAGCAGCTTGTTACCACCGCCATCCTTCGCGTCGTAGTGCGCCTTGACGCGCCACGCACCGACCCCGAGAGCAGCCACACCCGCGACGACGAGGAGTTTGTTCATGCCCAGGTTCGTACCTCAGTCCGCGATGTCGTGCACGGCCAACGCGATCACCGTACCCACTCCCGCACCGACCAGCGCCGCCCCCGCGATCGTCGGCGCACCACTCGACAGCACCGCACCGGCGACACCGCCGACGACGGCACCAGCGACACCACCGCCCACCGCGGCGGCGACCCGGCCGTGGTGCGCGTCCGGCGTCGGCGCGGCGACCGTGACCGCCGGAACATTGGTGACGACCGTGACCTGCGCCGTCGGCTTCGGGGTCAGCACACTTCCGAGTGCGGACCGAGCCGCGGAACAACCCGCCAAGGAACCACAAACACCGAGCGCCGCGATCAGGAGCTTCATGCTTCGACGCTAATCGGCCGGGCGCGCGCGTGCCTTGGCAACGCGTGGAAGCGAGCGGCGACGCTTGCCGGTCCGACCGCGCAAGTCCTACGGCCCGGTCAGGGCGATGACATCACGACGAGCGAAGCGTCCGTGACGCGGCGCGACGCCTTGCCCGACCACGTGTCCACCGGGTGCCGCGGATCGAGAAACGCGCGCACGTCGTCGGGCACGAGCGTCTTGCCCTCGTGCGGCGGCAGGCCGTCGCTCGCGATGTACGAGCCGAGCAGCTCGGCCTCGAGCGCACCGTAGAGCTCCGGCGTCGCGAACCGATCGAGCTCGACGACCGCGTTGTTGACGACGAGCGCGAGCCCGACGAGCTTGTTGCGGTCGGGCAGCGCCGCGAGCTGGCGCGTGAGCTCGGCGCGCTTCGTCAGGGCGTCGGTCGCGTGCTGGAGGTCGGCCGCGTTGCGATACGTCCGGGTTGGCGGCGTCAGGTGATGCGCGGTGTTGATCTGCTCGACCTTCGTCCACACGTCCTGCTGCGTCGCGAACACGATCTGCTGGCGCAGCCCGAGCTCGGCGAGCACGCCGTCGGCGCGAAACGCCAGGTGACCGGCCTCGCGGCCTTGCTCGACGCAGCGGACCTCGAGCTTCACGGTCTCGCCCGGCTCGATCAAGCGATCCTCGGCGATCGCCCGGTCTTGCAGCCCGTCGTAGATCAGCTCGCCGGTCATCACGAACAACGGGACCGTACCCTTGTTGCGAACGCGGACGTGGTCGACCTCGAACCTCTCGCCGCGGGCGACCTCGCGGACCGTCACCGTGTGTGCCGCGATGCCGTCGGCGAGCGTCACGTAATGAACATCCGGCACCGCGGTCATCACGATCGGGATGATCATCAAGTTGCCCTCGCGGATCGGGTGCCGCATCTCGTAGCCCGCGCCGAGGGTCAGATCGATCGGCTTCGGCTTTGGCTTCGGAGCCGCTGTCGCATCCGCGACGCGATCGGTCGTGACACCCGGTTTCCGGGTAGCGCCGTCATCGCCACAGCCCGTAGCCATCGAGAACACCACGCACGCGAGCAACAGCCTCATGGAATAAGCCCTCCCGGACTTCTGTCGCGAACGCCTCACCCGAGTGATTCATTCCAGATTGGTTCCAGCTTATCGTTGCCGCATGAAGTGCCCTGCCTGCGCCACCGAGATGGCAGTCGCCAAGATCCACCTCGTCGAGATCGACCGCTGCCGCGGCTGCGGTGGCGTCGTCCTCGACAAGGGCGAGAACGATGTCATCGAGGAATTCGAGCTCGGGCACGTCATCGAAGGCGGCGTGGTCGCGACCCATCAGCGCCGAACGACGCCGGCGCATTGCTACGAGTGCAAGCGCGACATGATCGCGCTGCGCGGTGCTGGCGACATCGAGTACGACTGGTGCGACGGCTGCGAGCGCCTGTTCTTCGACCAAGGCGAGCTCACCGCGCTCGCCGGCGTCGCGGCCGAGTAGCGTGGCGAAGGCCGGCGAGCTCCGGTTCGGCGACGTCACCATCGCGCTGTCGAACACCGATCGTGTCGTGTTCCCCGACGCGGGCATCACGAAGGGCGACGTCATCGCCTATTACAAGGACGTCGCCGACCTCATGGTACCCGAGCTGCGCGACCGCGCCCTCACCATGGAGCGGTTCACCAAGGGCATCGATCAGGGCGGGTTCTTCCAGAAGCACGCGCAGAAGCACTACCCGGCCGCAACATGCCGGGCGCCACCTTCGTCGCGCCGTACTCGCTGCGCGGCAAGCCCGGCGCACCGCTGTCGGCACCGCTGACCTGGAACGAGGTCGACGATCCGGCGCTGCGCCCCGATGGCATCCGGCTGCGCGACTTCGCGGTGCGCCGCGCGGCGACCGGCGACCCGTGGTTTGGCTGGCGCGACCACCCCGCGTCGGTCGCGAACGCGATCGCGAAGCTCGCGAAGCTCTAGTTGAGAGTCATCGGCTGAACCGAGATTCCCCACAGCAGATCGATATCGGTATCGAGCGAGAAGTTGCTGATATCGATATCGGCACCGATACCCTGCGCCTTCGCGGTCAACGTGCCGGTCGCCGGCAGCGCCAACAGCTCGGGCACGGTCGCGGTGATCTTGTTCGAGTCGAACATCGTGATCTCGAGCAGGATCCCGTTCGTGTCGCTCCACTGCACCGAGTGCAGCTTCGCGTTCGCGACCTTCGCGAGGCTCGCCGTCGTCCGCGTCGCCGACACGTTCGTCGGCGTCGTCAGCCACTGCGGCGCCGCGAGCGCGGTCCCGGTTAGCCCGCGGTTGATGACGATGCTCTGCGGGCCCATGCTCGGATCAGTCGCGGTGGTCTGCGCGATCGCGGTCAGCCGATAGGTCGCACCCGGCGCGAACGCCTCGGGCGTCGGCACGAGCGCCGTCGTCGACCCGGACTGCAACACCGGCAGCTGGATGACCTCGTTGCTCGACAGCTCGATGCCGATCAGCGCGTCGTGCTTCGTCAGCGCATCCGGAGGCGTGCCGTAGTCGATCGTCACGTCCTGGAGCTTGCCCGCCTCGAGCTGGGTCAGGGTGATGCCCGACTGGTCGATGCCGGCATCGACCTGCAGACTCGGCGCCGTCGCCCAGCCGACGATCGTGAGGGTGTCGTCCGCGCTATCGGCGGTGCCGTGGGGGTCGAGGTCGACGATCGCGGCGGTCAGTGTGACGGTGCCGGTGCGGGTCGCGATCGAGAACGTGCAGGTCGACGGGTTGCCGAAGCACGTGTTGCCGTGGTTCGGGGTCGTGATGTTGTTGTCGGCATCGCCGAAGTTGGCGGACTGGGAGTAGCCCACCACGCCCGCCTTGACGTGCCCTGCCGGCACCGTGACCTGGTCCCAGCCGGCGATCGAGCCGGTCAGCGTGGCCTGCTGCGCGGTCAACGTGCCGAGCTTGGTCACGGCGATCGTCACGTTCGCGCCGTTGACGTCCTGCCAGACCGCGCCGCGGTAACCGGTGGCCTTGACCGCGATCGTCTGCGGGCCCGAGACGTCCTGCTCGATGACGAGGCCGGTGTCATCGGTCTGCTGTTGCTTGCCGGCGATGTCGACCGTCGCATCGGCGATCGGCGCGTCCGTGTCGTTGTCGATCACGTACACGTTCACGACGCCGTCGATCGCGCCGTCCCCGACCCCGCCGCCCTTGATGAGACGCGGGTCGGGACTGTTCCCACACGCCGCCACGAGTAAGGCTAGAACGAAAAAAGTGCGCATGTCGGAATCCCCTCCGGGCCTCCTGCATGTGCACCCCTCGTGCCTCGGTAACCGCGCGAGAGAAGACCCCGATCGTTCAGAGTCCGGCGCGGTTTCCTACGAAGCTGTCGCGATTTCAGTCACCCGACTCTTTGTCGTCGCCTTCGCCACCCTCGCCGGGCTTGCCGCCGTTCTTGATCGACTGCACCTCGGTGCGGACGGCCTGCGCGAACGTCTTCAGCTCCTGCATCGCGTTCCGCACGCGCGTACCTGCAGCCTTGTTGCCGTCCTTGTAAAACTTCTCGAAGTCCGGGGCCATCTTCGCGACAAGCGCCTGGAGCTCGGTGTAGCGGGGAACGTTGTGGCTCTCCGATTCGCCGGTGGTGGTTTCGTTGCTCTCCATAGGGGGCCTAACGTGCCCCACGCGTCTGACATCGGCAACTCTCTGAGGATTGTTTGGATCGTCAAATAGTTGGACGAGGGTAAGGTGGTCCCATGTCCTCGACGGTGCGTCCTGCCGCAGTCGCCGGCACGTTCTACCCCGGTTCGGCAGCCGAGCTGGGGGCCACCGTCGACCACCTCCTGGACGTCGCAAGGGCCGCTCCCGTAGTGAAAGCAGCCACTCCGAAGGCCTTGATCGTCCCCCACGCCGGCTACATCTACTCCGGGGCGGTCGCCGCGACCGGGTTCGCCCAGATCGCCGCTGGGGCCGACCGCCTCGAACGCGTGGTGATCATTAGCCCCGCACATCGCCTTCATGTCGAAGGGCTTACGTGGCCCGGAACGACCCACCTCCGCACGCCGCTGGGCGAGATCGAGGTCGACGTGGCCGCGATCCGCGAGATCCCGGAGCTCGTCGCGCACCCGGTCGCGCACGCGCGCGAGCACGCGATCGAGGTCGAGCTGCCGTTCGTCCAGCGCCTCGCGCCGCGCGCGAAGGTCATCCCGATCGCCGCGTCGCACGCCTCGCCCACGGTGGTCGGCAAGGTGCTCGAGCAGCTGTGGGGCGGCCCCGAGACGCTGATCGTGATCAGCTCGGACTTGTCGCACTACCACCCGTACGCGGACGCGCACGCGCGCGATCGCCGGACCGCTGCCAAGATCATCGCGCTCGACACCGGCCTCGAAGGCGAGGACGCTTGTGGCTGTACCGGTATCAACGGGCTGGCGTGGGTCGCGCGGCGACGCCATCTCCGGGTCGAGGTGCTCGACCTTCGCAATTCCGGCGACACCGCCGGGCCGCGTGACGAGGTCGTCGGCTACGGCGCGTTCGCACTCTACGAGGAGACCACCTGATGATGACCATGGAGCATGGTCCCGAGCTCGTGAAGTTCGCGCGCGCGCGGATCGAACAAGAATTCGGCGGGCCGGTCGCGAAGCCGCCGACCGGCGAATGGACCGGCGAGAAGTGCGCGACGTTCGTGACGCTGCGCTGGCGCGACGGTGATCTTCAGGGCTGCATCGGTACGCTCGAAGCGGATCGCCCGATCGTCGCGGACGTCGCGGGCAATGCGGTCGCCGCGGCGACCCGCGATCCGCGCGGCGAGCACCTCGTGCTGTCGGCGATCAAGGAGCTCGACGTCGAGCTGTCGATCTTGTCGCCACTCGAGCGCGTCGGATCGTTCGACGACATCCGGCCCGGCATCGACGGAGTCGTGCTGATCCATCGTGGCCGCCGCGGCACGTTCCTGCCGGTGATGTGGGAGACGTTTCCCGAAAAAGCGGTGTTCTTCGCGCAGCTCGAGCGTAAGGCCGGGCTATCGCCCGGCTACGACCCCAAGCACCTCGAAGTGTGGCGCTACACCGCCACCAAGTTCGAGGATCCCGCGCCGACATGACCTGGTCCCGCCCCTACGGCGAGAAGCTGCAGTGCACGCTGTGCCCGCGCGACTGCCGGCTGTCCGACGGCCAGCGCGGGATGTGCTTCGTCCGCCAGCGCGAGGGCGATCAGATCGTCCTCACCGCGTACGGCAAGGCGAGTGGGTTCGCGCTCGATCCGATCGAGAAGAAGCCGCTCAATCACTTCTATCCCGGGTCGAGCGTGCTGTCGTTCGGCACCGCCGGCTGCAACCTCGCGTGCAAGTTCTGCCAGAACTGGGACATCTCGAAGAGCCGCGACATGGAGCGGCTCTCCGCCGAGGCGACGCCCGAAGCGATCGCGGACGCGGCGGTCCGCGGCGGCGCGCGCTCGATCGCGTTCACGTACAACGATCCGACGATCTTCGCGGAGTACGCGATGGACGTCGCCGATGCGGCGCACGCGCGTGGCGTCGCGACCGTCGCGGTCAGCGCCGGCTACATCTATCCCGAGCCCCGCGCGGAGCTGTACGCGAAGATCGACGCGGCGAACATCGACCTCAAGGCGTTCACCGACGAGTTCTACTGGAAGCAGGCCGCGGCACACCTCGAGCCGGTCAAGGACACGCTGCGATATTTGGTGGCGGAGACCGAGGTCTGGACCGAGATCACGACGCTGTTGATCCCGACGTTGAACGACTCCGACAAGGAGCTCCACGAGCTCGCGCAATGGGTCGCGAGCGAGCTCGGCCCCGACGTGCCGCTCCACTTCAGCGCCTTCCACCCCGATTACAAGCTGCGCGACCTGCCTCGGACTCCGCCCGCGACCCTGACCCGGGCGCGCCGGATCGCGATGGCGGAGGGGCTGCGGTTTGTCTACACCGGCAACGTCCACGATCCGGAGGGCGATCAGACGCTGTGTCCGGGGTGCGGAACCGCCGTGATTTCTCGCGATTGGTACGAGATTCTCGATGCGAAGCTGACCTCCGGAGGGGCCTGCGCGAGCTGCGGAACGCAGATTCCGGGCCGTTTTGGCGAAGCGATCGGAAATTTCGGCCGCAGGCGAATGCGGGTCCTGGTCTGAGTATAGAGTCGGTGGCGATGGCGAGCTCGAAGAAAAAAAAGTCCTCGAAGAAGCCCGCGGCCAAGACGACGACGAAGAAGAAGAAGGCCGCTCCCGCAAAGGCATCGGCCAAGAAGGCGAAGACGACGCCCAAGAAGAAGGCCGGTAAGCCCGCGCCCAAGGCGGCCGCGAAGAAGAAACCCGCCGCGAAGAAGGCGGCGCCGAAACCCGCGCCCAAGCCGGCCAAAAGCCTGAACACCGGTGACGCGTGGGACAACGCGGCGATGGCGCCGAAGGTCGCCGCGAAGACGCCGGTCGTGCGGATGAGCGAGCCGTCGATGTCGCCGCCGCACGCGCTGCACGATCACGTCGGCGGTCTGGTCTCGCCGGTCGATGACGAAGAAGAGGTCGCGGAGCGCATCCACGGCGGCGAGGAAGCCGTCAAGGATCAGAACGAGGACGGCGACTCGGGCTCGCCGCGACTCGACGACCGCGAAGACGAAGACGAGTAGCGCCGCGTGAGCGAGCACCTCGTGAAGCTCGCGCAGGCGGGTGATCTCGACGCGCTGCTCGCGCGCATGGACGACGTTCCCGAGGAGGATCGCGACGAGGCCGCGTACAAGTGGCTGAACGTAGCGGTCGACTTCGGCCATGGTGACGCGGACGAGCGGATCGCAGATCTGATGGAAGGCTCGTCGCTGCGGTTCGACGACGATCAGTTCCTGACCGGCAACGCGCACTGGGAGCTCGGGCTCGCGTATCTGACCGGCGCGGAGAGCCTGCCGCGTGATCTCGCGAAGGCGAACACGCACCTCGAGGCCTCGCGCGCTTGCGGCTATCCGATGTCGATCGAAGAAGGCGAGGAGATGATCGCCGACGCGCGCAGCAAGCTCGCCGGCGCTGCACGCGTCGCGTTCGATGCGGTCTATCCGGCCGACACCTAGCGGTGGTTGTACAGATCCGGCTCGGTCGCGGCCGGCGTGCCGCCGTCGTTCGTCGGGTGCTTCGGACGCGGAATCGTATGCGCACCGGCATCTCGCACGACCGCGGCGTCGGCCGGTGCGGCATCGACGACGGCCGCGCGCGTGATCGAGTCGGCGTCGCGCCCCGGAACATCGACCGACGCGTCGCGCACGACTGCCGTCGCCGGCGCTTTGCGCGAGTCGCCGAACACCATCGCGGCGGTGATGCCACCGCCGATCAACAGCAGCACGAGCACGAACCACACGTAGCGCTGTTTGGTCTGCGGTGGGCTCGTGAGGACCGAAGCCGCGCTACCGGCGAGCGTCGTGATCGGCATCTCGCCGATCGGCCCCGTCGTCGGGCGCGGAGTCGCGGGGGCCGGCGGAAGCGAGGGCTGCGTGACCTCCGGCGCGCTCTTGCGCGGCAGCATCGGCGGAATCGTCTCGAGCGCGTGGTTCTCGCCGGTGACCGCCGCGCCCGCGCGCACGAGCTCCGACATCGTCTGGAATCGCTCGTCGGGATTCTTCGCGAGGCACTTCAGGACCATCGCGTCGAGCTCGGGGCCGATGCCCGCCAGGATCTTGCTCGGCGCCGGCGCTGTCTCGCGGATCTGACACGCGATCATGTCGCCCGGCGTCTGGGCGATGAACGGCGGCCGCCCGGTCAGCAGCTGGAACAGGACGCAGCCGAGCGCGTAGATATCGGTGCGATGATCGATCTCGCCGGCGCCACGGCACTGCTCGGGAGACATGTACGCCGGCGTGCCCATGATCGCGCCGGTCACCGTCGAGTGATGGCCATCGTCGCGGTCGCGATCGAGCAGCTTTGCGATCCCGAAATCGAGGAGCTTCACGCGCTCGCCACCGGGCACCGCCGGATCCGAGACGACGAAGATGTTATCGGGCTTGAGATCGCGGTGGATGATGCCGCGCGCGTGCGCCGCCGCCATCGCGAGCCCGCACATCTGGATCAGCCGCACCGCCTGGAGCGGCGCCATCCGGCCGATGCCGAGCCGCTGCATCAGCGTCTCGCCGGTGAGCAGCTCCATCACGATGTACGCGTCGCCGTTATGCCAACCGAAGTCGTGCACCGTCACGATGCCGGGGTCGCGGATCCGGGTCGCCGCGCGCGCCTCGTCGAAGAACCGCTGGACGATCTTGTCCTGCTTCGACAGATCCGGCAGCAACACCTTGATCGCGGCGCGGCTGCCGAGCAGCTGGTGCTCGGCGATGTACACGGTGCCCATCCCGCCTGCACCGAGCTTCGCGATCACGCGATAGCTGCCCAGCACCTCACCGATCACGGGTCACCACACGAAGAAGTCTAGCCCGGCCTCGAACAGGCTGACGAACCGATCGCTCGTTCGTACCAGCTGGTAATGGACGGCGACGTCGAACCGACCGAACACGACCGTCGGCGACAAACGGAGGCAGCCCCACTCGTTGGTCGACGAATTGCCGTAGTTATCCCGGTCGAAATCGGCGCCGAACCCGAGCCCACCGGCCGCGAGGAGCTCGTGCGTGATGGGGTACGCGTACTCGAGCGTGCCCCCGAAAGCGTACGTCTTGAGCTCGTGATACTGGTCGGCAGGGTCGATCGTCTTCGCGAACATCAGCGCCGGCACGACGCGGAGCCAACCCGGCCCGAGCGGCGCGATGTTCGCGATCAAGCGCCCGCCGTAGATCCAGTCGGTATCGGTGTCGGTGCCGGTCAACAGGCCCGCGCCGATCCGATAGGCGAGCCCTGGCGCGACGACGGGCTCCGCGCGGGGCGCGGCCACGCCGATCGCGGGGTCGGTGATCGGCGGCAGCAGCGGCGCCTCGGCGATCGCCTCGAGCGCGGGGACCTCGATGCGAAGGTGCTGGCCCTCGACGAGCGTGATCTGCTTGGTCCAACCGGTGTGGTGCGGGGCGGTCGCGGATAGCTCGTACGCCTTCGGGTCGACGGGGACCTCGTGGTCCCATGCCGCCTCGGGCACGGCGACGCCATCGCGCGCGAGCTGGAGTCCGTCGGTGCGGGTGACCGCGAGCAACAGGTACGGCAACCGCGGCACCAGGACGCTCGCGCGGCGCTCGGCCTCCTTCGCGCGGCCCGCGTCGCGATCGCGCTCGGCCAGGCCCTTGGCCTCGACGAACGCCTCCCAGGCGGCGGCGACGTGCTTGCGCCGCTCCTCGCAGTCGCCGAGGTTGAGCGCCGTACCGACGCGAGGCTCCAGCGCTTCGCTGCGGTGAAACGCGTCGCACGCGGCATCGAGCTGGTTCGCGGCAAGCGCGGTCCGACCGTCCTCGAACAGCTTCTCGGCCGCGGGGTCCGCGGCGGCCAGCGAAGCGTACAGGACCAGCGTGATCGTCAGGGTTCGAGCCAGCACGGAGGGACGCGACGATCATATAATCGAATGCTCAGGTGCGTCCGACCCGTCCTCCCTTTACTGACACGGCTATCCGTAACGTCCTCGATCAGCGTGCCGTGCGCTGCGTTTACCAGCCGGTCGTGAATTTGCGCACGCAGGAGATCTTTGCCTACGAGGCGCTGGCGCGCTCGAAGTCGCCGGACTTCGATGGGCCGATCAGCCTGTTCGCCGCTGCCGTCGAGCACAGCTGCGCGGGCGAGCTCGGCCGCATGCTGCGCGAGATGGCGATCGAGGAAGTGCCGAACGAGAAGCTGTTCGTCAACATCCATCCTGCCGAGCTCAACGAGAAGTGGCTCGTTCAGCCGAACGATCCGATCTTCCAGCACACGCAGGAGCTCTATCTGGAGATCACCGAGAGCATTCCGCTCTCGCACTTCCATCTGTGCCAGAGCATCTTGGCGGAGGTCCGCGACCGCGGCGTCCACCTCGTCGTCGACGATCTCGGCGCGGGATATTCGAACCTGAAGTACATCGCGGATCTGCATCCGCGCGTCGTCAAGCTCGACCGCGGCTTGATCGCAGGCCTGCGGATCGGCACCCGGCTGTTCAAGCTGGTGAGCGCGATCGTCGTGCTGTGCCGCGAGCTCGGCGCGATGGTCGTCGCCGAGGGCATCGAGACGGTCGATGAATTGAAGGCCGCGATCGCGGCCGGCGCGCACTTCGGCCAGGGCTACTTGCTCGCGCGGCCGGCGTTCCCGCCGCCCGAAGAGGTCAACTGGCCGGCCGAGATGCTCGACGAGGATGACGTGACCGGGCCGGTCTCGACGGCGCGCAAGCGGGGCCCGACCACGCCACCGAAGTCGCGCACGAATACCAAGACCCGCAAGAAGTAGCGGCTAGCTGCGCCAGGCGAGCGGCGACCACACGCGCGCGTCGAGCTCTCGCAGCATCGCGGTTGCCGCCGCGGGTGCAGGCACGCCGAGCACGTGGTGCAGCTCGGGCTGCGTGACCGCGGCTTCGGCGGTGAGCTCGGCGCGCGCGCTTGCAGCCGCGGCGAGAATGGCGGTGCGGTCGCCTACGCGCGGGGCCGCCCAGCGCTGGATCTTCCAGGCGAGGAGCGCGTGCTTCGCTTCGTCGCGCGCGATTCGATACAGCGCGCGGCGCACGATCGGATCGCTCGCGGTGCGCGCTTGATAGCCGGCGACGGCGGCGCCGTAGGTCTCGCGCACGCAGCCCTCGGCAGCGTTGTCGAGCACGAGCGCGTGGAGATCGCGGCGTGGCGCCGCGCGGACCTGGCGCGGGCGGATCGTCGCTCCGAACCGTCGTGCGAGCGCGGCCGAGGCCGTGGCGTGACGGACTTCATCGGCGGCGGCCCGGATCGCGGCGCGGCGCATCGTGGGGGGTGCACCGAGCTCGACGAGATCCGCGTAGAGATCCGCGAATGCGCGAACGGAAGCGGCTTCGAGATCCGCTTGGCGCGCGAGGTACGCCGCGATCGCGTTGCACGTCGCGGGTGCGATGCCCTGGCGGAAGTTTCCGGGCCGGCGACCGCCGCACAGAAACCCCGCGGTGACGTGGAGCTGCTCGGTATTCCCTTCGGTGGTCACGAGCTCGCACACGCGGATCGCCGTGCCGTCGTCGCCGTACGTCCGCTTGTCGAGCTCTAGGCACAGCGGCTCGCACGATGCTTGTTGCTCGCACTCCGCGATCAGCGACGTGAGCGACGAGTCCGAGGTGTCGAGCGCGAACATGTCATCGTGCGTGGTCGGGCACGACGGTGGTTGGTGGGGCTCGACGCAGCCCGGCCCTGCGCCGAACAGCGGCGCCGACAACACGATGCCCGCGAGCGTGCGGCGGAGGTCTCGCATCCAAACCGTCATTGCAGCGACCGTGCCGTTGCAGAAACAACAGCTTGGATCCCACCCACTTGGCGGCGATGACCCGATCCGCGACATCGCTGTCGCGGGACGTGCCACTAGGCCGTGAAGCGCCAGCGCGCCCGCGTACGCGACCCGAGGCCGAGCTCGGTGTCGCCGGCGATCGCGATCACGCGCGCATCTTCCTGACCGTGCAACCGCGTGCCGTTGCGGCTCGCCGTATCGATCACCAGGAACGCATCCTCGACATCGAGGAGCAGCGCATGGACGCGCGACAGCGACGGATCGTCGAGGATCCCCGCGCCGTCGCACCGCGCATAGCGGCCGACCAGCACGCCGTCGCGCAGCGCTGCGTGACCGAGCGTGAGCGTGCCGCGGTGATGCTTGCCGATCAGCTCGAGCGTGCCGACGCCCGCGCCTGGCATCACGAGGCTGTCGCCAGTCTCGCGCGGTCCTTGCGTCCGCATGATCATGCTGACGTGGGTCTGCGCGTTCTGGAAGTCGCGCGCGATCATCTTCGGGATCGATGCTTCCGGAACGTTCGAGAGCTCGTCGAAGTAGACGCGCTCGGGGATCATGGCCCACGCGTCGTTGCCGTTCTCCGGCCAGTCCGTCGGGTCACCGAGCGGCAACATGAACAAGGCGTAGCCCGCGCACCGCAACAGCGCCGGACCTTCCGCGCGCAGGCCGCGCAACGGCCGGCCGTGCTCGTCGCGGAACCCGTGCTGCGTCCGCAGATCGAGCACGCGATAGCGCACCGCGGTCGTGTTGCGCGACCAGCTCTTCACCGGATCGAGCACGATCGCGAGGTGGCGCAGCGCGAGCTCGTCGCTGCCACGCAGGAACAGATCGCATTTGTCGTGACGGCCGACCATCGCGGCGACGTAGCGAGCGACGCGCGCGCGCAGCGTGCAGATGCCCGCGGCCTGACCGGTCATCTCGTCGATCGCGATCATCGCGACGCCGGGCTCGTCGATCGCGCGGCAGGCCGGCGCGAACGTCGGATATGCCTGGTGAAACAGCGCGCGCAGCTCGCGATCGATCCGGGGAACCGACCGCAGCACCGTGGCTCGGTTCTCGCCGGCACCTCGGACTTGGCCGTCCCAAAGATCGACGCCAACCGTCTTCACTCGTCAAACCTAGCAGGTCCACGGTGAACGATGGGGTAACTTCGGGGGCGTGAGTGACCATCCCACCGACTTCGTCGGCAACGTCCACGAAGCCATCTCCTCGTCGATCAAGGCCGCTTTGCCCGATGCCACCGTCGAGTCGTCAGGTAGTGGCGGTCACTACAGCATCGCCGTCGTATCTAGTGCGTTCCAGGGCCAGAGCCTGCTCCAGCAGCAGCGCCTCGTCCTCGGGGCGATCAAGCACCTGATCAACGGCGCCCAGCCGCCGATCCACGCGGTCGATAATTTGATCACGAAGACTCCCACTTAGGAGTTCGGTCTTGATTCAGCGCCTTCGAATGGTTATCTAGTCGCACCGTGACGTTCACGTTCTCATCGGTCTCGTCAGCTTCGCGCGGCTCGTCAGAGTCAGCGCAACGCTGCGCGTCCGTCTAGAGAGCGTTCGAACGAACTAACGCTTTCGGGCCGCGCCGGTCCGAGAGCGTGTGGATGTGCCATGCGACCCGAGGCCGGCGAATTTCGCGAGCCGGCCCACTCGCAGGAGAGACCCATGCAGAAGGCCCTGATCAACGTCGGAACGATCGGTCACGTCGACCACGGCAAGACCACCCTGACCGCGGCGCTCACCCAGGTGATGGCGCAGCGGCACGGCGGAACCGCGCTCGGCTTCGAGCAGATCGACAGCGCACCGGAGGAGCGCCGTCGCGGCGTGACCATCAACTTGGCGCACGTCCAGTACGAGTCGGCGATCCGCCTGTACTCGCACGTCGACTGCCCGGGCCACGCCGACTACGTCAAGAACATGATCACGGGCGCCTCGCAGATGGACGGCGCGATCCTGCTCGTCGACGGCACGCAAGGGAGCCAGGACCAGACCCGCGAGCACGTGTTGCTCGCGAAGCAGGTCGGGGTCCGTCACCTCGTCGTGTTCGTCAACAAGATGGACATCGCGGATCCGGAGCTGGTCGACCTGGTCGTGCTCGAAGTCGGTGAGCTGCTCGCGCAGTTCGGCTACGGCGGAGCTCCCGTCGTTCGCGGCTCCGCGCTCGGCGCCCTCACGGGTGACCCGGGTTGGGTCGAGTCGATCGTCGAGCTGGTCGCGACGATGGATCGCGCGATTCCCGAGCCCGTGCGCGACGTGACCTCGCCGTTCCTCATGACGGTGGAGAACGTCCTCACGATCGAAGGCATCGGCACCGTCGTCACGGGTCGCCCGGCGCGCGGCGTGATCACCGTCGGTGACACGCTCGAGCTGGCCGACACCGGCAAGCCGATCGTGATCACCGGCATCGAGTCCTTCCATCGCGAGCAGCGCGAGGCGCGCGCCGGCGAGAACGTCGGCCTGCGTCTGCGCAACGTGCCGCGCGGTGAGATCGCGCGCGGTCAGGTGCTCGCGGTGCCCGGCTCGATCGCGGCGCACCAGACGTGTCGTGCCGAGCTCTACCTCCTCACCAAGGGTGAGGGCGGTCGGGCGAAGCCGATCCGTGCGGGCTACCGGCCGCAGCTGTTCATCGGTGCGACGAGCGTGACGGCGACCGTGGGCGCGGAGACGGAGCTCGCTCCGGGTGCGCGTGCCGAGGTCGACCTCGCGCTCGATCGGGCGGTCGCGATCGAGGCCGGCGTGCGGTTCGCGTTGCGTGAAGGCGGCAAGACCGTCGGCGCTGGCGTGATCACGCGGGTGACGTAAGTGGAGGGCCCGGTCGGTGAGACCGGGCCCGTTTTTTTTCATCAATCCGGCGCGCGGCGTGCCATCGCGGCGATCGGTGCGTGGATCATCGACCGATTGATCTGTCCGTTCGGGCGCACACATCGCCGCGACGCCATCGCGTGGCTGATCGGCCCGCTCGGCGGCACGACGATCGGCGACGCGACGTACGACGAGGTCGCCCCAGCGTCCTGCGGCTGAACTACAAGATGTTCCGGAGTTGACCGAGCCGAAGGGTCCGACCATGCTCCAGGCAATGAGCCGACGATGTATGGCGAGCGCGGTGGCGTTCGCGGTGATGCTCGCCGCGGCGACGCTTGGTACGGCAGGGGCGCAGCCGGGTCCCGATGCACCGCCCGCCGCACCCGCGGGCGTGCCGCCGTCGCCGACGCAGGCGATTCCGGCGCCGCCCGCACACGAGCCGGTGATCGAGCTCGTCACGATGGGCATCGGCGCGCTGATGTGGGAGCGCCACGGTCACATCGCGTTGTGCGTGACGCGTAGCGGTCTGCGCTCGAGCCTCGCGGATCCGCAGCCGGAGGACCGTTGCTACAACTACGGCATCGGGGATTTTCACAACCCGATCAAGATGACGTGGGGGTTCTTCCGAGGAGCGCACAGCTTCTGGGTCGGCAAGGACCTGCCCGTGAACATGCTCGAGATCTATCGCTACTTCGATCGCACGATCTGGGTCCAACCGCTGCCGCTCGACGAAGCGCAGAAGGAGAAGGTGATCGCGAAGCTCGAGGACGACATCAAGGAAGAGCATCGCTACTACGCGTACGACCACTTCGCCGACAACTGCACGACGCGGATCCGCGACATCATCGACAACGTCACCGATCACGCGCTCGCGAAGATGACCGACATGCCGGGCGACGCGACGTTCCGCGACTACGCGCGCGACGGGTTCTACGGCATGCGGATCCCGCTGATCATCACGGACATCGCGATGGGTCGCTCGACCGATCGCACGCCGACGTACTGGGAGCGGATGTTCTTGCCGCAGTATTTGCGCGAGGCCGTGCAAACCAAGTGGGGCATCAAGCCGTACAAGGTCTACGAGCGCAAGGAGTGCCTGCTCGACGAGCGCGCCGCGGCCGAGGCGCATCGCGATCCGGATCCGTCGTGCGTCGCGCGCGGCATCCCGACGGTGCCGGACCCGCCGAGCGGGCGCTTCCTGTTCGCGCTCGTCATCATCGCGCTGACCGCACCGGTGTGGGCGACGCGGCTGTGGGGCCATCTCCAGCGCACCGGGCTCGCGTTCTCGATCATCCCTTACTGGATCCTCGGCTGCGTGCTGACGTTCCTCGCGATCATCAGCCCGCTTCCTTATGTCCACATCAACGAGACGTGCCTCGTGTGGTTCCCGCTCGACATCGCGATCTTGTTCCTGTCGCCCGCGCACAAGGTGCTGTACGCGAAGGGCCGGGTCGTGATGCTCGGGTTGATCGCGCTCCTCTTGTTGGTCAACGTGCTCCACCAGCCGCTGTGGGCTCCGCTGTTGTGGCCGCTGATCCCGATGGCGACGGTGGCGTTCATGAAGAAGCGAGGTGATGCATGACGAACAACGTCGCCAAGTGTCTGTTGATCTCGAAGGTGCTCGTCGCCGACGGCATGATGGGCGAGGACGAGCGGGTGTTCTTGACCGACTTGATGGCGCAGCTCGGGCTCTCACCGGAAGAGAAGGCCAGCGTGATCGAGCTCGAGGGCTGGGACGAAGCGGAAGGCATCGTCAACGCACTACCGCTCGACGACAAGCTCGCGCTGATCGAGCTCCTCGTCGACGCCGCATCGGCCGACGGTCACCTCTCGCCGACCGAGATGGCGACGATCAAGCGCGTCGAGCAAGCGCTCGGCGTGAAGTGACCGCGCCCGCGCATCTCGTGATTCCCGCCGAGCTCGTGACGCTGCTCCGGGAGGTGCGCGAGTCGCATGATGCGCACCGCGAGCTCGATCCGCGGATCGCGATCCTGTTGCGAGCCGGCGGCTTTGCCGGGGCTCTCGTCCCGGAGGCGCTCGGCGGGTACGAGCTCGCGCCCGTGAGCTACGTCGAGCTGCTCGAGAGCTTCGCGGAAGGCGACAGCGCGACCGGCTGGGTCACGATGACGGCGTCGACCTCGGCGCTCTTGATGGCATATCTACCGCGTGCAACGGCGGAGACGATCTGCGCGACGGGGACGCCGCTGATGGCCGGCGTGTTCGCGCCCGGCGGAGCACTCGACGCGCACGGCGGGTTGACCGGCAAATGGTCGTGGACTTCGGGCTGCCGCCACGCCGAGTGGTTCGCGGTCGGTGCGCTACGCGATCGCCGCCATGTCGTCTGCTTCGTCCCGCGCGCGAGCGTGCGGATCCTCGACAACTGGGACACGCTCGGGTTGGCCGGCACCGGTAGCCACGACATCGCGATCGACCACACGACGGTCGCGCCGGAGTACACGTGCTCGTTGTTCGGCACCGAACCGTGGCCGGCGACGCCTCTGTATCGGATGCCTGTGTTCGGCTTGCTCGCGACCGGCATCGCTGCGGTTGCGCTCGGGATCGCGAAGTCGGCGCTCCGCCTCGCCGCCGACCGGCTGCGGCGCGAGAAGGATCCGCCGTCGCCACAGATCGTGAAGTACGCGGAGCTTCACGCCGAGCTCGCGGCCGCGCGCGCGTACTTGCTCGCGACCTGCACGAGCGGGTTCGCGAGCGCGCGGGCGGGCCAGATCGACGCGACCGCGCGCGGCGAGCTCCGGCTGGCGGCGACGAGCGTGACCGAGCGCTGCGCCGATGTCGTGCGTGGTTGCTTTCGCCTCGACGGCGCGGCCGCCCTGCGAGGACGCCATCCGCTCCAGCTCGCGCTGCGCGACATCGAGGTCGTGATGACCCACAAGATGGTCGTCGATCGCGTCTTGCCCGCGACCGGCCGCGCGTTGCTCGGGCTCGGCACGCCGCCGCCCGATCTCTGATCATTCGGCGAGCAGGAGCTCGATCGCCGGGAGGTCTTGTTCGCGCACGCTGCCGGCACGCGCGCAGCGAATGTGGCCGGTCGGGCTGACGAACACGTGGATCGGAATCGGCGCGCCGGCGTCGAGGCCGAGCTGCTTGAACCAGGTCTCCTTCGCTTTTTGATCGGCGATCCGCGCGGTGTGCGGCGGATCGTGGTGCGCTTTCTGGTAGGCCGCGACTTGATCGTCGGTCTCGTCGATCGAGATGAACTCTAGATCGACCTTCTTGCCGTTTGCTTCGAGCTTCTGCTGCCACGTCGCGAGCTTCGGCATCTCGTCGACGCACGGCTTGCACCACGTCGCCCACACGTTGAGCCACGTCCACGAGCCTGGCTTGGAAGTGACCTTGTACTCGCCAACCTCGGGGAGCTGGAGCGCCGGGCCGGAGTCGTCGGCCTTGTGAAAGTCGCAGAACGCAGCGGTGCTCGCCTTCTGGCCGGCGTTGACCTTCGCGCCCTCGGCGCGGGTCGGGAGGTTTTGCGACGACGGATCGGACTTGCCGCACGCCGATGCGACCAGCGCGGCGGCGACCAGCGCGGCCTTCACAGCTGACAATCGATCCACGCGACGAACGCGCTGCGGTTGATCTCTTCGGTCGTGCATTCAGCTCCCTTGGCGCTGCGCTTCCAGGCACAGAACTCGGTCTCGAGCTGCGCGAATTCCTCGCCGAGCCACAGCATGCCGACCTCCTTCTCGAGATCGGGGTCCTTGAACTGGGTCTTCAGGTGAGCCATCACGGCCTCGGCACGCGCCTTCGACAGATCGCGGTTGTGCTCGACCGAGCCTTCCGGCGAGCTGCGCGCGACGACGAAGAACCAGCTCGCGCCGCGCTGATCTGCGAACACCTGATCGACGATCGCGAGGTCGGCCGGATCGAGCTCGGACTTGTCCTTGTCGAACTCGATGATGCCGCCGCGATCCTTCATCGGCTTGAACAGCGCGTTGAAGTCGGTGCCGCTCATCGTCGCGACGTTCTTCGCCTGCACGGGTTGGCAGCCGCGCGCGGCGCCGCCACCGACGAGGCCGCAGCTCATCAGGACGCGGCGCAAGATCTTCTTGAGCTCGGGGCTGCAGTAGCCGACGTCGGCCGCGGCGGCGACCGGTGTGCCTTCGGCGGGTGCGGCAGCAGCTTCCGCGAGGCGCGTCTTCGCGGAGCCGATCCACACACCGGTGACGGTCGCGGGGATCGCGAGCAAGAT
Organism: Deltaproteobacteria bacterium; assembly: GCA_040004535.1. Classification (GTDB taxonomy): domain Bacteria; phylum Myxococcota_A; class Polyangia; order Haliangiales; family Haliangiaceae; genus JABFXX01. The sequence goes on from JBDUAS010000003.1 coordinate 69,120, forward strand.
AGCGACGAGCGCGATGCGTGTGGCGATCATTGGGCGCTCCCTTGATCCGGCGACGTCACCGGCGTGTCGGCAGGCGGCGTGGGCGTCGGCGTCTCGGCAGGAGGCGGAGGCGTAGGCGGTTTCTCCGCGGGCGTCGTCGGGGTCGTTGGCTCGGCCGGCTTGTCAGCAGGCGCGGTCGTCGGCTCCGGCTTCGGGGCCGTCGTCGGCTCACTCGCCTTCGGCTTCGTCGTCGCGGGCGCCGGCGCCGGCTCGCTATGCATCGGTACAGGCGCCGGTGCCGGCAGGTTCTTCGGCGCGAGCGTTCCCTTGTCGTGACGGTCGAGCATGATCGTCAACGCGAACTCCAGCCCGAGATCGACGTCCTCGTCGCACAGCTTCGTCCCGTCGACGAAGAGTTGCGGCGTCAGCACGTGGATGTTGTTCGCGACCGACCAGCGCAGCGACTTGTTCAGCCGCGACCGCGCCTCCGGCGAGCCCACGCACGCCGCGAGCTCCGGGAACTTCTGCTTCACGTAGCGCGCCGCTGCCGTCGGATCCTTCGCGGTGTCCGCGCGGATCTGATCCTGGACCTCGAACGCCCACTTGATCACCTCGGGCGCCTTGTCGCCGGCGCACAGCACCGCCTCGCTGACCGTGCACGCACCCGGATGGGTGGTCTCGGTGATCATCCAGTTGCACGTGTTATCGAGCGGAAACAGGATCGCGCGGCGATCGAGCTTGTCGTCGAGACCACTCGCCTCCAGCCGCTGCTCGAACGCTTTGCACGCCGGGCACAGCGGGTCGAGGATCTCGAGCGCCTGTGCGTTGCGCGGGCTCGTACGATGGACGTTGACCATCACGCCGTACGTGTCGTCGGGCTTCGCGAGCGCGTCGCACGTACCGATGAACTTCGAGTTATCCGGCGCGCTCGCCAGATACAGCATCACGGGCAGCGCGACGAACAAGCAGCCGAGGCCGAACATCGCGGCGAGGAAGCCGTTCGTCGCTGGCTCGCTCGCGACGCCGACCTCCAAGCGATGCCCGCCGCTGCGCGACGTCCCGACCGTCGCGCCTTGCTTCGCGCGACGCCACGTCATCACCGCGCCGGTGAATACGAGCGCGCTCGAGATGTAGATGCACACGCACAGCTTGCAGACCGTGCCGAGCTTCGACAGCGAGATCGACAGCATCACGAGCGATACGATCAGCGGCAGCGTCGCCGAGGCGAGCAGGAACAGCGTCGCCTTCGGATCGTCCTTGCGGCGGGTGACGACGAGGTCCGCCGCCACGAACGCGATGAACGCGAACACCGACATCGCGCCGAGCGAGATCGGGATGCCGCCCCACACGTGCGTGCGAAAGATCGACGAGTACGGGCTCATCATCGCGACCTGACAGCCCGATGTTGGATCGCTGTGGGTCACGCCCGGGATGAACGAGCAATGCAGGCTGTGAACTTGACGATCGAGGTGCTGAACGAAGTCGTAGGTCGAGACGCCGGCGAACACGAGGCCCAGCACGGCACCCACCAACACTACGACCAGCCACGTAGGTGGTCTCATGGCGCGCATGATCCCACGCCCGCGGGCCCGGCGCCATTACACGTGCCGCTGGCGCAATCCGCCGAGACTGCACATGGTTGGCCGGACGCACAAGGTGGGCATGCGGCGCCGCAGTCGACGCCGCTCTCGAACTGATCGCGCACACCATCGCTGCACGTCGGCACCGCGGGTGGGCATGCCATGCAGCTCCCGCCGCAATCGATTCCGGTCTCGTCGCCGTCGCCCACCCGATCGTGACACGGGTCCATCGGCATCCCGAGCACCGAGTGCTCCGATAGCGTGACGCGAAAGCCGACCGACAGTTGTTGCGAGTCGTGAAGATCCGCGACGAGGAATGCGGCGAGCAGCGACGAATTCTCGAGCTCGTCCATCGAGATCGTGCCGTCGTGATCCGTGTCGAGTACGCGCGCGAACGGCAGGTGGCCCGCGGGGTTGTCATGCATCATCTGCGCGACGCCCGCGTACGCCGCGGTCCGCGCCGCTTCGATCGGGATGCCACCGCGAATCAGCGCGGTGTCACCGTCGACGGAAATCACGACGTGCTCGAGCGGCAGCACCAGCGGGTCGGCGTCCGCGAAGATCGGCAGCGCGATGTTGGCCAGGCCGCTCGTGTCGCCCTGGTAGCTCGGCGCGCCGTCGATGGTCTCGAGCGTCGACGTGATCGCACCGGCCGCGATCATGTCGGCCGCGTGGGTCGTCGCGTCATGCGTCGATACCAGCGCGGAGAAGATCACGCCGAGCTGGTTGTCGCTCGTGCCATCGCCGTCGAGATCGACGCCGAACGCGGTCGCATCCGCCGTGGTCTGTGGGAGCTCGACCGCGGCGACGTCGAAGTACTTGACCACGGGATCCGAGCACGCCCCGAGCGTCGACAGCGCCAGCGCGACGAGGACGAGCTTCAAGGCTTCGTGGACAGCACGTCGAACTTGGCGCTGATCGGGTCGGTCGCCGCGAAGCCGACGAACGTCGTCGTCGACGCGAGCGTCGCCTTCATGCCGGCCGCGAGGTTGAGGCTCACGTTGTAAAACGTGTCGTTTGCGTCCGGCTTCGGATCCATCGAGCCCGCGGGCCACGACCGAAAGATCGGATGGACGAGCGTGAGCCCGCTCGGTCCGGCGGTCGCCTCGAGCTGCTGGATGTAGAGGTCGGCGCCGAGCGGCTTCGCGTACAACGTGATCGTGCTGCCGGTCGAACCGGCCGCGGTGAGATCGAGCGTCGTCACCAGGCACGTCGGATCTCCGGGCGCGCCTAGCGAGCAATCCGCGAGCGGCGTGTGCGCCGTCTCGATCTCCGGCGTCATGTCCATCCGCGCGCCCTGCTCGTACGTGATCCACGTGAGCAACGCGGTCGCGCCCGCGGCGCTGATCGAGGGACCTTCGTGCATGCCCTTCAACAACACCGGGCTGGTCCGCGGCGAGCCGAGGCTGATCACCGAGGGCACGAACGCGACCATCGTGTCGCGCGCGTCGAGGTCGGTCATGCCCGCCATGTACGCGGGCGCGCCCATCGTCATCTGGCCGGCGTGGCACGTATCGCACGTGCCATCGCGCAGCGCCGGCCGCGCTTGCTTGACCCATGCGGTCTGCGCGAGCTGCTGCTGCGGGGAGAGGTTGGCGACCTGCTCGCCCTGATCGATGTCGCCGGTGCAACTAGCGAGTACGACGAGGAATACGGCGCGACGAACCACGCTTCGAGTCTACACAGATCACGACATTGGATGCGCCAAAAAGAACTGCATTACCTCCTCGCCCCGCGTACGGATCGGACGCGCTTCCTGCCATGCAGTGACCGTGCGCACTGCCGAACGACCATCGGGCGCGGTCGCGTAGCTGTGATCGAACGTTTCGATCACGACATCTTGCGCGCTGCCAGACCACCGGTCTTGGTGATAGGTGCTGTCAGAGCTGATCGTCGTCGGTCCGATGAGCTGATTGTTCGCATCACCGCGTCGCCGTGGAGCTCGAGGATCAAACCGCAGCCCGGCGCTTCGCTTACCGCGGAACGAGCTGGCGCAGCTGCCACGCTTGTAGGTGCAAGCGACGATGCGCTTCGCGCTGCTGGCGCCGCATCGACGAGCCGGCGACGACCGCGCCGCTGATCAACGCGATCACGTAGACGACCGCGACGATCAGCGTCGGAATGCGATGTCCCGCGAACGCCGCGGTCTCGAACGTGAGGCCGTGCGTGCCGACGATCATCGTGTTCGACATCCAGCCGAGCTCTTCGAACAACAGCGGTGCGAGCACGCCGAGCGACATCGACACCACGATCCCGACCGGCGAGCCCAGCCACGAGAACTGGGGCGTCAGCACCATCGCGATCGCGATCGATGCAGCGATGCCGGGCGCGATCAACAGCGGCGAGAACATCCGCGCGATCACGAATACGAGCAGCATGTTCGCGATGATGATCAGCTCCGGCCGCGGCCGCTTCGCACGGCGCACCATCTGGCCGAGCAAGCCGTCGGCGGCGAGCATCACCGCGAGGAGCCCGAGCAACGCGTTCTCGCCGTCGGACAACCACCACAGGAGCGGCAGGAACGCGATCGCGGCGATGACGACCCATAGCCCGGCGGCCGCGAGCACGCGCGCGCTGCGCACGTTGTCGCGCTGGATCGACTCCTCGACCTCCGGCGGGGTCACGCTCGGCGGCTCGAGCATCAACCGACCGACCAGCTCGGCCGGGCCGTCGAGTGCGGGATCGAGTGCGAGTGCCGCGGCCGCTTCGCGCATCGCGACCGGCCGCTGGGTTGCGACGTCTTCATTCGCGAACGCGGTGCGTGCACGCTCGAGATGGTCGCGCGCGAGCTGGCGGCGCAGCGCGACGTCGCGATCGCCGTCGAGGTAGCGCTGCACGGATTCGCCGAGCTCGCGCGCGGTAGCGATCCGATCGTCGCGGTCTTTCTGCGTCGCCGCGACGCACAGCGCGTCGAGCTCGGGCGGCACGCCGTGACCGCGCTGCGAGGGCCGCGCGTCGAGGCCCTTCACGGCGCTCTCGAGCCCGTGAAAGCCGCGCGGGTGCAGCGGCTCGCCGGCGAGGACCTCGTACAACAAGCAACCGAGCGTGTAGATGTCGGCGCGACCATCGATGTCACTGCCGCGCACTTGCTCCGGCGACATGTAGCCGGGCGTGCCGATCGCAGTGCCGGCTTTCGTCGCGTGCTCGCCGCTGCCGCTGTCGACGTCGTCGAAGTCCTCGTGCTCGCCGATCACCTTCGCGACGCCCCAGTCGAGGATGTAGACCTCGCCGAAGTCGCCGAGCATGATGTTGTCGGGCTTGAGATCGCGGTGGACGATGCCGCGGACGTGCGCGAACTCCATCGCGAGGCAGACGTCGACGAACGCGCGCAGCATGCGCTGCTGGGTCGGCTCGTCGCGATACGCCACGAGCGATGCGAGCGCGGTGCCGGAGACTTTCTTCATGACGAAGAACGGCAGGTTGTCGTCGTCGCGGCCGATCTCGTGGACCGGCACGATCGCGGGATGCTCGAGCCGGCCTTGGACCGACGCTTCGCGCAGGAACCGCGCGATCGCGCGATCGCTCGGGTGCGCCGCACGCATCCGCTTGATCGCGACGTCGCGGCCGACTTGCTCGTCGCGCGCGGCCATGACCTCGCCCATGCCGCCCTTGCCGATCCGGCGCGCGAGGCGATAGCGCTTCGCGACGACGGTGTCGCTCGGTTCGGGCCGATCGGGAGAGTCCTCGCCGTCCTCGCCGGTGATGGCGACCTTGATCGTGGGCGACTCGGGCTCGTTCATCGCCCGATCTTACGTCACGGCGTGCAGGTCACGCCCGGGTTTGGATCCGCGCCGCCGATGAAGTGGCGCAGGCCGAGCTTGTCGTCGTAGCTGACGGCGAGCCCACACACCATATCGGGGCGTACCGCAGCGCCGGTCCACGCGATCGTGCCGTCCGGCGTCGCGGGGATCTGGACGCCGGCCTGGTTGCTCCAGCTCGGCTGGACGTGGAACGACATGAAGCCGCCGTCGCTGCCGATCGTGACGGCGATCTCGTCGGCGGTGGCCGGGACCCACGCGCCGGCGACGCGCTTCATCCACGTGTAGTCGATGCTCGTGATCGCGCCGCCGGTCGTGTTCAGCCGCGTGAAGATCGAGAGTGTGCCGTCGGCGGTGAGAGACGCCTTGGTGCGCGTTACCACGTTGGTGAACGTCAGCGTCGTCGCGGTCGCGCCGAGCGTGTAGGCGATCGTGGCCGGCGAGCCAGCGGAGCCGGGCAGCTCGAGCGCGGCGTCCTCGAGATTGTAGTCCGCGCCCCAGCTCGCCATCGGGCCGCCGCCCTGCATGCCGCTGAACGACGTGTTCGCGCTCGGGGTCGAGCCATCGGCGACGGTCACGGTGTACGCGGCGCCGTGCGCGAGCACCTGGTACGGCGGCATCGACGCGTCGATGTAGCTCGTCGCATCCATCGCGGTCGGATACATCACGTAGGCCGAGGTCAGGTTGAACACGGGCGTCGCGACATCGGCACCGCCGTCGGGGAAGAACTGATCGGTCATGTCGGCGACCGTGAAGTTCGCGCCGGTCGCCGAACCGCGTCGCATGTTCGAGCGGACGTGGAAGTCGATCCCGAACTGATGATCTTCGACAAGATCGATCATGCCGTCGCCGTCGATATCGGGGTTCGCGTAGCGCAGGGACAGATCGTCGACGGAGCCGAGATACTCGGCGGCCGCGGGATCGAGGCCGAGCTCGGCGATCACGTCGTCGTACGACACGCCAGCGGTCGCGGTCTGGGTCGCCGGATCGATGGTGACGTCACCCATGTCGAGGTGGCCGGCGAGCTGGGGCGACACCGTGTCGAGCGTGTTCGCGCGAAACATCGCGACCGCCATGTCGGCGCCGACCGCGGTCGAGTCGACGAACACGAACACGTACGGTTGGCCCGGCGTGACGTCCAGCGCGAAGCTGCCATCCGTACCGACCGCCGCGATCGTCCGGATCGGCGATGCGCTCACCGGCTGGACGGCCATCACGTGGGTGATCGTGCGCGGTGCAACCGGCGCCGCGGTGCGTGCGGCGACGGTCGTGCCGATCCGACCCGAGATCGTATAGCCGCCGGGGTTATCGCCGCCGGGCCCACTGGTAGGGGAATCCGCACAGGCAGCCGTGAACAGGAGCGCGAGCCAGAGTTTCATCTCTTGGCGCATCGACCAGTCGCGGAGCGCGTTCGGTTAGCACCGGGGATGACGGCGATGTAGGCAGTTACCGCTGGTTACGGGCGCGCAGATTCTTTGTCACCAGATTCGCGTGGCACGCGTTGGTCGCCTGAAAGGACCAACTCCGATGCCCCTCCAGCTACCTTCGATGCTCTCGCGCGTGACCTCCGCCCTGTTCCCCACCACCCCCGAGGGCGCCAGTGCCGGTGCCGAGCTCGTCACGAGCGACGGGCGGACGCTCGCGCTCGTCGGCGCGCGCCTCACCGGCGATGCGACCGGCGGCCTCGCGCGGCTCGTGCTCGAGCAAACTTTCGCGAACCACTTCAGTGATGTCTTGAAGGTGACGTACCGGATGCCGCTGCCCGCCGACGGCGCGGTGAGCGGCTACGAGTTCGTGATCGGCGAGCGCACCGTGAAGGGCGTCGTCGACAAGAAGCAGCGCGCGCGAGAGCGGTTCGAGCAGGCGATCGCATCGGGGCGCACCGCGGCGCTGCTCGAGCAAGAGCGCGCGGACATCTTCACGCAGCAGATCGGCAACATCCCGCCCGGCGAGCGCGTGATCGCGCGAATCACGGTCGATCAGAAGTTGGTGTGGTTGCCCGAAGGCGAGTGGGAGCTCCGGTTCCCGACGGTGATCGGGCCGCGCTATGTCGGCAGCGCCGACACGATCATCGCGAGGTCCGCGCGAGCGAGCCCGATCCGATGTTGCGGCGCGCGATCATCGAGTGCCGCGACAAGCTCCCGGCAAAGCCGCGTGAATGTCTCGACGCCCGCTTGCAGAGCGCGGGCGCCGACGACGATCTCACGCTCGCCGAGGCGCTCGGAATGCGGCTCAACACGTTCCTGCAGAACTTCTCGCGCGCCCGCAAGCTACTCGCCGAGTGCCTCGGCAAGCGCGGCATCGCCGTCGATCAGGAGCTGGTATGAACGACGAAGAGCTCATCGAAGAAGTCGCGGGTGCGTTCCGGCCGCGGTCGCGAGACGAGCTGCGCGCTCACCCGGCCTGGCACGACCTCGATGCTAGAGGTAGGACACTTGCTTACGAGCGCGCGCGTGCGATCCGGCCGCTCGAAGCCGCGCTCGATCCGGATGGTTTGTCGACAACCGCTCGCGCCGTTCTCGCCCGCATCCGACGTTGACAAGTCCGCCGAACGGCCGGCCCGTAGCACCGCCGTAGGCGGCGCGGAGGTAAATGATAAGCTCCGCGCCGTCGTAATGGAGGACGAGACCTTTCGGACCCGCAAATGGCAGAAGCTGCCGCGCGAGGTCGCGATCGATCCGATCCAGGCGCTCCGCATGGCGATCGCCGAGATTCGTGCTGCGCCTCGCGAGCCCGAGCCGCGCCGTCACTTGCGTGCGCTCGCCGCGGAGCAAGGTGCATGGGAGCAGCTCGCGCTGTTGCTCGAGGACGAAGCGCGCGCGGCATCGCGTCGCCCCGAGGTCCAGGCTGCGTTTCTCGAGGAGCTCGCGGATGTCCACGAGAACCTCGACCAACCGCTCGAGACGATCGCCGCGATGGAAGCGGTCGTCGAGCTCGATCCGGATAACGTCGAGCATCACGATCGGCTCGCGTGGCTGTATCGCCGCGCCGGTGCGTGGCAGAAGGCGGCCGAGGCGTTCGAACGCGTCGCAGGGTTGGCGCGCGACGATCGCGCACGCGCGGCGCTGCGCGCGGCCGGCAAGCTGTATCGCGACAACGGCAAGCTCGATCACGCCGCGGCGACGTATCGCGCGATCGTCGATCGCCGGCCGAGCGACCTCGATGCGTGGAAAGCACTCGACGAGACGCTGACCAAGCTCGGACGGTGGACCGAGGTCGCGAAGGTGCGCGGCCAGATCGCGGCACGCGCGACCGGCGTCGAGAAGGCCGTGCTGCTGCGCGGCCAGGCGCGCGCACTCGAGCAAGCCGGAGATGGCGCGGCAGCGGCGGTGCTCGTCGCCCAGGCTTCGCGCCACGCGCCCGATAACGTGAGTGGGCTCGTCGACTACGCCGACGTGCTCGCACGCGGCGGTCAGGCGCGCGAGGCTGCGGACATCATCGCCGCACGCGTCGACGAAGCGATCGATCGTGGCGCACCGACCGAGGACGTCGCGGCGCTGCGCCTGCGGCTGATCGCGATCCTCGATGACGAGCTCGGCGATCGTGCGGGCGCGGCGAGCGTGCTGCGCGACCTGCTGGCAGCGGCGCCGGAGTACTTGCCCGGGCTCGAGCGGCTGGCATCGCATGCCGCGCGCGCCGGAGACCGTCGTGCTCATGCCGATGCCCTGCTCCGCTACGCGGCGGCGCAACCGGATCGCGACGGCCGGATCGTGATGACGTTCGAAGCGGCACGGCGCGCGACCGAGGCCGGCGATCACCAGGGTGCAGTCGCCGCGCTGGAGAAGCTCGTCGAGGACGACATCGACGATCTCGATCTCGAGCAGCAGCTCGCCGAAGAGCTCGAGGCGGCGCGCAGCGCGCTCGTGGTCGAGCAGGCGCTCGCCGAGGCAGCGTCGGGTCAGGCGGCGGCGGGCGAACGCCGGCTGCGCACGATCGTCGGGTCGCGGCCGTACAGCCCCGACGCCGCGCTCGCGCTCTCCGATCTGCTCGCGGCGCAGCAGCGCAACGGCGAGGCCGCCGAGATCCTGCGCGAGTGCCTCGCGGCGGCGCCGGATCATGCGACGCCGGAGCAGCTCGCGAAGATCGTCAAGCGCTGCGGCGACCTCGTCGAGGATCGCGACGAAGCGCACCAGCTGTTCCACGAGGCGCACCGCCTCGATCGCCGCTCGCTGCCGATCACACTCGCTCTCGGCGAGAGCTGCTTCCAGCGCAAGCTGTGGCGCGAGGCCGCGCTCCATCTCGGCTCGCTCGCCGAACATCCCGATACCGCGCAGCACGCAGCCGCTGTCGCGAACGGCCTCGTCCACGCCGCGCAAGCCGAGGTTCGTGCGCTGCGCCCGGCGAATGCACCGCGCCACCTCGAGGCGGCGGTCGCGCGCGATCCGCGATGCGCGCGGGCCTGGCACGAGCTCGCGGAGCTCGCGATTCAGGCCGACGCCATGGCGCGCGCCGCCGACTGCCTCGAGCGCGAAGCGGAAGCCACCGTCGAACCGCGCGATCGATTGCGCCTGTACGACGCGCTCGGCGACCTCGCACTCGACGTGCTCGGCGATCCGGGCCGCGCCGAACGCTACTGGTCGAGCGTCGCGTCGATCACCACGCCGGATCACGTCGTGATGCTCCACAAGTTGCTCGCGCTCCAGCGCAAGCGCGGCGCGGGCGCCGAGCGTGGCGAGACGTGTGCGTGGCTCGCGGATCTCGAGCTCGACGATGCCGCGCGCAAGACGTTCCTCGAGGAGGCGATCGACGCGTTCACGGCGAGCGGTGAGCTGCGCCGGGCGCGCGACCTCGCGGCGAGCCTCCTGCTCCGCTATCCGTACGACGTCGACACGGTCTCGGTTGGCACGCGCGCTGCGATGGCCGCGGGCGATCACGAGAACGCCGCGCGCTGGCTGCGCAAGGCGCTGACCGCGTGGGAGCAGAGCGGCGATCGCGCCAAGCGCGTCGGCAACGACGAGCGGCGGGCCGAGCTGTGGCGCCGCCTCGGCGATGCGGAGCGCACGCGCAAGAATCAGCCCGCAGCACTGGCCGCGTATCAACGCGCGGTCGCGGTTGCACCGGAGTCCGATGGCGCACTCGCCGCGCGGCGCGCCATCGTCGAGCTCGCGAGCCTGGACGGTCGGACCGAGACGTCGTCGCTGATCGCGCTTGTCGAGGCCGAGCAAGATCCGAACGACGTGATCAGGTTCGCGCGCGATGCAGCGGCGAGCGGCAGCATCGACGACGCGCGTGCGTTCTTCGAGCTCGCGCGCGCGCTCGGTGTCGTGCTCACCGCGGGCGACGAACGCTTCCTCGCAAAGCACGCGCTGCGGCCGATGGCGTCCGACGAGGCGTACGCGAACCCACTCGACGAACCCGAGCGACGCACGCTCGTCGACGATGACAACGAGGGCCCGGTCGCGGACCTGCTCGAGCTCGTCGGCGAGGCGATGGGGCTCGTCGTGCCAGATGCCCGCGCGGCGCTCGAACGCGCCGACTTGAAGAACGCGCGGCGGATCGCGGCCGGCACGAGTGCGGCGGCCGCGGCGTTGTACCCGCAGATCGCGAATGCGCTCGGTGGCCCGCAGACGCTGCTGTACGCGATCGATCGCGGCCAGGATCTCGGCGTGCTGCTCGCGGCGCCACCGGTCGTGTTGATCGGCCCGCGCCTCGCTTCCATCCGGGCCCAGTCGCAGAGCGACGCGGACCCGGCCGTCGACAGCGAGCTGCGGTTCCGGCTCGGCCGCGTCGTCGAGCTCGTCCGCACGCGCCGCCTGCTCGCGGCCGGTACCTCGCCGGCGCAATTCAAGCGGTTCGTGACCGGGCTCTATCACGCGTTCGCGAAGTCGATCGACCCGAACAACTCGGCGGTGACCGAGGGCGATCGCCTGCGCAGCGCGATTCCGCTGCTGCTCCGCCGGCGGATCACCGAACGGCTCGCCGGCGTCGAGCTCGCCGAGCTCGATACGACCGCCTACCTGGCCGCGTGCGAGCGCGCCGCGGACCGCTCGGGCCTGCTCGCGTGCGGCGATATCGGCGTCGCGATCGCCTACGCCGGCGGGGCGGCCCAGGCGCGCCACCTCGTGCGACTCGCCGCCAATCCGGGCTACCTCGCCGCCCACAAGAGGCTACGCTCCAGAGCGAACCGATCGGAGTAGTCATGCCGCCTGCCCTGCCGCCCTGTGGTGTCTATCGTTTGACCGCGAATGTCGCCGGCCTCGAAGCCGGTCGCCTCGTCTATTTTCATAATCACGGCGACCCGGGCCCGGGGCTCTACCTGCCCGAGACGTGGGTCGCGAATCGCGCGCGGTGGTCCGAGCGCGGCACGACGGTGCCACCCGACTTCGATCCGAGCGCGCTGCACGCGCTCCAGCCCGAAGGCTTCTATCGCGTCACGCGCGAGTTCTACTGCTGCGACAAGAAGTGCGCGAAGTTCGAGCCCGAGTCGCTCGTCCAGCTCGGCTACAACGGCAACGGCACGCCGCTCGTGTTCATGGCGCAGCTCGGCGCGAACGGCATCACGATTCCGGATCGCGGCTCGGTCGTCGACGAGAAGACCCTGGCGAATCTCCAGCCGCTGAAGCTCGGGCAAGCGCAGGGCACCGAAGCCGAGAAGCCCGAGATCAACATCTCGTTGCCGCGCGGCTTCGTGGTCCACTAGGCTGCGCCAAGAGGCCAAGCGTCGTCGGGCCGGACGTTCTCTCGCGGGACACTCGGTTCCGATTTTTACGCCAAGTCGCCAAGCTCGGCCTCTCGATCCGCTTGGCGTGAAATCTGGGTACGAACGGCCCGCGAGCGAGCGCTCCGGGTTGCCCAACGCTTGGCCTCTCGGCGTTACATCTTCTCGACGCGGCCGTCGGCGTGCTTCGCGAAGCGGCCTTCGTCGCGCGGATGGACCGGATCATCTTTCGGCCACGGCCAGCCACCGAACTTGGTGCGCTGGTAATCGGCGAACGCCTGCTGGATCTCCTGGCGCGTGTTCATCACGAACGGGCCGTGCTGCGCGACCGGCTCGCCGATCGGGCGACCTTGGAGCACGAGGATCTCGGTGTCGGCGGATGCAGCGATTTCGATCGCGGCCTCCGGTTTCACCTGGACGCCTGTCGGCGCCTTGATCGCCTGGCCTCCGATCGTCGCGGCGCCGTGGAACACGTAGAGGATCCGATTCGTGTCGGGTTGCGCCGGCGGCAGCGTCCAGCTCGCGCCTGCGTCGAGCTCGAGCGTCCAGATCGCGAGGTCGGCCTCGGCGCGCGAAGCCCACGAGCTCGGCGGCGGCGAGGGTGGCGTCGCGTCGCCGAGCTTGCCGGCGACGACACGGACCAGCACGCCGGGTGCTTCGATCCGCGGAATGTTCGGCTCCCACAGCATCGTGAAGTGCGGGTCGACGAGCTTGTCGCGCGCCGGTAGGTTCAGCCAGATCTGGAATAGCTCGGCCGGGTTCGGCTCGGCGTTGTTGACGAGCGGGAACATCTCGCAATGCGAGATTCCCTTGCCGGCGGTCAGCCACTGGACGTCGCCGCGGCCGAACCGCGCCGTCGCACCGAGCGAGTCGGAATGATCGATCAGGCCCTGGCGCACGATCGTGACGGTCTCGAACCCGCGGTGCGGATGCTGCGGGAAGCCCGGCACGATCTCGCCGTGGTACATGCGCCAGCCGTCCTTGCCGGCGAAGTCCGAGCCGAGCTCGCGCCCGGCGAGCGATGCCGCGGGTCCGAGCTGGTCGTTACCGGCTGGATAGGCGTCGTCGTGGTGGACGGCCATCAGAAAGGGATCGATCGTGGGCCACTGGAAGCCCAGCGGCACGGTGGCGAGGATCGGGGAATCCGACATCGCCCCATGGTGGGGCTGGTGCGGCGCCCACGCAATCGCACCGATCCGGCACAAACAGTTGCAGAAGTGAAACTCGCTAGTTCGGCTCGTCGACGACGATCCGGAACCACAGCGTGCGCTTGACGCCGCATTGCCGGCACGCGACGTCGACCGCGCGCAGGCCCGGGCCTTCGGAGCGATGCTCGATCAGGCGATATTCCCCCGCGCATTGCGGGCACGGCAGCGTGCCGACCCGACCTTCGACCACCGCCGCCGAGGCGACCTCGATCGGGTGATCAGACGCGCCACCCGCGACCAGCTTCGCGAGCCTCTCGCGATCGCGGACGAGCTCGCGCGCATCTCTCGCCTGCGCTCTGCGTTCGGTTCGTTCCGGCCGCTCCGGCCGCTTCTTGCTCACTTCTTCTTCGCCTTCGATTTCGGCTTCGCCGGCTTTGCCTGCGGCTTCGTGATCGGAGCTTACATCGCCAGCTCGCCGCTCTTCTGGACCTCGACATCGATCGGTCCGACCGCCGTCGAGAAATGAAAGTGCGCATCGAGCGTGTAGGTGCGCGCGCCGCTGCCGAGTGCCGCCGCGACTCGCATCGCGTCCATCGTGCCGATCGACAATGTCGTGGTGATGGGCGACACACCCTGCGCGGGAATCGTCTGCTGCAACGAGACCTGCCCGGTCACCGCCTGCGTGTTGCCGACCGAGAGCTGCCAGTCGATTCCCGAGAGCGGCACGCCGAACGCGTTTGGATTCATGACATCGACCTGCAGTTGCCCCGTCACGCCGGCGAGCCCCGCCGACGCCACCGAGACATTCCGCACGGTGGCGGTGGGGCGTTCCATCGAGTGCATGAACAACGAGCAGCCTGTAACGAAAGCGAGTCCCAGCGCGATACGCATGAGGGTACGTACAGCAACTCCCGAACCGGGCCGTAACTGCTCGGAGTCTGGCGCCAGCGTCAATGGGCGTTCACGATCGGGACTTCACGATCACCTGGCATTCGTTCACGCTCCGGCCCACACTGAAGCCAATGCAGGCCTTCGAAGTTCCGGTCGGCAAGTCGCTCCTGATCGCCGCGCTCGCGGTCGGGGCGTTTGCGGTGGTTCCACACGGTCGCCATCACCATCATCATCACCACCATCGGCTCGTGCTCCACGCGGTGTCGAACCCCGACGCCCTGTACTTGAGCGCGTTCACCGATGGACCTGTCGACCTCGAGCTCGATGCGGATCATCTGCGGCCGCTGAAGTTCGAGATGCGCGCGCACGTCTCGGATGGCTGTCGCTGGCGCGGCTGGGAGACGCTGACGCCGAGCGGCGACCATCGCTACGCGTACGCGTACAACGACGAGAAGCTGTCGTGCTCGCCGCACTCGCTGGACACGGTCCCCACGCCGCGCACCGGCTGGGTCGAAGTTCAGTAGCCGATCAGTAAATCGTCACGGTCGTCCTCGCGGATCGACCGAACGTCTCCGCGGTGAACGTGCCCGGTGTGGTCGGCTGCCAGCGCGGTCGCCGCGAGCGAAAAACGTCGTACGCGACGTCGGCACCGCGCTCTGCCCGCGCGAGCTTCGCGTTCGTCTTCGCGAGCAGCTTCGCGATGAATGTGGTCGCACTCGTCAGTGCCGGGCCGTGAGCTTTCTCGACGACGAGCGCCTGGACGACCTGCATCGTCACGAACGCATCGGTCGGCGTGTTGCGCCAGTAGCCCCAGCCGCCGTCGCTGTTCTGATCGGTGATCAGCTTCTTGACGTCGACGTCGTGCTGGTCGGCGAGCTGCTGCGCCGTCGGCCGGCCCGGCGCGGCGAACGCATCGAGCACGTCGTGCATCGCCGCGGTGCCGAGCATCCGGCTCGAGCGCTGCTCGGCGCATTCGTACGGGTACGCGTTGAGGTAACCGAACGCGTCGGTCAGCGCCTGCAACTGCGTCGAGCTGACCTCGGTCTCGAACCCGCCGACGTCCGCGAAGATGTCGGCCGGCACTTTCAACTGCTCGTACACCGGCGCGTCGACGCCATCGACGACGCCATAGGTCGCGAACGACTCGGTCGTCGCCGGCTCGTACACCGGCACGGTCACGTTCGACGCGTCGGTCGCGAGATCGGCGGCGTCGCGAACGTGCCGGTAACGGGTCCATCGAGCACCGCGCCCGAGAGGGCCTTCGCCGACGCGACCGTCACCTTGTACGAAGTTGCCTGCGCGAGCCGCGGCGCTTGCGCGGTGAACGCGGCGACGCGGGTGTCGAGCCAGCGCCACGAGCCCCGGATCGGAGGCTCGAACGTCGCGACGGCCGTGCTCGCGTCACCGACATGCTCGACCGCGATCATGGGCTCGGCCAACCCGACGCGGATCTCCGACTCGGCGGGCACTTCCCCCATCGCGGTGGTGTCGGCGGCACCGCCTGGAATGGCCGGGCGGCGGCGTCATCACCGGCGGCGCATGCGTGACGCTCGGCACGGTCGACCGGGTCGGCCGAGCCACGGGGCAACCCGCCGTCACACTCGCGCATGCCGCCCACAGACAGACCCATGCGGCAAACCTGCCTTGGCGGCGCATCGCATCACGGACACCGGCGTCGGCGCACGGGTTCCGGTAGAGTCGAGCGAATGCGGACGGTCGCGATCTTGCTGGCGCTCGGCGCCACCGCGCTCGCCGCACCCGCGACCAAGTCCAAGTCCAGGTCCAAGTCCAAGTCCACAACCAAGCCGAAGGCGCACGCGAAGACGCACGCCAAGTCGCGGTTCGAGAACCCCGACGATCCCGACGCGACTCCCGCCGTGAAGTACGGCTCGCTGTCGCCGGAGGACTGCGAGACAGAGCTCGGCAATCGCCACATCGGCTACACGAAAGAGACCGCGCGCGGCGTCCTCGATCCGGTGCGGCTCACCGGCTCGCTGCACGGCGTCGAGTTCCGGACCGACGCGAGCGAGATCAAGCGCGCGGATTCACCGTACGAGATCGTCGATTGCCGCGAGGTGCTCGCGATGGACGACTTCGCGCAGATCCTCGAGAAGCACGACATCGTCCAGGTCCGGCATTACTCGATGTATCGGCCGCCGCCGAAGTCGTGGTCCGACGACAAGATCGGTGGCCAGCACAACGGTGGGCTCGCACTCGATGCCGGTCGGTTCACGAAGCGCGACGGGTCGGTGCTCGACGTGTTGAAGGACTTCCACGGCAAGATCGGCGATCCGACCTGCGGCGACCACGCGGGCCCGCATCCCGCGACCGACAACGCGAAGGAGCTGCGCGACATCCTGTGCACGACGGTCGAGGCGCACCTGTTCAACGTCGTGCTCACGCCGGACTTCAATCGCCCGCATCGCAATCACTTCCACCTCGAGGTGATGGCGAACGTGAAGTGGTTCCTCGTACATTAACCGGCGAGGTAACAATGCAGAGGTGCGCCTGGGCCGGCGATCAAGCCGGCGCGATGTGGGACTACCACGACAAAGAGTGGGGCCTACCGACGCACGACGATCGCCGCCACTTCGAGTTCCTCGTGCTCGAAGGCGCGCAAGCCGGCCTGTCGTGGTCGACGATCCTCAACAAGCGCGCGGGCTATCGCAAGCACTTCGCCGAGTTCGATCCCGCCGAGGTCGCGCGCTTCACGCCCGCACGCGTGAACAAGATCCTGCAAGACCCGGCGATCGTGCGAAACCGGATGAAGGTCGAGTCCTGCGTGAAGAACGCGAAGGCGTTCCTCGCAGTGCAAGCAGAGCTGGGCTCGTTCGACAACTTCATCTGGTCGTTCGTCGACGGTGCGCCGGTCGTCAACAAGTGGAAGACCTCGAAGCAAATCCCACCGCGCGACAAGCACAGCGACGCACTCGCGAAGGCGCTGAAGAAACGTGGCTTCTCGTTCGTCGGCACGACGATCATGTACGCGCACCTGCAGGCGTGCGGCTTGATCAACGATCACCTCGTCGATTGCTTCCGCTACGCGCAGGTCGCTAAGGACCGCAGAAAGGGAACTGGTTCGCGCCGGTCCGCGTGACGTTATCGCCGAGCGCGATGCCCGAGTCCTCGAGGACCTGGGTGCCCTGTGCGAGAGCGCTGGTGACCCGGAACTGGTAAGGCCCGGGGCCGAGCCCGGACGCGGCGACGAAGTAGTTATAGTCGAGGCGCGGGATCTCGCTATAAGCGCCGTTCTGCATCACCTCGAGCTTCGAGACCTCGTAGCGAGAGTTGCGGATCTGGACTGCTGTCCAGTACGCGTTCGCGCCGTCCTTGAAGTGATACTCGATCGGACCGCTGACGGCGCAATAGGCTTCGTGCCACGTGATCGGGACACGGCCAGCGGCGTGATCCGCGATCATGTCGAACGCCTGCGGCGACAGATCGAGATCGCCGTGCGCGCAACCGGGGCACGAGTCGACGACCCGCACCTTCACCGTTCCCTTGGGGCCGGTGACCTCGAGGCATGCGCCGCAAAACGCCGCGTCGCCGTAGTCGGGCTTGTTCATCGCGGCGACGAGTAGGTCGTCCGGCGACGCGTCGAAGCTGCAGTTGCCGGTGCCGTCGGCCGCGTAGTACGTGCCTTGGCCCGGGGTCTCGACGAACGAGGCGGTGCAGGCAACGCCGCCGGCGCTGTCGGCGCCGAGAGCCTGATCGTCCATCGTCTGCGTACTCGAACACGCCGCCACCAACACCAGGAACGACCAACGCATGACCCGAGCTTAAACGAAGTCCTTCGCGATCACGGTCCAATCGTCGTGCGAATGGCCACGTTCGATCATCTCGTCCATCCTCGCAGCGATCGCGGGCACCAGCACGAGTGCGACATGTGCGCGCTCGACTTCCTCTTGGACCAGACGTGCGTCCTTGCGCGCCATCGCGAGCTCCCACGACGGCTGGGCATAATCGCCTGACGCCATCCGCTTCGATCGCGCGCCGGTCATCGCGCCCGGGTTGAAGTGCTCGAACAGCGTGATCGCTTCGGAGGCAGAAAAACCCAGTGCCTTGCCGAGCCCGATCAAATCACCGATCGCGGCGGTGAAGCCCATCAGGAACGTGTTGCCCATCAGCTTGAACGCCGCCGCGGCATCGACGCGCTCGCCGAGATCGATCAGCTTGCCGGTCATCGGCGCGAGCAGCGGCTTGACGCGCTCGATCCGCGCCGGGTCACCGGAGATCAACATGAGGCCCGTGCCTTCGAGTGCGTTCTGCGGGCCCATGAACACCGGCGCGTGGACATACGTGAGGTCCGTGCGTGCGGTGCGCGCCTTCGCGCCCCCGGCCGAGGTTGTCGAGTGATCGATCACGAGCGTGCCCGCCGCGAACCGCGCCGCGGCGATCACGCCATCGACCGCCGCGTCATCCGACACGACGATGTGGACGCGCGACGCGCCCGCGACCGCCTGCGCGGCATCCGCGAACGCCTTCGCACCATCCGCCTCGAGCGCCTTCGCGCGCTCGAACGTACGGTTCCAGACGTGGACGGTCTCGCCCTTCTTGATCAGGGCGCGCGCAAAATTGCTACCGAGGAGGCCGGTGCCGAGGACTGCGATCATGGTGACCGCAGTCTACGTCCGGATCACGTAGCCGAGCGGGCCTGGATCGCACTCGAAACGGTCAACTGCGTCTCGCGGTTGCGCGTCTCGATCTGGATATCGACTGCTTCCGGATCGATCTCGACGTACTTCGCGATCACCTTCGCGATCTCTTCGCGCATCTCCTGCAGGCGACCACCGTCGAGGCCGGTGCGATCGTGCGCGAGCACGAGGTGCAAGCGCCCCTTCGCGACCTCGCGGCTGGGCTTCCCGCTGAACAGAGTCTTGATGTTCTGCCACATGTTACTTAACCACCTCACGCCGGCGAGGCCGACAGACCGAGCGCGCGCCCGATCCGGGTAAAGAACCCCACCGGCTGCTTGTCCTCGACCTCGTGGCCCGCGAGCACCTTCGCGATCCGGGTCAGCTCGCGCGCCGCGAGCGACTTCGTGGCCTCGAGCACCGCGGGCACGCCCCGGTTCGTCGTCGCGATGATCTGATCGTCGAGCGGCACCGCGCCGAGCAGCTCGAGCGCCAGGATCTCGATCACGTCCGCCTGCGAGAGCATGTCGCCACGCTTCACGAGCTGCGGCGAGATCCGGTTCACGATCAACCGCGCGCCGATATCCGCTGCCGCGAGCAGGCCGACCACGCGGTCCGCATCGCGAATCGACGAGACTTCCGGGGTCGCCACGACGATCGCTTCATCCGCGCCCGCGATCGCGTTCTTGAAGCCCTGCTCGATGCCGGCCGGGCAATCGATCAGCACGAAGTCGTGCGTCGCCTTGAGCTCCATCACGAGCTTGCGCATGTCGTCGGGGGTGACGGCGTCCTTGTCGTCGGTCTGCGATGCTGGCAGCAGCCACAGGTTGTCGAGGCGGCGATCCTTGATCAGCGCCTTCTGGACCGTGCACTTGCCGCGGATCGCGTCCACCGAGTGAAACACGATCCGGTTCTCGAGCCCCATGACGACGTCGAGGTTGCGCAACCCGATGTCGGCGTCGACGACCACGACTGTATGACCGAGCTGCGCGAGCGCGGTCCCGAGGTTGGCGGTGGTCGTCGTCTTACCGACTCCACCTTTTCCTGACGTGATGACGATGGCGCGGCCCATGAGGTGACTCCTTAGATAGCGGTAGCGAGATTGCGCGGCAGACCCTTGTAGCGTTCGACGATCATCTGGTCGCCGGTCGCATACGCGATCTCGGCGTCGTTCGAAGAGGTGTCGTTATCGGCGGCGCGCGCGACGCGGCGGCCGATCCGAAGCTGCTGCGGCTCGAGCCGGAGCGCGAGGATGAAACCGGTGTCGGAGCCGATCGCGGCGTGCGCGGTGCCCTTGAGCCGGCCGAGGACGACGATGTTGCCGGTCGCGCGAACCTCGGCGCCCGGGTTGACGTCGCCGAACACGATCAGGTTGCCGGTGTGATCCAGGATCACGCCCGAGCGCACGGGTCCGACGAACAGCCGCGTCGTGTCGACGGGCATCTGCGGCAGCGGCGGCAGCGCGGCGGGCACCGACACGAGCGCCGGGACCGGAATCGCGATCCGGGTCGGCTCTTCGAATTCGTCATCGGCGAGGAGCTCGAGCGGCTCGTCATCGAGCTCGGTTCCCGCAGAGCCTTCGGCGAGCTCGACCGGCACCGGGCCGGTCTCGACGATCACGGCCTGCGGCAGGACGGGCTTGGGTGCACGGACTTCGACGATCCGAAGCTCGAATCGGGTCGCGAGCTCGGCGAGCTGCATGAGACAGCTGCTCGCGAGCGGGCCGGACTCGACCGTGATGCGAACATCACTGCCGCGAAAGAACGTGGGTGCCTCTGCCAGCTTGGTCTCGAGAGCCGAAACGACCGCATCTGCGCCTGCCTTGCCGTCGACATTCCATTCCAGGCCCCGCGCGGTCCCTCGCATGACAGCGGCAGGCGCAGCGGTCTCTGGCTCGGCGAGCGCGGCATTGATCGTTTCCATAAGGGCCCCATGAAATGGCTAACGCCCGCCCATCGCGGGGGCAACTTTTTGGAGGCCGGATGCCGAACGGAATTACTTCCGACGGCGGCGCAGGATGAGAACCAGCCCGAACGCAGCCAGGCTCCAGCTCGTCGGCGCGTCCGTGCTTCGGCAGCCGCAGCCCGCGGGCGTTTCCATCGGTGGCGGTGTCATGGGATCGACCCCAGCATCCGGCGCCGCGGCGGGCTGGACCGTGAAAGCGTTCAGATCATCGGCGCTGCCGAAGAACCGATCGACGTCGGCCTGGCCGGTCACGCCGGGGACGGTTCCGGTCGCCGAGTACTGCCAGAACACCGCCGTCGTCCACGGCTGGGGAATCGTCGCGCAACTGTTGTACGACGCGATGAACAGCGGGTAGTTCGCGAGCTTCGCGTCCGTCATCTGCAGCGCCGCGAACCACGACGGGTACGAATAGATGATCGGCGCGCGGCCCGTTGCCGCCTGCACGGTGTCGAGCCAGTCGTAGACGCGCTGCTTCAGCGTCGTCGGGTCGACCCAGCCGGAGTCGCCGCTGTGCTCGCAGTTCGCTTGGGCGCTCATCTCCGTGGCGGACGTCGGGCACTCGATATCGAGCAGCGCCGGTAAGTCGCCGACTTGCAACCCGCCCGCGGTCTGGAGCTCGCCCAGGAACGTGTTCGCTTGCACCACGCCGTCGACGGTGCCGTCGAAGAAGTGATACGGGCTGCGCTTCACGCCGGCCGCCAGCGCGTTCGCCCAGTTCGTCGCGAACGTCGTCTGTACGTTGTAGTCGCCCTGCGTCGCCTTGATGAACGCGAAGCCGCGGCCGGACGCCTGGACCTTGCTCCAGTCGATCGTGCCGGTGCCGGAATACACGTCGAGTCCTTCGATCACTTGATCGGGACACTTCGTCAGCGCTTGCTCGACCGCATTCACGCGCGGGTCCGGCGACGACGTGGTGCACGCAGCCGCGCCCATGGCGATCAGCGTTCCCCAACGCATCATCAGTAACTCATCCTAACGACTGTTCCCTCGCTGTACCAGATACACCGCGGATACGGTCCGTTGAAACACGTGCGACGCGCGCGACATGGGGCGACATCCGCTTGGAATCGCAGGATTTGCCGCCACGCTGCCGCGCTGCATTGGACCGATTCGTGCTCATTCGCCGAGGTCATGAAGTCTCTACTGCTCGGCATCGTGTTCGCGGTCGGCTGCGCCGGTCCGCAGACTCACTACACCAACGTCGCGCACGTCCGCCAGGACATCAAGGCGACGATCGCGCAGGACAACGGCCATCCGCGCGACATCGTCAGCATGGGTCACACGACCAATGACTCGGCGGTGATCTTCACGCAGACGGCGAAGGACGCACCGACGGTCCAGGAAAGCTGGGTGCGTGGCGGCTCGGGCTGGAAGATGAAGGACGGCACGGATCAAGCCGCGCACATGTAGCGGTACAACCGCTGCGTGGACTGGAAGCTCGCCGCCTTCGGCACCGCGCCGGTGAACGACGGGAATCCCGACGGCTTCGAGACGAAACCATTCGGCCAGGGGGCGAGGTTGGTGTGGGAGCACGGCGCATGCGCGATCGTCGGCGCGATCGCGTACTGGAAGCGCTTCGCCGTGATGGTGACCGGCCGAACCCTCACGATCGTCGACGCAGATCGTCCGGACGCCGTCGAGATCGGAACGGAGCACGTGAATGGTGCGCGCGGAGCCCGCAGCCAAGGCGAGCTGTTGCACGTGGTGGTTCGCGACGCGACCCTCACGATTCCACTCGCCGACCTCGAGCTGCTCGCGCGCGACGCTCCTGCGGAAACGTCGATCACCGTCGAGACCTGGTATCCGCTACGCAACAAGGCCGCGCGCGTCCCTGCAAAGGTCGTGTGGCTGTCGGGCGACACGGCGCTCGTCAACATCCAGGACAGCCCCATCCGCCAGATCCAGGTCGCCGCCAAGACCTACGGTCTCGAGAAGGGGATGGACCTCGCGTTCGTGGATCAGCTCGGGCCGGGGTCGTACGTGTGGCTCGACGTGCCGGGCCGCGCGCGCCAGAGCCTGCACGAGCCACCGTCGCCGCAGGCGAGCATCGCGTGGTGCCGCCGGACCCAGCTACGGGATCCGGCCGCCGGCGCGTGGGACTCGATCCCGCGGACGAGCCGTTCGGTCGCATTGGTCGAGCAGCTCGCGGCGAGCCCCGACGACGAGACCGCACGCGACATCCTCCTCGATGCACTCGCCGATGCCGGCGCGCCGTGCGCCGCGACCTTCGCGTTGCTTCGCGCGGGCAAGCGCGTGAGCAACGAAGACCGCGATGCCGCGCTCGGACCGCTCGTCCACTTTCTGACCGACATCCAGCTGCGCGGTGGCTTGCCGGCGACCGCGTCGGTCATCGGCAACCCTCCGGACGAGGTTGCGGCGATCGCGGCATTCCTCGCCGACCTCCGGCTCGCGATGCTGGACACGATTCGGCTCAAACACGGTCCCGAGGACCTGTACTGCAAGATCGTCGGCTCGCCGAACCTCGTCGGCCTGCGCCGCGCGGATGGCAGCTCGCACGAGATCTTGAAGGTGCTGCGCGATCGCCGCGCCGGTCAGCTCACGCACCTCCATCGGGTGTCGTACACGAACAAGCTCGCGATGTCGCTTGTCGCGGATCCGGCGTTCGCGTCGGTGCGTCACCTCGAGCTCGTGTGTCACGGCAACAACGTCGCGCGGCGCTCGAACAATCTCCTCGACGAGCTCGCCGCACTCGCGGAGCACGAGCGTCACGTCACGTTCGATGCGTATCCGCGCGACGCCGAGCTCGTCGCGAAGCTCGTCGTGCCGGCGTTTCGCGAGCTCGGCCTCGCTTCGTTCAAGATCTCCGGACTGACCCTCGAACGCACCGAGCGCGGCGTCCAAGCGCGCGCGGCCGAGAGCACGGCGCTCGCGATCGCGAACCTCGCGCGCGCGACCTTCGAGTTGGACAGCTAATCGCGGAGCTGGCCGTAGTCGGTGAGCTCGACCGCGACCCCACCGAGTGGGGTTTCGGTCTCGGCCAGGAGCGGGACGCGGGCCGCGTCGTCGGACAGCCAGATCGAGAAGTGGGACTCGTGCGCGGCGACGCCGTCGTAACGCACCGCCGGCCGGCCACCGACGATCCCGCGCCCGGCGCGCTCGATCGTGAGGCTGAAGTGGCCCCCGCCGAGACCGATCCGGACCTCGCGCGACTCCTTCGCCGCCGGCTGCCAGCCGCGCAGCGTGCAGATCGCGGAGTGGAGGTCGTGGCGCGTATCGCCGTCGTGCCAGTCGCGGCGATCGTCGTCGTGCTCCTTCTGACCGGCCATCTCGGCCCACGCTTCCTCGTGCGAGTGCAGCGGCACGCCCCGATCGAGATCGAGCGTGGTCTCGAGCTCCCACCGGATGCTGCCGAGCAGCGCGACGAAGCCGGCGCTCTTGCCGGCTGATTTGATGATCACGGCGCGGTGGCCGTCGACGAAGCCTTCCTTGCCGATCGCGGTCTGGACCTGCGCGACCGTGATGCCGCGGAACGTGATCTGGAACTGCATCGTCTCCTCGGGGACGACGAGCGCCGGGAGCGAGGGCTCGACTTTGGAGGTCGGAGCCACGGCTGCCGAGGCGGTGCTGACGGGCAAGTGGTTGCAGCCACAGCCCCAGCCCCAGACCAGGACGATCGCCAGTGCCCGCATTCGGGTACAGAACGCACGCCCCTCGCCGATGGAGCAGATTTTCTCCATACTGCGCAGACGTGACCACCGTCGAGCAGTTGCAGTTCACCGGCGCGTTCATACGCGCGCTGCCAGGAGACCCGCGCAGCGATAACCACACCCGACAGGTGCGACAAGCGTGCTACTCGCGCGTCGAGCCGACCGCGGTGCCCGCGCCCGAATTACTCGTGCTCGTGCCCGAGGTCGCCGCGCTGCTCGGCCTCGAGACTTCGCCCGAGCTCGTCCAGGTGCTCGCCGGCAACCGGGTCGTGCCCGGCATGGCGCCGTACGCCGCCTGTTACGGCGGTCATCAGTTCGGTACGTGGGCCGGTCAGCTCGGCGACGGCCGCGCGATCACGCTCGGCGAGGTCCGCCACGCCGGCAAGACCTGGGAGCTCCAGTTGAAAGGCGCCGGGCCGACGCCGTACTCGCGCACCGCTGACGGTCGCGCGGTGTTGCGGTCGTCGCTGCGCGAGCTCGTGTGCAGCGAGGCGATGTTCCACCTCGGCGTCCCGACGACGCGCGCGCTGTCGCTCGTGCTCACGGGTCAGCCGGTGATGCGCGACCTGTTGTACGACGGCCATCCCGCGCAGGAGCCCGGCGCGGTCGTGTGTCGGGTCGCGCCGTCGTTCCTGCGGTTCGGCAGCTACGAGATTCACGCGGCGCGCGAGGACCGCGAGACGCTGCGCACGCTCGTCGACTTCACGCTCGCGACCTGGTTCCCGGGCAAGACGGTCGGCGAGATGTTCGCGGAGGTCGCGCAACGCACCGCGTGGCTGCTTGCCGAGTGGATGCGCGTCGGCTTCGTCCACGGCGTGATGAACACCGACAACATGTCGATCCTCGGGCTCACGATCGACTACGGCCCGTACGGCTGGCTCGAACCGTTCGACCTGACGTGGACGCCGAACATCACCGACGCCGCGAACCGCCGCTATCGGTTCGGCAATCAGCCGGCGATCGCGCACTGGAACGTCGCGCAGCTCGCGAAGGCGCTGTTGCCGGTGTGCGATCAGGATAGCGTCGCGATGATTCGCGCCTCGATCGACGCGTTCCCGCGCGACTTCAGCTCGCTCTATCGCCACACGATGCTCCGCAAGCTCGGGCTGTCCGGTCGCGGCGACACGATCGTCGAGGACGATGCCCTGCTCACCGCACTCGGCGAGCTCATGCAATCGATCGAGGTCGACTACACGCTGTGGTTTCGCCGGCTCGCCGAGCCCGAGCGGCTTCCCGAGGCGATCTACGGCGAGGTGACGTCGATCGAGCGCGCGATGATCTCGCGCTGGCTCGACCGCTATCGTGCGCGCGTCGCGATCGAGGGCATCTCGGAAGCCGAGCGTGCGGTGCGGATCTGCGAGGTCAATCCGATCTACGTGCCGCGCAACTACCTCGTCCAGGAAGTGATCGCAGCGACCGAGCGTGGCGATCGCAAGGAGCTCGTCGCCCTGCTCGACGTACTGCGCGATCCCTATCGCGAGCGCGCCGGGCTCGAGCACTTCACCCAGAAGCGGCCCGAGTGGGCGCGCGCGAAGCCGGGTTGCTCGATGCTGTCGTGCAGCTCGTGAGCTCAGCC
Organism: Deltaproteobacteria bacterium; assembly: GCA_040004535.1. Classification (GTDB taxonomy): domain Bacteria; phylum Myxococcota_A; class Polyangia; order Haliangiales; family Haliangiaceae; genus JABFXX01. Next base: position 94,977 of record JBDUAS010000003.1, read on the forward strand.
GAGTAGCTGCATCAAGTCTCGGGTCGACAGCTTCGCCGCGGCGCCGGTGCCGTCGAGCACGCTCGCGACGAGGGCGCGCTTCGAACCGTGCAGCGCGACGATCTTCTCCTCGACCGTGCCGCGCGCGACCAGGCGGTACACGGTGACCGGCTTGTCCTGACCGATCCGGTGCGCGCGATCGGTCGCTTGATCCTCGACCGCCGGGTTCCACCACGGATCGAGATGGATCACGTAGTCGGCGCCGGTCAGGTTGATGCCGGTACCGCCGGCCTTGAGCGAGATCAGAAACAGGTCGCCTTCGCCCGCCTGGAACCTGCGCACGAGCTGCGCGCGCTCCGGCGCCGGCGTCGCGCCGTCGAAGTAGAGGTACGGCACGTTCGCGCGATCGAGCTCGCTGCGGACGAGCGCGAGGTGCGACGTGAACTGGCTGAACACGAGCGCGCGGTGATCCTCGCTGCGCAGCTCTTCGACCAGCTCGACCAAGCGCTGCATCTTCGACGAGCCGATCGCGCTCGACGGATCGTAGAGCTTCGGATGCGATGCGAGCAGACGCAGCCGGGTCAGCGCCGCGAGCACCTCGAACCGGCGCTTGTCGGCGTCGTCGCCGCGCTTCTGCGACTTGTCGAGCTGCGACACCGTCGCGAGCCGCGCGTCCTCGTAGAGCTCGGCCTCCGGCGCCGACAGCGCGATCGGCACGAGGATCTCGGTGCGCGGCGGGAGCTCCGGCGCGACCTCCGCTTTCGTGCGGCGCAGCAGGAACGGTTGGATCAAGCGTGCGAGCGCTCCGCGGGCCCGCTCGTCGCGATCGCGCTCGATCGGCACGCCGAACCGCGACCGGAATTGCTCCCAGCTGCCGAGCAAGCCCGGGAACACGAGCGCGAACAGCGACCACAGCTCGCCGAGATGATTCTCGAGCGGGGTCCCCGACAGCGCGACCTTGAGCTCGGCGCGCAGCATCCGCGCGGCCTTCGCGCGCTCGGTCCGCGGATTCTTGAGAGCCTGCGCTTCGTCGGCGACGAGCGTCGCGAAGTCGCGCTGTGCGAGTTGCTCGGCGTCGCGCGCGAGCAGGCCGTAGCTGACGATCAAGATGTCCTTCTTGGTCAGCGCGCGCAGCGTCGCCGCGCGATCGGCCTTCTCGCCGTAGACGATCGGCCGCAGCGTCGGCGCGAACCGCGCGAGCTCGTCGACCCAGTTGAGCGCGACCGAAGTCGGCGCGAGCACGATCGCCGGGCCGAGCTTCGCGCGATCGAGCAGGATCGCGATCGTCTGGACGGTCTTGCCGAGACCCATGTCGTCGGCGAGGCAGCCGCCCGCGCCCCACGCCGCGAGCCGGGCGAGCCACGCGTGACCTTCGATCTGATACGGGCGCAGCGTCGCCTCGAGGGTGGCCGGCGGTTTCGGGCGAAGCCGGGTCGCTGCACCGAGCCGCTCGCCGAGCAGGCGCCACGTCTTGTCGGTCTCGACCTCGACGCCGGCATCGACGAGCTTCTGAACGATCGGCACCGCGCCGACCGATAGCTCGATGCCCTTGCTGACCTGACCTTCGAACGCGTGATCGGCGAGCTCGCCGAGTCGCTCGCGCAGGATCTCCGACAGCTCGACCCAGCGATTCGCGTCGACGCGCACGAACCTTTGCTGGCGGCGCGCCGCATCGAGCAACACCGCGAGCTCGACTCGACCCGATTCGACCTCGAGCTGGCCGGTCACCCCGAACCAATCGCGCTTCTGATCGATCTGGACGCGCAGGTGCTGGATCTGCGGCGACGACATCACGCGCGGGCGATCATCGAGCCACTCGGCGGCGACGCCCTCCGGCGGATCCTCGAGCAATGCGACGATCGACAGCGCCGTATCGGGATCGTTCACGCGATGCGTACCCGGCGGACCCTCCTCGGCATCTTGCAGCGGCAACAGCGCGAGCGCCTTACGGACATCCTCGTGCTCGCGCTCGAACGATCGCTTCGCGTAGCCGCGCGTGCCTTCGCGCACCGCCATCACCTCGCGTGGCCCGACGCCCGGCGGGAACAGTGGCGCCCCCCGCGCGGGCCTTACGAACGCTTCGAGCTCGAGCGTCGCGACCGCGGTGATCCGGAGGCGCAGCACGACCGTCGCCGGCTCGTGCAGGAGCTCGCCCATCAACTTCGGTGAGACCGCGATCGGGAGCTTGCCCTCGACGCGCGCGAGCCGCTCGAGCAGCGCCGCGTGACTCTCGGGAGGGAACGTATCGCCGTGCTTCGCGATCGCGTGCCACAGCTTGCGCGCTTCGTCCGAGACGTCGATCAGCAGCACGCGGTGATGCTCGGGCTCGATCACGACCAACGGTTCGCCTGCCGCGAACGTCTGTAGCAGCGGCGCGAGCAAGCGCGGCGAGAACCGCGCACCGTCGACGGTCGGTTCGAGGCGCAGGTTACTCGCCGGCGCCGGCGTCTCGATCCGGCTCGACTGGCCCTTCGGAATCGCCCACGTCGCGGTGGCCGGCGTCACTTCGACCGCCGTGAACCCGAGCGCGCGACGGACCATCGAGATTTGCTCGCCCTCGAACATCACGCGCGGATGATCGACGAGCGCGGCGAACGCCTTGTACGGATACGACGTGCTGTAGCCAGGATTCCAGCCGTCGAGCGCCTCGACGATCGTGCGGTCGCGCTCCTCGAGCGAGTTCCCGTGCTCGGCGACCAAGCGCTGCAACGACACGCGGGTGCCGCTACTCGTACCGCCCTTCTTGAGCTGGCGCTTGACGACCGGCGTGATCGAGTACGTCCGCATCTCGTGCTCGACTTGCCACCACAGCTCGATCGCGGTGCGCGGCTTCGCGCCCGGTTCGTCGAACGTCAGCTCGGCGAGCGCGCGCTGCCACGGCGGCCGCATCAATTCTTCGGCGATCGGCTGGATCTCGATCGTTCGCTGAGGATCGGCGAGCCGATCGAGCGTCGCGTCGATCAGCGCGATCGCGTGCGTGCACGGCTCGCGCTTGCACGTGCAGGTCAGCTCCGCGGTGTGGCGGAACGCGAGCCGCGAGATCACCGGCATCACGACATAATTGATGCCGCGCACCGGCGTCGCCTCGTGCCACTCGATCGTCGCGCCATCGCGCTCGAACTTCCACGTCGCGCCGTTGCGGCTCGCGCGACCCCGCGGCATCGCGCCGCTGCGCAACTCCGCGCGGAGCTCCTGCAGCCGCGCCCACAGCGGTGCGAGCGCCGCGTCACTCGGTGCACGCGGCGTGCGCTCCTCGACGAGCCCGGCCTCGACCTCGGCGGCGATCTTCGCGAGGTGCGCGGCGGCTGCGACGGCGGTCGCCTGGACGAGGCGTGGCTCGTCCCATGCGCGGCGCGCCGCATCGAGCGAGCCGACCTCGCCGAGCGACTTCGTACACAGCACGCGGCGCAGGTGCCACTCGCTCGGGTACACGCGTACGAGCTGGCCCGCGAGGATCTCCGCGCTGGTCTCGAGCTCGAACCCGACGTGATGATCGGCGGCCCATGCCTCGAGCTCGTCGTCCGTGGCGAAGCACGGTTCATCGGTCGTGGGCAGTGCGCGGCGAAGCTCGCCGCCGTCGCGAATCGCGGTGTGGTGGAGTGCGAGCGCGATGACGTGCTTGCACATCTCGCCGCGCAGGCCCATCGGGCAGCTGCACGCGCTCAGCAATTTCTTGCCGCTGCCGTTGAGGCGCACGAGGTAGTCCTCCGCGCCCGCGACGACACCGGTGACGTGCTCGCCTTCGACCGAGTACTGGATCACGCGGCCTTCGCGCCAGTAGCGCTGGCCGCGCTCGTAGCCGGTCCCATTGCGCGCCCGTAACAGCGCGGTTGGCAACAGCTCGTTCAGCGACACGGCAGCGCAGTCTACTCGGGGACGGCGCTTCCGCGTAGAGTGGAACCGTGTCTCGCCGGCTGTCGATCCCAGTGCTAGGCGCAGCGATCGTGCACCTGCTCGTGTGGGGTAGCGCGGTCGCGTTCGGCCATCTCCCGCGTGCGAAGAAGCCGCGGCCGCGGACGCGAGCGCATCCGTTGGTGGTGCGGAAGCCATCCAGCAGACCACGGCGACCGGTGGTTACGATCCGTAATTACGGATGGAGCGTCACGCTGGGCGACCGCGGCGTTCACGACGCATGCACGTCGGAAAGCAGATCGAGCCACCGCCGCGTCGCGGCGCAAGTGATCTCGTCGCGCGCGGAGCTCGGGCGTAATGACGGTTGTTACGTGTCGTCGAACAAGGGGGACCTGCACGACGTTCGAACGTGCATGTAGTCCCCCTTCGATCGCGAACCGTAACAACCGTGCTTACGGATGGAGCTCGGGCGAGCGACTTCGCGAGCGCGTCGAGCAGGCTTTCGGTGCCGTTGCGGCGGCCGTCGTGGCCGTCGTGGCCGTCGTGGCCGTCGAGGAACGCGCCGTCCTCGTGCATCGTCAGCCGGCAGCTGCCGCCATCCGCCTTGAATTCGCGCGTCGCGAGCGACACCGAGATCTTGTTGTCGTCGAGGTGCATCTCGTACGCGTAGACGATCCGTTCGTCGGCGACGATGTCGTAGTAGCGGACCTCGAAGAGCTGACGACGCCGCTCTTGTGCTTGCCGACGAGGAGCTCGCGCCCGCCGACTTTGAAGTCGAATTCGCGCGTGTACTCGTTCCACGCGTCGGGCGGTCCACCGAACCACTTCGCTTTGGCCTCGGGCGTCGAGAACGCCGCGAACGCGCGCACCGGTGTGCAGTTCGGGAACACGCGCTCGAGCGTGAACGTGCCGTGGGTGATCGATCGCTGTTTCTTGATCCAACGCTCCGCGAGATCATGTAGATCCTGGCCAGCCAGGCACGTGACGAGGTTTGGGCGGCGCGAGCGTCGCAAGACCGACACACGGCCTGACACGTGGGTCAGATCGAGCGCTTTGCTTAAAGCGCGCCAGCCGCCAGCGACACCGCAAACAGGGCGGCGATCAACAGGAGTGCCGTGAACAGATCACCGTCCTTCTCGACGTGACGCCGCCTCGCACCGAACGCGGCGGCTCCCGCGAGGCGAATCACGGTGACGCCGGCCGCGAGGACGAGCCAGCCACCGGTGACGAACCACATCGCGTTACTCGGCGCATCACGCGCCGACGGCAGGTGCTGGAGGAGCGCGACGAGCGCGCACAGCGCTGCCTCGACCAGCATGATCACCGTCGGGTTCAGCGGATCGGCGGTCCCGAACGCGGTGGCCGCGATCGCTCGCATGGTGGAGGCGCTGTGCACGCGCGCGTGCGGCAACGGTTCGTGCGGCAGCGGTTCGGCTCGACGCATCACAGACCACGTGATTCGCATCCTGTTCAGGATGCCACCACGCGCGCCGCTCGTCACCCGCGCAAAAGCTTCGGGCCGCCGCTCGGACCGGTCGTCACGGGTTTGTGGAGCACGACCGTGCGCCCCGCCTCGCGGCCCGCGTGATGGGCGCCACCGACACGTAGGCTGCGGCGGCGCGTCACGATCCGCGGATTGCGGCGGCGATAGAAGTCGGCGAGTCGTTTATCGCCACGCCAGACCAGGCCGACGCCGCGCAGCTCGACGCGCTCGTTCAATAGCTTGTCGCGAAACCCGCGGATCACGCCGGTCTGATAGGAGACCCGATCGCGGCCGCTGCGTACGCGCGTGTCGGCGCGGTTCTCGCGCCACAGCCGATCGCAGGTCGCGAGCAAGAACGCGTACACGTGACTCGCCATCTCGACGTTCGCGAGCGTGCCCGCGATCTCGTAAACCCGGCCGTGCGCGGCGGTGTGCGGCACGTACACCGGGATCGCGATCACCTCGACGAAGAACAGCTCCGATAGAAGACCGACGACCTCGGCCTCGACCGCATTCGTGCGCCGGCGCGGCTCGCCGAGGTGGCGGACCTCGAACTCGTGGATGATCGGCAGTTGCTCGAGGTTGTGGCGCAGCATCAGCTCGTGCGCGCGCTTCATCGCGGCCTCGGCCTCGTGCCGGTTCGAGCTGCCCGCGAGCGCGAACAGCTTGCGGATCCGCTCGAGAGTGCGATCGGTCGCACCCATGTCGAGCCCTGTACGGACGACCGGTGCACCGTTCGCGCGCGCGTCGATGCCGCGTTGCTCGCAGATCCGGCGAAACGTCTCGCCGTGGGCCGTCTCGTCGCGGATCTGGAGGATCTCGTCGACGAATTGATGCGCCATCTCGTGCTCGAGCACGGCGAGCACGTCGGGCCAGGGCTTCGTCAGGACGAGCGTGCGCTGCAGCTCGAGCACCCGCGTCGCCCGCGACCACTGGCCCAGCCGCTGCGGCGTATCGGACAGCGTGATCACCGGGCGCCCGAGCTGCTCCGAGAAGTGCGTCCAGTTGATGCGGTCGTAGCAGCGCGCGAGCTCGCGCATCAGCTCGGCTTCCAACTGCGCCGACAGAGCGACCGGATCCATGAGGGTCGAGTCTGCCAAACCGGTACGACGCGGCAAGTTCTCGGAACCGATCTCGGCGGTCCGGCATCGAATCCGTATGACCGAGTACTGGCTGGTGCTCCGGCAGGACGACAACGGCAATCGAGCCGCGCGGCGATCAGCCGCTCAAGAATGCATCGGTACGCTGACGGCGCTGCCCCACGTGGGGCGAACCAATCGGGAGCGAGCTCGCAGTCGCCCGGTCCTGTTTCTTCCCACGCGATACCGAAAGCACCGCCGCGAGCTTCTGAAGCGCGCCTTTTGATCTCTTCCTCGTCGTCAATCGAAAGACCCGGGGGTGGCTCGAAACTGGTTGCGAGAGAAAGTGCGTCGGATCGACATCAGATCGGCTCGTACCAATCGGGCTCGCCGCCGGCATCGAGCACGCACTCGAACGTGCGCGGCATCGCCGGATCGAGCTCGCTGCACTCGGGCACGTCGACCTGGCAGCCGATCGGGTAGACGCGCCCGCTCGACATCGCGGCACCGCGCGGCGCGCCGACGCAGCCCTTCGCGTTCGCGAGTAGCGGCAGGCAGCGATACGTCGTCTCGTCGGCGTGGCCGCACGAGCTCGGGCCCGCCGCGCATCCGCACGCCATCGCCATCGCCATCACCAGCACCCAGTGCATCGGCGGCGAGCATAGAACGTTTGGATGCAAACGCTGCACGGAAGTCGGCCTGTACCGCTCGACGTACTCGACCGCAATTGCTCGTTTTGCGCCGAGACGGGAATTCTGCACCGAATAGTTCCGGACACCGCGCTAGCGTGCGCGCGAAGGATCCGGCCTGAGCGCCATGGGCGGCGCGACCGCCGTAGCCGAAAACAAAGAAGCCCGTCGGGTGACGGGCGTCTTCGGTACTACCTACTCGCCGGGTGGCGAGCTTACAGAGCTAGTTACGAGCAGCCGCTCGTCGAGCCGCAGTTCGGGCACTTGTGGCAAGCGCCGTTGCGGACCATCAGCGTGCCGCACTCGTGGCATGGCGGAGCATCGGTCTCTTGGACCCACGCGCGGTCCTTCACTTCGACCGGGATCGCGGGCTCCATGCCGGCCTTCACCTCGACCGAGATGAAGTCCTTCGAGAGCACCGGGACCTTCGGCAGGTCGAGCTGCGCCGAGCGCGCCGCGGGGTGGCGCTCGCCGAGACCGGGGCCGTCGACCGGGAAGCGGATGTTCAGCCAGCGGAACAGGTAGTCCATGATCGACGTCGCGATCGGGATTTCCTGGTTGCCGGTGAAGCCCGAGGGCTCGAACCGCGTGCCCTTGAACTTCTCGATCAGGACCGTGAGCGGCACGCCGTGCTGCAGCGCGAGCGAGATCGAGGTGGCGAACGAATCCATCAGGCCGGCGATCACCGAGCCCTCTTTCGCCATGCGAACGAAGATCTCGCCGGGCGAGCCATCCTGGTAGAGGCCGACCGTGATGTAGCCCTCGTGACCACCGATCGAGAACTTGTGCGTGAACGACGCGCGCTCGTCGGCGAGCTTGTAGCGGGTCGCCATCGGCGGGCCGGCCGCGCGGGTCTTGCGAGCGCGCAGGGCCTCGACGAGGCGGCGCTCTTCGGGCGCGAGCAGCTCGAGCGGATCGATCACCGCGGCGATCGCCTTACCGTCGGACGTGGCCTGCGCCATGTTCGTCGACAGCGGCTGGGTCCGCTTGCAGCCATCGCGATAGACCGCGATCGCCTTGAGGCCGAGCTGCCACGCCTTGATGTACGCGTCCTCGATGTCCTCGACCGTGCAATCGGTCGGCAGGTTGACCGTCTTCGAGATCGCTCCCGAGAGGAACGGCTGGACCGCCGACATCATCCGGATGTGACCCATGTAATGGATCGACCGCGTGCCGTTGGAGGAGCGGAACGCGCAGTCGAACACCGGCAGGTGCTCGTCCTTGAGGCCGGGCGCGCCTTCGATCGTGTCCTTCGCGTTGATGTGCGCGACGATCGCTTCGACTTCTTTGGCGTCGTAGCCGAGGTGGGTCAGTGCCTCGGGGACCGTGTGGTTCACGATCTTGAGGAGGCCGCCACCGACGAGGCGCTTGTACTTGACGATCGCGATGTCGGGCTCGATACCGGTCGTGTCGCAATCCATGAGGAACGCGATCGTGCCGGTCGGCGCGAGCACGGTGGTCTGGCCGTTGCGGAAGCCGTACTTCTCGCCGACCGCGATCGCGTCGTCCCACGCATCGCGCGCGGCCTGGGTCAGCGCCTCGGGCACGTACTGCGGGTCGATCTTCTCGACGGCCTGGCGGTGCTTGCGCATCACCTTGAGGAACGGCGTCTCGTTCTCGGCGTAGCCGACGAACGGGCCCGTCGCGTCGGCCGAGATCTTCGCCGACGTCCGATACGCCTCGCCGCACATGAGTGCGGTGATGCCGGCCGCGTACGCGCGACCCGAGTCGCCGTCGTACGGCAGCGAGCGCGACATCAGCAGGGCGCCGAGGTTCGCGTAGCCGAGGCCGAGCGGACGGAACGCGTACGAGTTGTCGGCGATCCGCGGCGTCGGATACGCCGAGCTATCGACGATGATCTCCATCGCGGTGATCGTCGTGCGGCAGGCACGGCGGAACGCCTCGATGTCGAGCTCGCCACCTTGGTCGATCGGCTCGCGGAACTTCATGAGGTTCAGCGATGCGAGGTTGCATGCCGAATCGTCGAGGAACATGTACTCGGAGCACGGGTTCGACGCGTTGATCCGCGCGGTGTTGATGCACGGATGCCAGTCGTTGATGGTGGTGTCGTACTGCATACCGGGGTCCCCACAGACCCATGCAGCGTCCGCCATCTTCCGCATCATCGTCTTCGCGCGCATCGTCTCGACGGGCTTGCCGTTGACGACCGACTTGGTCGACCACTCGCCGTCGCGAACCACCGCGTTCATGAACTCGTCGGTCACGCGCACCGAGTGGTTCGCGTTCTGGTAGTTGACCGAATCGTACGCGCCACCGACGACGTTGAAGCCGCCGTCGTAGCCCGCGTCGATCAGCGCCCACGCCTTCTTCTCCTCGATCGCCTTGCAATCGATGAAGTCGACGACGTCCGGGTGATCGATGTTGAGGATCACCATCTTCGCCGCGCGGCGGGTCTTGCCGCCCGACTTGATGGCGCCGGCGAACGCGTCGAAGCCGCGCATGAACGACACCGGGCCCGAGGCCGTGCCGCCGCCGTTCAAGTGCTCGCGCGAGCTACGCAAGCTCGACAGGTTCGAGCCGGTGCCCGAGCCGTACTTGAACAACATGCCCTCGGTCTTCGCGAGCCCGAGGATGGAGCTCATCGAATCATCGACCGAGTTGATGAAGCAGGCGGAGCACTGCGGGTGCTCTTCGACGCCGACGTTGAACCAGACCGGCGAGTTGAACGCCATCTTCTGGTGGAGGAGGAGATGGACGAGCTCGTCGCGGAACGCCCACGCGTCTTGCTCGGTCTTGAAGTACGCGTCGGTCTTGCCCCAGCCGTAGATCGTGTCGGCAACGCGGCCGATCATCTGGCGGACCGACTGCTCGCGCTCGGGGGTACCGAGGGTGCCGCGGAAGTACTTCTGCACCACGACGTTCGTGGCGGTCTGCGACCAGGTCTTCGGGAACTCCACGGCGCGCTGTTCGAAGAACACCTTGCCGTCGGCGCCGGAGATCACCGCATCACGGCGCTCCCACTCGACGGTCTCGAAAGGGTCCACGCCCTGGCGCGTAAAGAAGCGCTCGAAGGTGAGACCCGGGCGCTCGTCCTTGATGACGCGCGACGACTTCCGGGCCGACGTAGACCTTCCGGTTTGGTCCTGGCCATGACCAGGCGCAACGGCAGCAGACTTCACGAGCATGACCCCTCCTCTTTCGACTTCGACGCGGTGAGACAACGGTTATGGCAGGACCGTCTGACAAAGCAGTGGCTAGAGCAGATGCATCCATCTGCCTGGAACCACTCCCTAAATCAGCTCTAATCCCGTCTAGTGGCCGCTTTAGCTATCGGTGGATGCGTTCCCTCTACCAGAGCCCTGTGACATTCTGCGTCAGCAGGTGTGATCCACACGCGTGGCTTCGGCGGAGCCCCTTTGTAACGAGGCCCTAGGGGCTGGGCAAGAAAAAGTGCGCTATATTTGGGGGCTCGGACGGGAGCATGTCCTACATCTAGTGTGAGGCGGTTTGCGTTATCCACGTGGACTACTTGTGGATTGAGGGTGGATTGAGGAGGATGCCTCATTCGTTTCGTGAGGGATTTTCAGAGGTTGATCTGCCCTGTGGATAACCCTGTGGAAGTCGAAAAAAGCCCGAATTGACGCGCCGAGTTACCGGCAGATCCCTACCTGAAAAAAAGTGGCTTTCATGTCCGGATTGGGGTGAAAGGAAGGGTTTTGGTGTAGCGCGTACACCGCCTCGTCACCACGGCGTCATCTCCGACGAGGACGCTCTGCAAATTGTCGTGACGACTACGGTTTTTTCAGTGTCACGGAAGACGATGTAGCTCGGCTGCCGCGCGGGATCGGATCGTGGCATTCGGATGACTTTTCGCAGTCTCTTCGAGTGCCGGTTTCGCGGCATCGCCGAGCTCGCGAATCAGCTCTTCGATCCGTGAATCGGGGTCCGGCGTCGTGATGAAGCCGCGGATCACGATCTTCACGAGCTCGGGATCGGTTCGATAGGCGGGATCGAGACGGATCGCGTCGCGAAACGCCTTCACCCCGTCGGTCCACCACAGCTTCGCGAAGTAGATCTCGCCGGCGAGATACGCGAGCTGCGCGCTCTCGGGATGCGTGCGCCGCGCCTTGATGACGACGTCCATCGCAGGCTCGAGATCTCCGTTCGCGTAGAGATCACTCGCGCGGGCGAGCGCGGGCGCCACCGGATCTGTAGTGGAGGCATCGACGTGCGCGGGCGCGCTGCCGGCACCGACCGGGGCCGTATTCGGCTGCGCGTTGCCACCACCGCGAGTCGCCGCGACGATGATGATGATCAGCAGCACGAGCCCTCCCGTGCCGAGGAGTAGCTGGTTGCGCGTGATCGCCATGCCACGGATCGGCAGCATCCGCGTCGACGGAACGTCGTTGATCCGGGTCGGCGGCACGGTGCGCCGGCGGGTCGGCGGGATATCGGCGTCGCGCGGGATCGCGCCGCTCGCGATGTTCGGCGCGAAGTTGGGGCCCGGGTTCGGCGCCGACATCGGTCCGGACGCGTGCATCGGCACCGGCCCCGACGGCGGCTGCATCGGCACGGACCCTGGCTGCATCGGCGCGCCGCCGGTACTGCCTTCCGGCATGTTCCACCCCGACGCCGTCGCGACCCTCGCACCGCTCGGATCGAGCACCGGCCGCGCCGAGGGATCCGAAGACTCCGCGAACGGGCCGGACGGCGCCGTCCCCGCTCGCTGCGGCACCGCGCGGCCCATCAGATCCGCCATGCTCGCGCGCCGCTGGATCGCCTGCTCGATCGCCGCGCTCATCTCGGCCGCGCTCGCAAACCGATGCTGGGGCTGCTTCGCGAGCGCCTTCGCGACGACCTCCTCGAGCTCCGGCACGTTCAATCCCGGTGCGGTCTCCGCGATCGTCGGCGGCGCGGCGTGGAGATGCTTGCGCACGACCGCGAGTGGATCGTCGGCGAGGAACGGCTTCTTGCCCGTGATCAGCTCGAACAGCATCACGCCGACCGCGTACAGGTCCGTGCGCCCGTCGATCGCGCCGCCCTTGATCTGCTCGGGCGCCATGTAGTTCGGCGTGCCGA
>JBDUAS010000439.1:0-4670 GCA_040004535.1 Deltaproteobacteria bacterium
CACGCGCGCAGCTTACAACGCTCGCAGCCTGAAACGTCAGGCCGCGCGCCGGCGGCGACGGGTCACGAAGAACACCGCCAACCCGAGCGGAAACCAGCCGCTGCTCGCGCCGCCTGCATTCAAGCTGCACGCTGGGAGACCGCCGGCGCCACCAGTCGCGCCGTTGCCGCTGCCCGAACCGGATCCACCCGCGACCGTCACCATCGCGGTCGCGGTTGCGGCCTGGCCGTTCACGTCCGTCGCGGTCGCGATCAAGGTGTGCGAGCCCGGGGTCGTCCCCGCCTGCCACGTGAACTGATACGGCGCGGTGTCGTCGGTCCCGGCCGACGCGCCATCGATCGTCAACGCGACGTTCGCGATGCCGGCATCGTCACCGGCGGCGACGACGACCGCGACCGAGCCGCTCACATCTTCGCCGTCGGTCGGCGAGACGATCGAAACATAAGGCGTCGTCGTTCCGTTGCCATTGCCGCCCGAGCCCGAGCCCGAGCCCGAGCCGCCGGGCACCACACCGAAAAACTTCGCCGCCCTCAGCGTCGAGCACACCTTGTGATCCTCGAAGTACGATCCGGCCGTCCCTGGACATGCGACCGCGCCATCCGCGCCGACGACGACCGCGTGACTCATCCCGGTGATCGAGTAGCTCTCGACGACGACCTGCGAACCGACCTTGTACGCCGTCCGCGTCCCCGCGCTGTTCGCCAGGGTCTCGGTCTCGTCTGCCGTCTGATCCGTCCCCCACGCGTCGGTCCACTGCTTGACGAGCTCGCCCTCGTTCATCGGCGCGACCGTCGTATCGCTCGTGCCCTGCCACAACTGGATCCGCGGAAAATGCGTCATCGTCGACGCTGCCCTCACGAGGTCTCCCCACTGTGGCGCCGTCTTCGTCACGCCCGGCGACTGGCAGCTGTACGCCTCGTTCACCGACGTCGCGCAGCGATACGCGACGCCCGACATGATCGCGGCCCCCGCGATCCGATCCGGCCAGGTCGACGCGAGCACCGCTGTCATCGCCGCGCCCGCCGAGAAGCCCACGACGAACACGTGCGTCGTGTCCACGTGGTGCGTCGAGATCTCGGTGTCGATCATCTGGATGATCGACTCGTTCTCGCCCTGCCCGCGCACGAGGTTCGCCGTGTCGCCATACTCGCCGGCCCAGTTGAAACACTCGACCGGGTTGTTCGCGCTCTGCTGCTGTGGATACACCACCGCGAACTGATACTGATCGGCGAGCGCATTCCAGCCCGCGGTCTCCATGCTCGACGCAGTCTGCGTGCAACCGTGCAACACGACGACGAGCGGGCGATTTGCAGACAAGCCCGCCGGCACGTACTCGTACATGGCGAGTGCGCCGGGGTTCGAGCCGAAGCTGGACACCTGGGTGAGCGTCGCGTGCGCGGTCGCTGACGCGGCGAGGATGGCAACGAACGAGAGTGTGGCGAGACGCATGGCGGCGGTCGTTTGCACGGGGTGTGCCGCTGGTACCACGCGCGGACGCGCAGCTACACGCGCTCGCGACGGGGCGCTGTTGGGCCGCGCCAACAGGAAGGTTTTTAGCGCGTGGGCGCAGCCATCATCGTGCTAACTGTGGTCGCGGATGGCCGCCGAAGATTCTCCGCGGACGAAGCTGCAACCGCGCCCGATCAAGGTCGTGCGCAAGCTGCGCGTGCGTGTCGATGCCGGCCCCGATGCCGGCGCGAGCTGCGCACCCGATGATGGCGCACGTCTCGCGATCGGCACGGCCGAGGACAACGCGCTCGTCCTGCGCGACCCGACGGTCAGCCGCTATCACCTCGAGCTCGCGCGCACCGCCGATGGCGTCGCAGTCACCGATCTCGGCAGCCGCAACGGTACCTGGGTCCACGGCGTGCGCGTCGAGCGCGCGATCATCCCGGCGGGAACGCAGCTCCGGCTCGGCGATACGACGCTGACCGTCGAAGATGCCGGCAACACCGTCGCGCCGCCCGCGAGCGAGGTTCCGCGGAGTGCCGAGCTCGTCGGCGAGAGCGATGCGATTCGGGAAGTCGCGCGGCTCGTCCACAAGCTCGCGCGCGTCGACTCGTCGGTGTTGATCCAGGGCGAGACTGGCGTCGGCAAGGAAGTCGTCGCACGTGCGATTCACGACGCCAGCCCGCGCCGCGCGCACGAGCTCGTGATCGTCGATTGCGGCTCGATGCCGGCGTCGCTGATCGCTTCGCTGTTGTTCGGCCACGAGCGGGGCGCATTCACCGGCGCCGATCAGCGCCGCCCCGGCGCGTTCGAGCGCGCACACGGCGGCACCGTGTTGCTCGACGAGATCGGTGAGCTCCCCCTCGACGTCCAGCCCGCTTTGCTCGGCGTGCTCGAGCGCCGTGCGTTCACCCGCGTCGGCGGTGGCCAGGCGATCGACGTCGATGTCCGCGTGCTCGCCGCCACGCACCGCGATCTGCGCGCCGAGGTCAACGCCGGCCGGTTTCGCGCGGATCTCTATTATCGGCTCGCCGTCGCGAAGGTCTTGATCCCGCCGCTGCGCGAGCGTCCCGAAGACATCGAGCAGCTCGTCGCCCACTTCGTCCAGCGGCTCACCGGCGTCGCCGAGCTCGGCCCGCTCGCAACGGCGATCGATCAATTGAAGGCGCACCCGTGGAGCGGCAACGTCCGCGAGCTCCGCAACGTCGTCGAAGCGGCGGTCGTGATGGGCGAGCTCGAGCTCCCGGGTGAAGCGGAGGGCGAGCGCCGCATCGTCACTGCTACCGCTGCGGCGACCGGCGCCGGCGTCGCGGCCTATCGCGACGCGCGCGCCGCCGCGCTGCATCGCTTCGAGGCCGAGTATCTGCGCACGTTGATCGATCGCTCTGGCGGCAACGCCTCCGAAGCGGCGCGCCTCGCGCGCATGGATCGCCCCTACCTGCTCACGCTGCTCCGCAAGCACGGCCTGCGTCAGTAACTGACTTCGCCGATGTAGATCGTGCCGTGCGCCGCGCCCGGCGGACTCACGAACTGGACCGCGCGCGACTCGCCGGCCGGCACCCTCACGATCGAGAACGGCCGCGTCATCGGCCGCCCATCGGCGGCGTGGAACGAGCCGATCACCACGATGTCGCCGCGCCGCGCGGCATCGTTGTGAAGGATGCCCTGGACGACCAGGTTGCCGTTGTCGGGGACCTCGCGGAGCTGATCGACGCGCGCCGGCGGCGGATGGTCCGGAATCGTCGCGCTCCGCACCTGGATCTTCGCCTGCGTCGCGGTCGGCCGTGGCTTGCGCTCGCGATCGACGAGCGCGAACGTTCGGCTGTCGCCGGCCGGGATCCACAGCGACTGCGCCTTGAAGTCCGCGACGACCGTGCCCTTCGAGTCCGCGAGGTCGCCGGCGAGCGTGACGTACGCGCCCTCCTTGCCGGTGTTCTCGGCATCGACGAGCACGAACGTCGCCGTCTCGTGGATCGTGTCGCCGACGACATCGGTGCGCAGCTTGCCTTCACCCGTGATCCGCACGAGATCGAGATCGAGCTGGCGACGCGAGGGTTTTTCGCAGGCCCCGAGGGCCAGCACGCCCAGCAGCAACGACCTCGCACGCACGCAGAGAATGTAGCAGCTAGTTCATGCGGCGCGACGCGGGCCGCTGCCCTGATGCAGCGCGATCAGCTCGCGAGCCGGCTGCGGCAATGTGAGCTCGGCGGTATCGAACTTGCCGAGCGCGGCGGCGAGCGTGGCGACCCGCTCCTCGTTGCTGGCACGCTTGTCCACGATCACGCGGAACGCGCCCTTCACCTTGCACAGGCCGCCGCGAAACGTCGCGCCCTGGAGCGGCTCGTAGGTGACCTTGACCCCGAGCTGGTCGCAGGCGCCCTCTAGCAACTCGAGCATGACTTCTGGCTTCATGACCCGAGCCACACTATCAGGCCCGATCGGACGCGCAAGATTTCTGTCCGCGTTCCGGACCGAGGAGATCGTCAAAGTACCGGGATCGTCACGCGAAATGCCGCTCCGCCGAGATCGGAACGTGCCACCGAAATCTGCCCACGATGTTGCTCGATGATGTTGCGAACAATTGGCAGGCCGAGGCCGGTGCCCTTGCCATCGGGCTTGGTCGTGAAGAACGGCTCGAAGATGCGCTCGCGATCCTCATCGCGGATGCCCGGCCCCGAATCGCCGACCTCGATCAGCGCGGTCGACAGGTCGAGCAGCTTCGCGCGGACCACGACGCGGCCACCCGACTCGACCGCGTGGACCGCGTTCGTGATCAGGTTGATCAACACCTGCTCGAGCTGACCGGCGACGGCCTGGACGACCGGCAGCTCGGGATCGAGATCGATGTCGAGCCCGATGTTGCCGCGCTCGAGCAAGTGCTCGACGATCGACACCGACTGGCGGATCACGCCCGACAGGTCGACCGGCTCGAGCTGCTTGCCGCTCGGCCGCGCGTACTGGACGAGGTCGCGCGAGAACCGCAAGATCCGCTGCGCGCTCGCCCCGATCCGGCGGACCTTCTCGAGGTCACCGGCCTCCTGGCCCTGCGACTCGAGCTTGCGCACGAGGTAGTCGGCATAGACCGTGATCGACGTCAGCGGGTTGTTGAGCTCGTGGACGACACCCGCCGCGAGCTCGCCGAGCGTCGCGAGCCGTTCGGCGCGCACGATCTGCTGCTGGAGAAGATCGATCTTCGATTGATCCTGGCCGATCGCGACGAC
>JBDUAS010000163.1:0-15826 GCA_040004535.1 Deltaproteobacteria bacterium
GTGCTCGGCGTCAGCAAGGATTCGATCGCGTCGCACTGCAAGTTCCGCGACAAGTACGAGCTCAACTTTCCGCTGCTTAGCGATCCGGAGGGCAAAGTGCTCGAGGCCTACGGCGCGTGGGGCGACAAGGTCATGTACGGCAAGAAGATGAAGGGCATCATCCGCTCGACCGTACTGATCGATGGTACGGGCAAGGTCGCACAGCACTGGCCCAAGGTTTCGGTCAAAGGCCATGTCGAGTCCGTGCTCGAAGCGGCGAAGGGGCTAAAGCCCGACAAAAAGTGATCAGGCGTAGCGCGTGGCGTAGATCGGCGGCAGGTGCTTGGCCACCGCATGCCACGCATCGCCCTGGTTCGCAGTGACCCACAGGTTGCCGGTCGACGAGCCGAACGCGAGCTGGTCCCCGTCGTCGGCGATCGCGAGTGCATGGCGAAACACCAGGTCGTACGCGTGGTGCTGAGGCAAGCCTTCGCGCAGCGTCTGAAATGTCTCGCCGCCGTCGCGCGTGCGGTTGACCACGATCTCGCCAGTGATCGGCGTCCGCTTCTGATCGGAGTGCGCCGGGATGAACCACGCGGTGTCGGGCTCGCGCGGGTGTACGACCACCGGGAACCCGAAGCTCGACGGCTCGGCGTGCAGTTGCTGCCACGTCTCGAGATCGTCGGTGGAGCGCCAGATTCCCATGTGGTGCTGGCACCAGAACACGTGCGGCGCGGACGGAGACTGGACGACGCAGTGCGGATCCTGATTCTCCGGCCAATCGGCCTGCTCCGGCGGGACGTAGCCGGCGACCATGCCCTTGGTGTGCGGCACCCACGATGCGCCGGCATCGCGCGTGCGCCACACGCCACCACTCGACACCGCGACCACCACCGATCGCGAATCTCGCGGGTCGACACAGATCGAGTGAATCGCTGCGTGGTCGGCGCCGCCACCGTTCCACTTGAGCCGCGTCGGATGGTTCCACAGCGCTTCGCTCAGTTGCCACGTCGAACCGCGATCGGTCGATCGGAACAATCCGCCCGGCATCGTGCCGCACCACAGCGCGCCCTGCGCATCGAGCGCGGGCTCGAGTGCCCAGATGCCCTTCGTCGCCCATTCGCGGTCCTTCCCCCACATGTCCTTGTCGACGACGCCGTCCGGTTTCGGCGGATATGCCGGCGTCGCGATCTCGGTCCACGTCGCGCCTCGGTCCTCCGAGCGATGCAGCTTGACTCCGAAGTGACCGTGGTCGAGCACGGCGTACCAGGCACCGTCGCGGCGATCGGCGCGCGCCAGCGTGACGTTGTCGCCGACGAAGTGCGCGCTCTCGATCCGTGCGGCCGCGCCTTGGCCCTCGATCACGAACAGTCCCTTGCGCGTGGAAACCAGCAGCGTCGACATCAAGCTCCTCCGGACAACGCCTGCATGACATAGACCTCCGAGCCGGGCAGGACCGGATCCGAGAGCTGTTGGCGATCGCCGATCTGACGGCCATCGATGAAGATCACCATGTGCTTGCGCAGCACACCCTGTTCGTCGACGACGTAGCCGCGCAAGCGCGGATGATCGGCGAACACGCGGTCGAGGACCTCGCGAACACTCGCGCCGGGAGCCGAGACATCCGGACACTCGACGTGTCGCTTGAGGTTCTGCGTGAACACCACGGTCGCCACCCGCGGACGCTATCACCTTAGCGGCGGTCGATCGCGAGCTGCGTGCGCGTGAGCCCGAACATCCGTTGCATCAGCCGATCGACCCAGCAGGTCGGCAGGATCCGGACGACCGCGATCATCAGCGCGAACGCGCGCGGTGCGACATAGCGACTGCGCGGCCGTCGCGAGGTCACCGCGTGCTCGATCGCGCGGACGACCGGCGCAGTTCCACCGGCGAGCCGATCGAAGCGCTGTTCGAGCTGCGCGGCACGCTCGTAGACCCGCGCGTAACGGCTGGTCGAGCTGCGATCACCTCGCTCGTCGCTGCGATCGAGCGCGACCAGAGTGCCGGGCGCGTGCGCCGCGAGCTCGACCCGGACACGGTCGCACAACAGATGGTCGTGACCGTGCTCGGCATGCTCGCGGTCACGGAGCTCGATCTACCGATCGAGATCGATCGGATCGAGCAGGCGCTGCTCGGTTTGATCTAGAGCTGGTTTCGCGTCCCATGGTCGCGCAGTCCCCGTTCGTTTCTAGATCGCAATAACCGTAAGAACGCGGCTCGCCGGCTACCGCGCACGACGCGGCGTAATTACGGTTATTACGAGTCTCGAATGGGGGACACCACCCCGTACGTTCCGAGTCGAGCCGCCCGATCTGCTTCGAGCCGGGCAACATGTGACTAATCGAGCGAGTCCTTGACGGCCGTGAACGACGACGTTCGGGTGAAGCCCTTCATCATGCGTTCGTAGATCTTGTACCAGCGCGCGTGATCCCGAGCCGACAGCAACCAATCTGCCTCGAAGTCCTCGAGCACCTCGGCCGAGAAGTAACGCGGCAGTGGCCCGAGCCGGTGCGCCGGCAGTGCCGCGAGCTGCACCGGATCCGGAAATCTCAGCATGCTGAAGTCGGCGCCGTTCTGGATCACGCGCAACACGATCGTCAGGATCGCGTTCGTCTGCGCGTCGGTCCATCGGCCCGTGATCGCGAGCGTACGGTTCTCGATCACCGGCCCAGGACCGGCGAGCGCGAGCAACTCGCGATCGCGACGCAGCTCGTAGCGCTTGTCCTTGCACGCGAACCGCCAGTGCGCGTTGTCGCGGCCGAGCTGCTCGAACGCGACCAGCTCGACATCGGGATCCGGTAGATGTGGAAACCCGAGCTCGGCAGCGAGCCGCAACAACTGGCCGACCTGATCCGGTGACGCGAGCCCGCCGTCGGTCGTGCGCTCCTTGTAGTCGAGCATGATCAACTCCCCGCGCTTGCGCGAGGTCTCGTCGTGACGCGCGAGCAGCCAGTCGGCGTAGACGAGGCGCGTCGCATCGTCCGGACTCGCCGCGATCGCTGCCAGGAGCTCGCTCTCCGTCGCCACTTCCTCCTAGTCTAGTGGAAGTCGCGACTGTCCACTTCGACCACGGGCCGCGATAGCTCGGGGTGCCAGACCCGCTCGCAGATGAGATGGACGATGCCTTCCTGAACTTGGAGGCGGCCCGTGATGCCCAACAGCGACGTCGTCTTGATGATCGTCGCGAACTCCGCGAACACCTGGGCCCAGACGACGAGGTTCACGAACCCGGTCTCATCTTCGAGCGTCATGAACACGACGCCGCTCGCCGTCCCCGGCTGCTGCCGGCAGATCACGATGCCGACGTACTCCGCGCGCTGGCCATCGCGCCCGCGGTTCAACGTGCGCGAATCCGGCCAGCCCTTCGCGCGCAGCTCCGCGCGCAGCGGTTGCAGTGGATGCCCCCGCGTCGAGTGATCGCTCGACGCGTAATCCCAGAAGATCTCGTCGAGCTTGGTCAACGCGTTGAACGCGACATCGCCGTGGACGTCACCGCCGAGATCGAGCGGCTCGTCTTGCCGCCGCACCCACCCGGCGACCTGCCACAGCGCATCTCGCCGCTCGCGAATCAACCCACCCAGCGCGCCCGCCTCCGCGAGCGCCTCGTGGATCCGCGCCGGCACGCGGCTGCGCCGCACGAAGTCCTCGATCGACTCGAACCGCTTCGCGTGGCGCGCCTCGATGATCTGGTTCGCCTCCCCGATCTGGATGCCCTTGACCCAGCGCAGTCCCATTCGCACCGCGAACCGAAACGGCTCCGCCGCCTCCTCGAGCGTGCACTCCCACGCGCTCTCCTGCACGTCGATCGGCCGGATCTCCAGCCCGTGCCGCCGTGCATCGCCGACGATCGTCGCCGGCGAGTAAAACCCCATCGGCTGCGCGTTCAGCAGCGACGCCGTGAACTCCGGCAAGTAGTGCTTGCGCATCCAGCACGTCGCGTACGCGATCAAAGCGAAGCTCGCGGCGTGCGATTCAGGAAATCCATATTCGCCGAAGCCGCGGATCTGTTCGAACACGCGCTCGCCGAACTCGCGGGCGATGCCCTTCCCTTCCATCGCGCTGATCAGACGCTCGCGGTGTTTTTCGATCCGGCCGGAGCGGCGCCAGGCGGCCATGTCGCGGCGGAGCTGGTCGGCCTCGCCGGGCGTGTAGTCGGCGGCGACGACGGCGAGCCTCATGACCTGTTCCTGGAACAGGGGCACGCCGAGCGTCTTCGCGAGCACGGGCTCGAGGCACGCGTGCGGATAGACGACCTTCTCGAGGCCAGCGCGGCGGCGCAGGTACGGATGGACCATGCCGCCGGAGATCGGGCCCGGGCGGACGAGCGAGACCTCGACGACGAGATCGTAGAACGTGCGCGGCTTGAGCCGCGGCAGCATCGACATCTGTGCGCGTGATTCGATCTGGAACGTGCCGACGGTGTCGGCGGTGCAGATCATGTCGTAGGTCGCTTTGTCCTCGGCGGGGATCGTCGCCATCGACAGATCGATGCCGCGATACGCGCGCAACATGTCGAGCCCGAGATGGAGCTGGTGAAGCGCGCCGAGCCCGAGCAGGTCGACCTTGAACAGCGCGAGCTCGTCGAGGTCGTCCTTGTCCCACTGGATCACGGTGCGGCCGGGCATCGTCGCGTTCTCGATCGGTACGATGTCGTGGACGGGTTCGTGCCCGAGCAGGAAGCCACCGGGGTGGACCGAGAGGTGGCGCGGGAACTCGAGGATCTCGTCGGCAAGGCGCGCGAGGTGCTCGACCGCATTGAGGTTGCCACCGTGACCACCACCGACATCCGACGACAACCCGGAGCGCGCGAGCGCCTCGGTCTCGACGAGCCCGTACATCGACAGGTGCTTCGCGGCGCGATCGAGCGCGGTCTGGGGGATGCCGAGCACCTTGCCGACATCGCGCACGGCGGAGCGCGGCCGGTAGCGGATCACGTTGCACACCATCGCCGAGTGATCGCGGCCGTAGACGTTGTAGACGTGCTGGATCACTTCTTCGCGGCGCTCGTGCTCGATATCGAGATCGATGTCGGGCGGCTCTGCGCGCTCGCGCGACAAGAAGCGTTCGAACAGGAGGCCCATCCGCACCGGATCGACGGCGGTGACGCCGAGACAGAAGCACACCGCCGAGTTCGCGGCCGAGCCGCGGCCCTGGCACATGATGTCGCGGCGGCGGCAGTACGACACGATCTCGAACATCGTGAGGAAGTAACCGGGGTAATCGAGCTCCTCGATCACCGCGAGCTCGGCATCGAGCTGAGCGCGCACGTTCGCCGGAATGTCACCGCTGTAGCGCCACGTGGCGCCTTCGGCGACGAGCTTGCGCAGGTACTGCGCGGACGTCGAGCCATCGGGCAAGCGCTCCGACGGATAGCGATACCGGAGCTCGCCGAGCGAGAACGTGCAGCGCGCGGCGATGTCGAGCGTGCGCGAGAGGGCGGCGCGCTCGTCGGCGAACAACCGCCCGAACGCGTGCGGTGCGCGCAGGTCGTGCTCGTCGTTGCCGCGGATCAACCGGCCCGCAGTCGCGAGTGTGACGTCGTGGCGGATGCAGGTCAGCACGTCCTGCAACGGCCGGCGTGCGCGCGAGTGATAGAGCACCTCGTTCGCGGCGACGAGCGGGATCCCGAACGCCGCAGCGCGCGTACGTACGCGGACTTCGCGCGGGACATCATCGGCGCGGCGGTGACGCGACAGCACCGCGTACAACCGATCGCCGAACGCCGTGCGCAGATCGCCGACGAGCTCCGGCGACGGCATCGGTTCGTCGCCGAGCAGATCGCTCCACAGCGCGACGAGCCCTTGCGCGTGCGCGCAGATCTCGGACCACGCGAGCAGCGACTCGCCTTTGTCGCAGCGCCGCCGGCCGATCGTGACCAGGCGCGTGAGGTTCGCCCAGCCCGCGCGATCGATCGCGAGCACGACGAGCCGCGATGGAGGCGGCTCGACCGGCGCGGCTTCGTTCGCCGCGGCACCGTGCGCGAAGCCGAGCAACGCTTGCCGCGGCTTTGCCTTCTTCGGTCGCGTGCGCCGGCCGGTGACCGGAATCTCCGGCTCGATGTCGTCGGTCTCGGCGCCCCACCCCGGCCCGCGGCCGAGCTCGTCGTGATGCAAGCCGACCTTCGGTGCGGTGATCGCCGAGCCCGCGAGTCGCGCATTCGGGGGTGCGACCGTGAGCTGCGCACCGTTCAGGACCTGGATCCCGAGCTCTTTCGCCTTGGTGTGCGCGCGAACCAAGCCGTACACCCCGTCGCGATCGGTGATCGCGATCGATCGCAGCCCGAGCCGGTGCGCCTCTTCGACCAGTTCCTCGGCGTGGCTCGCGCCCTCGAGGAACGAGAAGTTCGACTTGCACCAAAGCGGCGCGTACTCGCTCATGTTGATACTGTACGAGTGTTCAGTTAATACCCACGACCTGTCAATGGCAGGCTGAGTCGTGCCGCCAGACGGTCGAGATCCCCCAGACGACAAGCCGATCATCCAGGTGCACCACCGTGGTGATCGCGGCGTCGACGGCATTCTTCGCCTGATCGAGCTCGCGAGTCACGACGGTCCGCTCGAGACGATGCTGACCGCGATGTGCGATCAAGTCGCGGCGATCGCCGATGTCGACATCGCGAGCATCTACGTCGCCGAGGACAACGCACTCGTCATGCGCGGCAATCACGGCTTCGGCGCGCGCGCGATCGGCACGACGCTCGGCGTCGGCGAAGGCATCACCGGCCTGGTCGCCGAGTGCATGCGCCCGATCTCGGCGGCGCACGCCGCGACCGAAGCGGCGTTCAAGCCGGTGCCCGAGCTCGGCGAGGATCGGTTTCCCGTGTTCGTCGGCATCCCGCTGATCAGCGGCGGCGCCGCATCCGGCGTGCTCGTGCTCCAGCGCAAGGCGCGCCCGTTCGCGGTCACCGAGGTCACGCTCGCGACCGCGCTCGGTGCACCGATCACGCTCGCGATCGAACGTCGGCGTGCATCGGCGATCCGCTCGGCACGACTCGGCGGCCGCGGTCACGGTGGCGGCGTCGTGCTCGGTCGCGCCGGCGTCGTGCCGACGACGACCGCGATCACGTGGCACGCGTCCGCACCGACCGACGTCGATCGCGCACTCGGCCGGATCCGCGACGACATGGGTCGCGCGGTGAAGCGGCTCGCCGAGGCCGACGATCCACGGGTCGGCGCGGCACTCGATCGCGTCGCGCTCGGGCTCGTCGATCAACGCCTGCGCGAGCGCCTCGTCGAGGCCGCGTCGTCGCCTGCCGGCTTGCGCTCGGTCGCGAAGGACTACGCGCGCGCCGCGCATCGGCTCGGCACCGAGTCCGGCGAAGAAGATCGCGTCGAGGAGATCGAAGAGATGTGCGTGCTCGTCGGCATCACCGCCGATGCGCGCGCCACGGTGCGGCCTGGTGCGATCTGGATCGCCGATCGGATCGGCGCGGTGATGGCGATCGGCGCCGTCGCCCGCGGCGCCGGTGCGATCGTGACGAGCTCGCAGGCGACACCGGCGGCGCTCGCGATCTGCCACGCTGCGCAACTGCCGATCGTCACCGACGTGTCCGGGTTGTTCGGCTGGGTTCGCCCCGGCGACCTGCTCGCGATCCACGGCTCGACCGGCACCGTGCTCGTGCATCCCGCGCCGACCGATCTCGACAAGCTTCGCCGCGCGCGCGACGAAGGCCCCGACGACGCGAGCGGCTAGAGCGAGCCCCGCGGCTTGGGACCCACGACCGGACCTGCATCCGCGAACGAATCGCCGATCGCCTTCTTCTCGACGGTCGCGGCCCTCGCCCGCTGGCGCGCTCGCTCGACGAGGTCGAATCCCGCCTCGCGCGCGTGAGGGACTGGCTGATCGGTCGGCTGCGGGATCCGCGCCGCGAAGTCGATCCAGATCCGCGGGTCCTCCCGGCAATCGTACGACCGACACACGCGCGGCCGCTGCGCGTGCACCGTGCAGGTCAGTGCGCCCGGGTCGCAGTGCACGCAGTAGCCGTCGCTCGCGCGCTGGCGGATCAAGTACGGCTGGCCGTAGTCCCAGCGGATCACGCCTTCATCGAGATCCGCGGTCGACAGCGCGAACGACAGCGTGCAACACCGCGCCTTGCACAGGTCCAACAGCTCGTCACACGGCGGCGCCGACGGCGCGGTCGCGTACTTGTCGCCGCCGAGATCGAGCGACACGCGCAGGGCCTGTCTCGCATCGCCGGCGTACGTGTTGACGAGTGCATCGCCGAGCTGCTTGCCGACCGCGACCTCGACCGTGGCGGTCGGCGCCGACGCGGGCGTGTTCGGCGGCGCCGGATCGGGCTCGACGCCGTCGATCCTGCGCGTGAGCTCGTCGGTGAGAGCGACGACGCGCGCGGCGAGCTGGAGCACGGCATCGCGTAGATCGTGGTCACTCATGTTGAGGTGACGGATCGCGCGCTCGAAGTCGGCACGCGAGACCGGCGCGTCGCGCGCGGCCGTGCCGTAGGTTTTATTCTCGCCTTCGCCCGAATCCGACACGACTGTGATCACCCTCCGAAGTCTGACAATTTTGTCCGAAAACTCGGCTTCATGCACGGTGCTCCCGTGTGTTGTCGCCGCCTTGCACGGGCACGCGGGTTGCTCGATCCCACGACGTGAAGTACGTGGTGTTGTCGTTGCTCGTGACTGCGTGTGCGATGGATCGCGATATCGCGACGAAGGTGACGATTCCGGAAGGCGTCTACGGTCAGCTCACCTCCGACGGTCTGCCGGTCGCGAAACAGCACGTCACGGTGTACACGGCGAGCGGCACGTACGCAGCGACGACGAGCGACGGCGACGGTGTCTATCAGGTCGACCTGCCGAACGGCGACTACACGATCTGCACGTCGGCATGCACGACGATCACGACGCCGTCCAGCGCCACCGTGCGCTACGACTGGACCGATGGTCCCGGCGGCGGGACCTGGGACAAGATCTGATCGCGCGATACACTCGCGCGCGTCGATGCTTTACAATCTGCACGTCCTGCGCGTGATCGCTGCGCTCGGGGTCGTCTACTACCACATCACGTCGGAGGCCGGCCTAGATCTCCAGACGAACATCGGCAGCCGCGGCGTCGACGTGTTCTTCGTGATCAGTGGTTTCATCATCGCGTACATCGGCTCGAAGAAACCCGATCAGTTCCTGCTCCGCCGCATGATCCGGATCGTCCCGTTCTACTGGGCGGCGACGTTGTTCGTGTTCGCGGTCGTGCTCGTCAAGCCGGATCTCCTGCGCACGACCCACGCCGACTGGAAGCAGCTCGGCGCATCGCTCGCGTTCATCCCGCGCCTGCCGCCCGGCGGCGAGCAGTTTCCGACGCTCGTGCTCGGCTGGTCGCTCAACTTCGAGATGTTCTTCTACTTGTGGTTCGCACTCGCGCTGAAGCTCAAGCCCGACGTCGTCGCGCCGCTCGTGTGCGGCGCGATGATCTGCGGGTTCACCGCGATCGTTCACGTGCTCGGCGTCGACAACGCGATCCTCACGTTCTGGGCGCGGCCGATCGTGCTCGAGTTCGTGTTCGGCATCGGGGTGTTCTACTTGTTCACGTGGGAAGCGCTGAAGCCGCCGAAGGCCTTGTTGATCGCGCTGATCGTCGGTTCGTTCGCGATGATCTGTTACGGCGAGGCCGAATGGATCGATCACTATCGCGTGATCGTCGCCGGCATCCCGTCGTTCGTGCTCGTGCTGTCCGCGTTGCTCGTCGAGAAGCACTACCAGTTCACGACCCAGAACAAGACGATCTTTCTCGTCGGCGAGGCGAGCTACATCATCTACCTCATCCACCCGTACATCATCTACACGGTGCTGCGCGTGGGCGTCGGCCACCGCGAGCTCGGTACCGCGGTGATCGTGCCTCTGATCGTCGGCCTGCTCGCGCTGACCAGCTTCCTCGGTGTCCTGATCCACCTGTACTTCGAGAAGCCGGTGATGAGCTTCTTGCGCCGCAAGCTGACGTACGTCGCTTAGTTATTCGACCGCGCCGTGGCAGAACCAGCGCCGGCGGTTGCGGTCGTAGTAGACCCACAAGCAATCGCCGCGGCGGAGCTCCGCGAAGTGATACTCGCGATGGAGCTCGTGCTGTTGCCACCAGCCGCCCGACACCACGTACGGCCCGACGATTCGCACGACCGCACCGTGCTCGAGGCCCGAGAGCAACCAGCCGTCGTCGCGGACCTGGCGGGCCTGCGGCGGCAGCATCTGGGGTTTCGTATGCAGCCGGCGCACGAGGGGGCGCACGAGCTTGGGCTGCGGCGCCGCCGCGACGACCGCGGAGAGCGGCTCCCAACCGAAGCTCGCCTCGGGCAAGTGTCCCTCGCGCAGCACCGCGCGCACGACCGCGTCGTCGCCGAGCTCGGCGCGCACGCTCGCGAGCGCTTCGTTCGCGGAGCGCAGATCGCGGCGCGGGCGCGACGCGAACATCGCGAGCTGCTCGCGCGAGGCCGCGACGTCGTCGGCCCACACCCGCGCCGCGTTGATCGGTGCGGCCGGCGGCGTACCCGTGACGCGCAGGTGAACGAGCCTGAGCAGCGCGCGGCCGTCGAGTGTCGGTGCCGCGGGCTTGATGCACTCGGCACGTAGCTCGGTATCGCCGACCGCGTGGCGCAGGACGAGCTCGACGTGCAGCGCCGTCACCGCGCGGCCTTGCGCGGCGAGCCGGTCGAGCAGGCGATCGATCGCGGGGCGCAACACGAACACGAGCTGCTCGGAATCGGTGACATCGTCGTCGAGCACGATCCGCTCGTCGGGCGCTTCTGGTGGCGCGAGCGGCACGAGCGGATCCCAGCGCTCGCCCGCCGCGAGCTGATACATGCGGTGCGCCTCCTTACCGAACCGCTCGAGGATGCCGCCGCCGGGCAACCGCACCATCTCACCGAGCTTCGTGATGCCGAGGCGCGCGAGCGAGTCGCGCAGCTTCGGATCGAGATCCAGCCGCGCGAGAGGCACCGCCGCGGCCGCCGCGCGCTCGTCGGCATCGTTGCGCAGGATCGTGATGCCGCCGCGCGTGGCCTTCGCGATCGCGTACGTCGCGAACCGCGAGAACCCGACGACGACCGCGCCGGCGTAACCGAGCGGCGTGATCTTGCGCTGGATCGCGAGCCCCCACGTGGTGCCGAACTTGATCCGCTCGAGGCCCTCGCCGTCCAACCAGAACGTGCCCGGGTCATCACTCGGCTCGACGCGCGGCGATAACGCGTGCAACAGCTCGCGCAGCTCGGTGATCGCCGCGGCGATTCGCGCCGGCGACACGACGCGCGCGTGCAACCCGCGATGCAGTCCGAGTGCGTGCGCGTAGCGTTGCCCCGGCAACACCGCCGCGGCACGCGCGCGCTCGCACGCCCACAGCACCGTGCCTTGCGGACGATCCTCGTCGATGACGACGACCGGATGGTTGCGAAGCTCGGGCTCGTCGCGCCACGCCAGCTGGAGCGGTAACGCGGGGAGATCGAGGCACGCGATCGCTGGCACTGTACGAGTGTTCAGCTAACCGAATCTCCTTGTCAACTCAATGCTTTAATCCGGAGAGATCTCCTACGGTCGGCGGATGTCCATCAACGACAAGGTCATCGTGATCACCGGCGCTTCGATGGGAATCGGCGCCGCGCTCGCGCGCGAGGTCACGCGTCGCGGTGCCAAGGGCGTCGTGCTCGCCGCGCGTAACGAAGCCGAGCTCGCGAAGCTCGCGACCGAGCTCGGTGCGAACGCGCTCGCCGTGCCGACCGATGTCACGCGCCGCGCGGATCTCGAACGCCTCCGCGACCGCACGCTCGAGCGCTTCGGCCAGCTCGACGTGATCGTCAACAACGCAGGCCGCGGGATCTCGCGCATGGTCTCGGAGCTGACCGATGCCGACCTCGACGACATGGTCACGATCAACATCAAGTCGGTGGTCTACGGCATCCAGGCCGTGCTGCCGCACATGAAGCAGCGCGGCCAGGGTCAGATCATGACCGTGTCGTCGGGCTTGTCGCGGTTCCCGTTCGCCGCGCAGCGCAGCGCATACAGCGCCGCGAAGGCCGCGGTGAACCTCCTGATGGGCAGCCTTCGCATGGAGCTGCGCGCCGCGTTCCCGAACATTCACTGCACGACCGTGATGCCCGGCGTGGTCGCGACCGAGTTCGGCTCGAACGCGCTGCACGGTGGGCTCGACAGCCGCAAGGTTCCCGGCGCGCAGCCGGTCGAAGAGGTCGGCGTCGTGATGGCCGACGCGATCGACAAGCCGGTAGCCGAGATCTACACGCGCCCGCAGATGCGCGAGCTCGCGGCGAAGTACTTCGCCGCCGAGGATGTCGCCGCGATCGAAGGTGCGCCGCCGTTCTTCACGTCGCCGCCGCGCTGAATTCACAGGCCGGCGGGGAGCCGCTTCTTCACGGATTTCTCCCAGCCGGGGCCGCGCCGCTTGTCCTTGAGCGCGCGCACGGTGACGGTGACGTCCTCGCGATCGCGCAAGCGCAACGCCTCCGCACGCAGCGACACGAGCGAGCCGAGCGACGCGGTCTCGGCGGTCTTATCCGTGATGCACACGATCGCGGCATCGTGGGTCTGCGCGAGCGTGACGAGCCGGCCTTGGTTCGCGGTTGCGAGCTCGATCGAGCCGCCCGAGGGCGTGCACAGATCGATCACGATCAAGCCGAATGCACCGGAGCGCAGCAAGCGCTCGGCGACGCGCGCCGCCGCGATCGCATCGCGCACGCGAACGACGACGAGCGCTGCTAGATCGACCCCGGACTCGGCGACATCCGGCGGATAGAACGTGCCGGCGGCAGGCGCGATCCACGCGACCGGCTCGGCCTGGGTCTGCGCTTCGACGACGAGCTCGACCGCCGCGGTCAACGTGGCGGTCGCACCGCGCGCGGACAGCTCGACGAGCCGGCCGCGCAGGTTGTTCAGCTCCCATGCCGCGCGCGACTCTGCGCCGGCATGAACCAGCCGATCGACATGGACGATCTTCGACGCAGCCACCGAGCCCACGGCACCGCGGGCCTGCGCGAGGAAGCGTTCGAGGTCGCCACTCATGTACATCTGTTCAGTACCACCGCGGCCTGACATCGGCAGCCCCCGTCGAAGCCACTCACCCACTCCCGCAATCACTTCAAGGTGATGGTGATCTCGAAAGGTAGCATCGGCTCCATGAAGTTCGAGGACGCCCGCCGGGCGCTCTACCAGGCGCCGCTCGCCGAGTTCGTGAAGGAGCGCAAGCGCCTCGCCGACGAGCTACGCGCCGCCGGCGAAGCCAAGCCCGCCGCGAAGTTGCGCACGTTGCCCCGGCCCTCGGTGTCGGCGTGGGCGACGAACCAGCTGTACTGGCACGCGCGCGACGTGTTCGACGAGATGCTCGCCGCGGCGAAGACGCTGCGCAAAGGCGACCTCAGCGCGAGCAGCGCGCACCGCGACGCGATCGCGAAGCTGCGCCATCGCGCGACCGCGATGTTGAGCGACGCCGGCCACAGTGCGACCTCGGCGACGCTGCACAAGGTGGCGACGAACCTCGCCGCGATCTCGGCGCGCGGCGATTTCTTTCCCGACGAGCCCGGTGAGATCACGACAGATCGCGATCCGCCCGGCTTCGGCGCGTAGCTACGTGCGCGTACTCGTACTCGCGTCACGTGCGCACGATCCGCTATCCGGATCCGGATCACCCGCGATTCAGGATCGAGCGCGTGATTACCTTCTGCCGCGCGGCAAGCCGAACGTCGCGTCGACGGTCTGTTCCTTGTTGTTGCGCACGAACGTGATCTTCGTCGGCGTTCCGGGCTTCGCCGCCTGCAACACGAACATCAGATCCTCGATGCCGCGGATCTCGACGGCGCCGACCTTGATGATTCGATCGCCGCCCTTGAGCCCGGCCTTCGCCGCCGGACCCTCGGGCGCGACATCCGAGAGCACGAGCCCCGGCAGCTGATTCGGATCTTCGCTGTACGACGGAATCGTCCCGAGCGACGCACCGATATGGCGAACATCGCCGAACTGGTGCTCCGGCGGCGCCTTGACGTAGGTCAGCCCACCCGCGCGATTCGCGACGCGCTTCGCGAGATCCGCAGCGATCATCGCGACGCGCGAACCGCCCGCCGCATTGATCTTGTCGGAGTCGTCCGTCGCGGTGTGATAGTCGAGGTGGTTGCCGGTGAACATGAACAGCACCGGGATGCCGGCGATGTAGAACGGCATGTGATCGCTCGGCCCGTAGCCCGAGCCGCCGATCGTGCAATCGATGCGCGCCGCCGCGCACGCGGGCTCGGCGAGCTCCTTCCATTCCTTCGCAGACTCGCCGCCGTTGATGCTGAGGTGGTTCGCGCGCATCCGGCCGACCATGTCCATGTTGATCATCGCGACGACATCCTTCGCGTCCTTCATGTGCTTGACGTACCAATCCGAGCCGAGGTCGCCCTCTTCTTCGCCGGAGAACGCGATCACGACGATGTCGCGCTGGAGGTCCGCCTTGTTCGCGGCGAGCAGCTTCGCGGCCTGGAGCAACGCGGCAACCCCCGAGGCGTTGTCGTCGGCGCCGTTGTGAACGGCGTGAACTTTTGGATCGAGCGCATTCGAACCGCCACCCATGCCGAGATGATCGAGGTGCGCGCCGAGGATCACGACGCCGGGTTGCTTCGTCGCCGCACCCGCGTGGATCACACCGACGACGTTCGCCGTCGGCGTCCGCACCGGTTCGAGCTCGACGGCGAGCGAGGCCTTGTGCGTCCCCTTCGCGAGCGCAGCGGCGGCCGAGCGCTTGATCACGACGATCGCGATGCCTGCATCACCGGTCGCACCGTTGATCTCGCCCATGCCGCCCGGCACGAGCGCGGGCAGCGCCGCTTCGTCCTGCTTCAGATCGCCGTCGTCGACGACGATCATCCCGATCGCGCCCTTCTGCTTCGCGGTGAACGCCTTCTTGCGCAGATCGCCGAGCTCCGCGGTCGCCATCGCGTCCTTACCTTCTGCAGGTGCGAAGCGATGGACGAGCACGATCTTGCCTTTGACGTCCTTGCCCTTGTAGTCGTCGCGCTTGGTCGCTTCGTCGACGATGCCCCAGTCCGCGGCGACGACCGTGGCGGTCACCAGCTTCTGCGCGGAGAACGGCATCGGCGCGTAGTCCGTGATCGCGACCTCCTTGCCATCGATCGCGAGCGCGGTCTTGGAGCCGCGCTTGATCTCGGTCGTGACCTCGAACGGCTGGCGCCATTGCCCACCGTCGAGCCCGGCCTCGACGCCGGACGTTGCGAGCTGCTGCTGGACCCAGTCCTGCGCGTCGGCGAGGCCCTTCGTACCGAGCCCGCGGCCTTCGCGCGCGTCGTCGGCGAGCCACTGCACGGACGCGGCGTACTCGTCGGCGAGCGTGGTCTCCGGCTGGTACTTGATGCCGGCCGGGTGATCGTCCCACGGCGTGATGAACATGTTCGTGTCGTGCTCGCCGGCCGGCGTACCGGTGACGCGATAGACATCGCCCGCATTCGTCTTCACGACATCGCGGCGGTTCGACGACATCGACAGCGTCTTGCCGTCGGGCGAGAACACCGGAAAGCCGTCGAAGCCCGGGGCGTACGTGATCCGCTCGAGCTGCGTGCCATCGGTGTTGATCGCGAACAGGTCGAACTCCGGGCCGCGGGGCGCCAGATAGTTCGACGCGAAAATGATCCGCTTACCGCTCGCATAGAAGTACGGCCCGAACGACGCGCCCGGCAGGTACGTCACCTGATGCGCCTCGGTGCCATCGGCGTTCGCGACCCACAAGTCCATCTTCGTCGGCTGGACGAGGTGCTGTACGAGCAGCGCCTTGTACTTGTCGAGGTCGGCGCCCTGCGGCCGCGACGCGCGCCACACGATCTTCGTGCAGTCCTGCGAGAAGAACG
>JBDUAS010000030.1:0-45523 GCA_040004535.1 Deltaproteobacteria bacterium
TCGAACCAGATCGACACGAACCCGATCACGCCGACGATGAACATGACGAGGCTAATGCCCTGCCCGGTCCAGAATGCGGCGCGGCGTGCGGCATGTCCGCGCACGGCACGCGTCACCTGGCCGAGCAGCTTGGTGACCACGTAGAGCAAGATGAACAGCGCGACCGTCAGCAGCAACTTGCGCCCGTTCTGCGCGTCGGCACCCAGCAGGCGCACGCCAAAGATCTCCACACCGTGATTCGCTCCGACGACCTCGACCGGGACGGTCATCGCGCGAACCACCGAGCGACGGCGCGGACCGCGGCGGGCGCCGCGATCGCGGCCATCGCGAACATCCCGACACTTCCAACCAGGCAGTACGCGCACAGCGTGCGTTCGCGCCGCATCGTGTTCAAATAATACAATGCGCCACCCGCGCCGATCGCGGTCGCAGCGCCGAGCGCGACGTCGAAGAGCGGAGGCCGACCGGTGCTGGCGCTCCCGCCCGCGGTGGCCAGCGCGATGATGCCGCCGAGCCCCGCGAGCGCGAGCGCGCTATCCGGGATCCCGAAGGGATAAGCGGCTGACGAGGTCGTGACGGCGTTCGAGTCGAAGCCGCGCACGGGCAGGTCGGGAAGGCTGCGGATCACACCGTACTGGTGCATCCCGATGATCGCGAAATCGACGGCGAGCCCCGCCGCGATCGCGGCGACCGTGCGACGCGCCCGCAACCCCTCGCCGGCGCCGGCCGTGAGCTCTGTACCAACCGCATCGGTGTTCATCCTCCATAGACCTGCGAGCATCGTGCCCGACCACCCGATGTGGACCACGGCGTGCAACATGCTCGCTCGATGCACGCGTCACGCAAACCGCACGCACCGGGAAGCCCTGGAGTCGAGGCACACTGGGCGGATGCGAACAAAGATCTGATCGGCACCGCGGTCGGAGCAGGTAGCCGGGTCTGGTTCACGTACGCAGGTGGGATCTTGACCGAGGTGTTCTTTCCGACGCCGGATCAGGCTTGCCTGCGTTCGTTCGAGCTCGCGGTGGTCGCCGCCGACGGCATGGTCTCCGAGGAGAAGGCGCACACCGTGCACGGCCAGACCGTGGTCGATCCCCAGGTTCCGTTCTGCCGGTTCGTCAACGTCTGTGTGAGCGGACGCTACCGGATCGACAAGGAGGTCATCGCCGATCCGCTCGCCGACGTGATCCTCGTGCGCGCGCGCTTCACGGTGCTCGCCGGCGATACATCATCGCTCGGGCGCGTGTACTGCCTTCTCGCGCCCCACCTCGGCAACCACGGCGATGACAACACCGCGCTACTCGGTGCGCACGAGGGAACCGCGATGTTATTCGCCGAGCGCGCCGACGGGCTCGCGCTCGCGCTGGCCTGCTCTGCGCCGATCGTCGATGCGACCGCGGGCTTTGCCGGCGCCGACGGCCGCGCCCAGCTGCGCGAGCACGGCAAGCTCGTCGAGCGCTTCGATCGCGCCGAGCACGGCAACGTCTCGCTCGCCGCGGAGCTCGACCACCGCGCGACGCACGGCGAGATCACGTTCGCGCTCGGCTTCGCACGGACCCGCGACGACGCCGCCCACGCCGCGCTGACCTCGCTCCATCGCGGCTTCGATGCAGCGCACGCGCGCTATGTCTCGGAGTGGAAAGGGTGGCACGCCGGGCTCCGCGCGCCTGCCGCCGCCCGGCCGCTGTGGACGACGAGCGCGACGGTGCTGAAGACGCTCGAAGCGAAGACCCCGACCGGGGGACGCGTGGCCGCGCTCGCGACCCCGTGGGGACCATCCCGAGGCCCCGGGATCGAGGGCACGTATCATCTCGTGTGGACGCGCGACCTGGTTCAGAGCGCGACAGGACTGCTCGCCGCCGGCGCCGCCGACGAGTGCCGCTTGGCACTTCCCTACCTGCGCGCGACCCAGCACGCGGACGGACACTGGCCGCAGAACATGCAGATCACGGGAGCACGCGTGTGGTCGCACGACGAGCTCGACGAGGTCGGCTTGCCGTTGCTCTTGGTCTCGCGCCTGCGGGCCGCCGGCCTGATCTCCGACGCCGAGCTCGATGCGACGTGGCCGATGATGGTCGGCGCGGCACGCTGGATCACTCGTCACGGTCCGTCGACCCCGCGCGATCGTTGGGAAGACACGTCTGGCGTCACGCCGTTCTCGATCGCGACCGCGATCGCCGGACTGCTGTGCGCTGCCGAGGTCGCCGAGTTGCTCGGCCATCACGAGTCGATCGCGCCTCTCCGCGACCTCGCCGACGAGTGGAACGACGGCATCGAGTCGATGTTGTACCGGCGCGGAGGTGCGCTCGCGGACCGAGTGGGGGTCGCGGGCTACTACGTGCGGAGCCGCCACCCAGGTCAACCATATCCGGATCTCGACCTCGACCACTTGCCGCCCACCGAGGTCTCGCCCGACGCGCTCGCGCTCGTCCGATTCGGCCTGCGCGCCGCCGACGATCCGAAGATGGTCGATACCGTCCGCGTGATCGACGCGACGCTCCGGTGCGAGCTCCCATCGGGCCCCGCGTGGCGACGCTATCCGGGCGACAAATATGGCGAGTACGCCGACGGCGCCCCGTTCGACGGCGACGGGATAGGACGCCCTTGGCCGCTCCTCACGGGCGAACGCGCACACTACGAGATCGCCCGCGGCCGGCTCGACGAAGCCGCGAAGCTCGCCTTTGCGATCGAAGGCTTCGCGAACGCGACCGGTTGCGTCTCCGAGCAAGTCTGGGATCAGCCGGATCTGCCAGCGTGCGGCCTCGTGCGCGGCAAGCCGACCCGGTCCGCCGCACCGTTGGGATGGGCGCACGCCGAGTATTTGACGCTGTGCAGGTCGCTCGCGGCGGGTCGCGTCTTCGATCTGCCCTCGATCAGCTACGACCGCTACGTGGCACCCCGACGCTAAGGAGCGACGATCCGCGCCTCGGCGAGGCGAGTGAGCTGTCCCACGAACCGGTGGACCACTCGCTCGAGGGCCTCGGTACCGGCGATGGGGTGGTCGGTGTCGAGCTGGATCTCCATGGTGTGGCCTCTCGAACACTCTGACGGCTGCGGGTGGCGACGCTATCGGTCCGGGTCCTGATTCGACGTCCGCGCCAGCGGCAGCGAGATCGTGAATGTCGAGCCACCACCGGGAGGGCTCGCGGCCTCGACGTGGCCGTGGTGGGCGTCGACGATCGCCTTGACGAGGCTGAGCCCGAGGCCGAGCCCGGGACGACTGCGGCTCGGCTCCGCGCGATACAGACGATCCCAGATCCGGGGTAAGGCCTCGGCCGGAATGCCCTCGCCACTGTCGCGCACGCGCACGATGCCGGTGTCGCCTTGGCGGTCCGTTTCGATCGTGACGGTGCCGCCGCGCGAGGTGTACTTGACCGAGTTGTCGACCAGGTTCGCGACCGCCTGGCGCAGCCGCGCGGGGTCGGCTCGCACCGTGACGCCAGATGTGACGAGCTCGAGCTGGATCCCCTGGTCGTCGGCGACATGGCCGTAGAGCTCGACGACATCCTGCGCGATGCGATCTAGCGCGACGGGCTGGAGGTCGAGCTTCATGATCCCGGACTCCGCCTCGGCGATATCGAGCAGCATGCGCAGCATCGCGAGCAGTTGATCGGATTGTTCGATGCACAGCGCGAGCGCGTCGCGCGCCGCTGCCGGATCGTCGGTGCGCAGCGCGACCTCGGCGGTGCCGCGCAGGCGCGTGAGCGGCGTGCGCAGGTCGTGCGCGGCGTTGTCGAGCGACGCGCGCATGCCGGCGACGAGCGCCTCGTTGTGCGCGAGCACGCGGTTGAACAGCGTCGAGACCTCGTCGAGCTCGTCGGTCGAGCGATGCTCCGGTACGCGGCGAGAGAGGTCACCGGACCGGATCACGTCGCGGGCGGTCGCCGCGAGCTCGCGCACCGGCCGCAGACCGCGCCGCGTGAGTACGTAGCCACCGCCGACCGCGAGCACCAGCGCGCCGAGTGCAAGCAGGAGCGCGCTCGTGCGCAACTCGTGGAACACCGTCGTCCACGGATCGACCGGGGCGCCGACCTCGACGTGAAGGTCGCCGGTCGAGCGCATCGCGGTGATGTGTGCGGTCGCCACGTCGCCGTGCTCGTACAGCGTCTCGCCGTGTGCACCGCGGATCCGCACGGGCACCTCGGGATCGCCGAGCGCGTCGGCGTGCGCGACCGCCGCGCGATACTCCGGCAGGCCGGTCGACAACACGGCGACGTGGCGTTCGACGCGATCTTCGACGACGATCGTGTCGGCGCGATCGAGCGCGCGCCGCACGGTGGGCACCGCAGTCGCGACCAGCGCCGCGATGCTCGCGACGAACACGACGACATACCAAGCGTTGACGCGAAACGCGAGCGAGCGCCACGGCCGGCGGCGATCAGCCTTCGGCGCGGAGGACATAGCCGGCACCTCGCAGCGTGTGGATGAGCTTCGGCTCGAAGTCACGATCGACCTTCGCCCGCAACCGGCTGACGAGCACGTCGACTACGTTGGTCTGCGGATCGAAGCCGTACTCCCACACGTGCTCGAGGATCATCGTCTTGCTGAGCACGCGCTCCGCGTTGCGCAGCAGGTACTCGAGCAATGCGAACTCTTTGGCCTGGAGCTGGATCGGTGTCTCCCCGCGCTCGACCCGGCGGGTGCGGATGTCGAGCGAGAGGTCGGCGTAGGCCAGCCGATACGACGCGGTCGCAGTCGTGGCACGCCGGACCAGCGCGTGGAGGCGCGCGACCAGCTCGGCGAACGAGAACGGCTTGGTCAGGTAGTCATCCGCGCCGGCGTCGAGGCCGGTGATCCGATCGTCGACCGAGTCGCGCGCCGACAAGATGATGATCGGCGTCGTGACCTTGCGCGTGCGCGCCGCGCGGATCACTTCGAAGCCGGTCTTGCCGGGCAGCATGACATCGACGATCGCGGCGTCGTACGTCCGCGAGGTCAGATCGGCGAGACCGTCGGGACCGGTGCGCGACCAGTCGACGACGTGGCCGTCTTGAGCGAGGCCCTTCTCGACGAACTCGCCGATCCGTTCGTCGTCTTCGATCAGTGCGAGTCGCATCGGGTCGATCACAGCGCGACCTCCTCGCGGGTTCAAGTGTGCGCTGGCGCGCGTTCCGGCAAGACACGCTCGAGCGCGTGGGCGGGTAGCCAGCCGTAGCGATCGCCGTCGCGGACGTAGACATAGTCCGAGCGCTGCTGCTCGATCTGCACGGTCTCGCCCTCGCTCGCGGGGAACGCTTCCTCGGCGCCCGCGACCGGTGCGATGCGCGCGGTGTCGGGGTGAACCACGACCGCAGCCGAGCGCGCGGGCGCGACCTCCAGTGCGGCACCGAATCCTAGCACGGCGATCGCGGCGCCGAACACGGCAACCGCGCCGGTCCGCCGACGCTGGCTCGGCCACCAGGCGCGCGCGGACATCGCCGCCGCGGCGAGCAGCACCGCGGCGAGCGCGATCCACGTCCACTCGTCACTCGACAGCCGCGACAGCTGTGCGTGGGTGCGCGAGGTCATCGGCTGTGCGATGCCGGCCGCTTCGCGCGTGTGCGCGAGGTTCGTCGCGACCGCCGTATCGCGTGGCGACAGCACGAGAGCGCGCTCGTACGCGAGGATCGCGAGGCCGCGCTGGCCGGTGCTCGCGTACGCGTTGCCGAGGTCGAACAGCGCGTTCGTCGACCAGCCTCGTTCGGCGAGCGTGCGCTCGAACGAGGTAGCAGCGGTCGCGTGATCACCGTGCGCCGCTGCGGCATTACCGGCGACGAACGGATCCGCGGATGCGGTGGCGGTGAAGATGAGTAACGCTGAGATGGCGAGACGACGGATCATGGTGAGACCTCCAGGTGCGCGAGCTCCGCGCGGACGATGCCGTCCCAGTACTCGAGCGGCTCGGTGGTCGGCGCGCCGTAGGCCATGCCGTCGGCGTGCTCGAACACCTCGCGAATCGTTTCGCCTCGGTCGCCGAGCCGCGCTGCGACGTCGTGTGCGGTGATCGCATCGGCGCGTGTGTGCCACGTCGAAGCGAGTCGGGTCTGTAGCGCCGTTCGCGCTGCGCTGAAGAATGCGACCGGATCGGCCTGATCGGCCGCCCGTTGCATCGCCTCGGTTGCGCGCGCGACCTCGCGATCGACACGCCGCGAGGCGAGCACGCTCGCGATCCGGTGGCTGCGCCGACTCCATGCGATCAGGATCGCGAGGATCGTGGCCGCGAGAATGCCGGCGACTCCGAGCCAGGTCGACGCACGGTCGACGAGCGGCATCAGCTCGGCATGCGGCTCACCCGGGTCGACGCGATTCGGCAGCATGCCCGGCTCGCGCACGGATGCAGCGAGGCCCGGATCGGCGGCGCCGCCACCGGGCGAGGCGACGACGGTGAGCGACAGCGGCGCCGTGTGCGCGGTGACGTAGGCATGCTTCGCGGGATCGAAGTAGCTGAACGTCGCCGCGGGAACTTCGACGGTGCCGGCTCGCGTCGGGACGATCGTCTGCGTGAACGTCTTCGTCCCGGTCAGGGGGGTCGTGCCCGCGACGAAGTCCGCCTTTGCGGGATAGGTCTTCATGCCCGTTGCATCGGCGAGCGCAATGCCGGTCACGCGATCGAAGTTGCCGGTGCCGGTGACGTGAAACGCGAGCGTCAGCGGCTCGCCGACGCGCGGCGTACCGGTCGGTGGATCGACCGAGAGCGAGAATGCACCGACGGCGCCACTGTAATCGGCAGGCTTGCCGGCATCCGGCGGCTCGATCACCGTCACGGTCGAGGTCGGCCCGCGCAACGTGACTTGCTCCTGTTGCATCGGGCCGATGTCGAACATCGAGTCGATGTCCATGTCCATCGCGCCGAACGGATCGCTATCGCCGAACGGCGAGTCGCTGCCGAACGCATCGCCGAACGGATCGGCGCCAAAGATGTCGCGCATCGTGCGGTGCTGCGCCGGCCGCGGCGCCGCGCGATACGCGAGCTCGACCGGCAGCTCGACGGCGAGCTTGCCGGTGCTCGGCTTCGCCGGTGACAGGAGTGCGGTCCACGTCGCTTGCAGGTACGGCTCGCCGCGCAGCTGGACCTGGGTCTGCGCGGGCTTGTCGGAGAGGTTCGACAGCGTGAAGGCATCCGTTGTCAGGTGCGGAGCGCCATCGAGCGTCGCCGATGTGCCGGCGCGGAAGTACGCGCGAATGGTGACCGGAACGGCCTGGCCGACGACGAGCTTGTGAGTCGGGACGTCGAGCGTGATGAACGCGTGCGGGGAGCTCTGGATGACGCGGCCGGTGGGAGCGGCGGCGTTCGTGGTCGCAGGCGCCGGGGACGCTCCTACGGATCCGGAGAACGGGCTCGGGCTGGGCCTCGGGCTCGAGGACACCGTCGCGTGAATCGGTGCGGTCGTTTGCGCGCCGGTCGATGTCGCGACGGAGATCGCCGGAATGTCGAGCTCGCCCGCGGCGTCGGGCACCACGCTGTAGATGAACTTGGTCTGCTGCGAGGACGCGCCGTTCACGATCTGCGTCGACGACATCTGGCCGTTCAGCTGCACGCGCGCACCGGGCACGTGAACATCCGGTGCACCCGACACTTCACCGTCGACGGTGACATCGAGTTGCGCCGGTTGGCCGGCGGCGAGCGAGCCCGCGAGCTGGGCGCGCGCACCTGCGAACGCGAACGTTGGAAGTGCGAGCGCGCCGAGAGCGGCCGCCGCAACGAGGGAGTACTTCATGGTTCACCGATCCTTCGTGGAGTCGAGCTCGAATGGAAAATTGCCGGAGCCATGGCTCACCAGTCCTTCGTCGGGGTGGGTCGCGGACGAGCGTCCGAGCCGCTGTGGATCGGCATCGGACGGAGCTCGTCCTCGACGGAGTTGAGGAGCTGCACGGCCTCGTCATGGGTGAGCTGACCGGCCTCGCGCCGCTTCGCGTCTGCCGCAGCTTCGGCGGCGCGCGCCTCGGCAGCCTGCTTGGATTCGGTCGAGCCCACGGTGCCACCGGCCGGTTTCGCGCGATCCGCCGCGTCGGGAGCCTGCGCCGGCTGCGGCACGTTGTCCGAGCCTTGGCGATCCTTCTGCTGCTCACCGGTGCCGTTCTGGGCTTGCTGCTCCTCCGGCTGCCGGCCGTTCTCGCCCTTCTGATCTTTCGGCTGGCCGTTCTGGCCCTTCTGATCTTTCGGCTGCTGGCCCGAGCCGTTCTGCGCTTGCTGATCCTTCGGCTGCTGGCCGTTCTGGCCCTTCTGATCTTTCGGCTGGCCGTTCTGGCCCTTCTGATCTTTCGGCTGCTGGCCCGAGCCGTTCTGGGCCTGCTGATCTTTCGGCTGCTGGCCGTTCTGGCCCTTCTGATCGTTCGGCTGCTGACCGCTCTGGCCTTGCTGGCTCTTTGCCTGCTGGCCACCTCCACCGTTCTGCGGCTTGTTCTGCTTTCCCTGCTGGTTCTGTTGCTGTGGTTGCTGTTGCTGCTTCTGCTGATCCCGTTTCTGCTGCTGCTCGAGCTGCGCGATCTTGATCGCGACGAACGTCCGATTGAACCGGGCGTGACCGTCCAGCGGCGCGAGCGCGATCGCGGCGTCGTACGCGGAGATCGCTTGCTTCCACGTCGCGATCGTCGCCGCGCGATCCTTCTGCTCGGTCGCCTGCCCCGCGCGATAGCGCGCGTCGCCGAGGTCGTAATAGGCATCGTGCTGGCGCGCGACATCTGCGGTGTGAAGCGCAGCGTCGAACTGCTTCTGCGCCGCTGTGAAGTCGTGCTTCGCGTATGCATTCACGCCCTGCGCGAGCGGGCTCGGTGCGTCTGCACCCGCCACCGCCGGCACCGCGAGCACGGCCATCATGACGCCCAGCCCACCCAACCGACTCGCGCCGCGCCGCCGCCGATCGCCGATCGCGAAGCTCACCAGCAGGCACGCGATCGCCGCTGCGAGCGGAATCTGGAACCGTTCCGCATAGATCTTGTGGTGCGCGCCCGCCTTCGTCTGCTGCGGCAACTTCGTGCGGAGCAGCGCATACAGCTGATCCAGCCCGCGCCCGTCGGCGCCGAGTGGCCGGTACGCGCCGCCCGTCGCTTGCGCGATGCTGGTCAGCATCGTCTCGTCGAGATGCGAGCGCACCGGCTGGCCCGCTTCGTCGCGCACGAGCTCTTTGCCGCCGTGGCCATCGGGCACTTCGATCAGCGCGCCCTGCCGGCTGCCGACGCCGACCGTGTAGATCACGAGCCCGTCCTTCGCGGCCGCATGTGCCGCGTCGAGCGCGCTGCCCGCGAGATCTTCACCATCCGAGAGCAGCACGAGCACCTTCGCGTGCTCGGGCTCGCTCTTCATCGCTTGATCCGCTGCGCGGATCGCCGACGCGACATCGGTGCCGGGCACCGGAATCGTGTCGACATCGAGGGCATCGAGCGCCTCGAGAAACACCGTTCGGTCCGCGGTCATCGGCGCCTGCACGAACGCACCACCCGCGAACGCGACGAGTCCGACGCGATCGTTATCCAACGTGCGTACGAGATCCGCGACGGCCAGC
Source organism: Deltaproteobacteria bacterium (assembly GCA_040004535.1). Lineage (GTDB taxonomy): Bacteria > Myxococcota_A > Polyangia > Haliangiales > Haliangiaceae > JABFXX01. The sequence goes on from JBDUAS010000030.1 coordinate 9,483, forward strand.
TTCGCGCGCGTCAGCCGATCGGGCGCGAGATCCGCGGCCCGCATGCTCTTCGACGTATCGACCGCGAACATCAGGTCGACGCCTCGCCGCGCCGTTGCTTCCCAGTGATAGCCAGCCTGCGGCCGCGCCAGCGCGATGAAAGCGAGTGCAGTGCCGGCGAGCGCGAGGCCGTCGCGCAGCCAGCGCCGCGCACCTGCGACCGTCGTCTCGGGGCCCGCCGCCGCCAGCCGGCGAATCGCGCGGCGACGTGCTCGCCCCGCACGGACGAGCAGGACTGCGAGCACCGCGCACGCCGCGGCGCCGATCCAGAGCCAGATAGGTTGAGCAAAGGTCATGACATCCTCACGGCACGCGGCGTAGCCAGGTTGTGGCGAGCGCCAGCTCGAGGACGAGCAGCGCCGCGCCGGGGACGAGCAGCCACGCGAGCTCCTCCTCGTGGTGTTCGGTATGACTGACTTCACGCGTCGTCTTTTCGAGCGCATCGATCCGCGCGTAGATCGCTTGAAGCGATGCGGTATCGGTCGCGCGGAAGAACTCGCCGCCCGTGGTGTGCGCGATCTGTCCGAGCGTCTTCTCGTCGACGTCGGTCTGCGCCATCACGATGTGGCGGCGGCCGTGCTCGTCGGTGACCGGCATCGGCGCCGTTCCTTCGGTGCCGACACCGATCGTGTAGACGCGGATGCCGAGCGCGGCGGCGGCCTCTGCGGCGAGCTGCGGCGAGACCTTGCCGGCATTGTTCTCGCCGTCGGTGAGCAACACGATGATCTTGCTGTGCGCGTCGCTAGAGCGCAGCCGGTTGACCGCTGCGCTCAACGCCGAGCCGATCGCAGTGCCATCCTGGATCGTGCCGAGCTGGACGCGCTCGAGGTTGCGCTCCACCCAGTCATGATCGAGCGTCACCGGCGACACGAGGTACGGCACGCCCGCGAACGCGATCATGCCGATGCGATCGTTCGGCCGGCGATCGACGAACTTCGCGACCACCGACTTCACGACCGACAACCGATCGGCCGGTTTGCCGTCGAGCGTGAGATCGAGCGACGCCATCGAGCCCGACGTATCGAGCGCGAGCACGACATCGACGCCGCTCGCCTTGACGCTCGTGCTCTTGCTACCGAGCTGCGGTCGCGCGAGCGCGACGATCAGCAACGCGAGCGCGGGGATCCGCACGAACGGCAGCCATCGCCCGAACCGGCTGCGTGTCGTCCGCCCGACCTCGCGCACGAGGTCCGTGCTGGCATAGCGCACGGCTGCACGCGGACCGCGCCGCGAGCGCAGCAGCGCCACGAGCGGCAGCGCGAGCAACAGCCATAACCACTGGGGATTCGCGAATGCGATCACGGCGCACCTCCGGCGGTCGCGCGCACGAACGTCTCGGCGCTGTCGAGCATTCCGGTCATCTGCGGCCGCGTCAGCGCGAATCGCGCGTACTTCGCGAGGTCGCAATGCTCGAGAAACACGCCGAGCTCCTCGCGATGGGGCGCCACGGGACTCGAGTCGTGCATCAGATCGGCGAGCAGCTCCTCCGTCGTACGGCGTGGCGCGCGCACGCCGAACGCGAGCTCGACGTAATCGCGCACCGCGGTCGAGACCTGGGCCGAAAACGCCTGCACGTCGTCGCGCGCGATCAGCTCGCGCGTGGCTTCGAGCGCGCGCATCGCCGTGACGTCGGCGGGCACCACGCGGCGGCGCCGGCGCACGAGGACGACGACCGCGATCGCGATCGCGACTGCAGCGACCACGACGTACGGCCACCACGGGTGCGGCGCAGGCGGCACGGGGAGCGGGTGCAGTCCAAAGATGTCGAGTGGTGCGGTCATCGGTGTAGCCTCCGTTCACGGCCCGCGAAGAATCCGAGCAGCACGGGCACGTAGCTCGCGGTTGCATCGAGCTCGAGCACCTCGACGTTCACGCGGCGCAACGTCCGCACGGTCTCGGCCGCGCGCGCGCGCGCCGCGGCGGCGAATCGCTCGCGGATCTTGCGCTTGCCTGTATCGAGCTCGACGACATCGCCGGTCTCGGCATCTTCGAGAGCGACCAGGCCGACATCGGGGAGCTCGCGCTCGTGCGGATCGCGCACGTGCAACGCCACGACGTCGTGGGCCGCGGCGACCGGGCGGATCGCGCGATCGAGTGCGGCGAGCGTGGTGGCGCGCGGCGCTCCGAGCTCGAAGTCCGAGATCACGAACACCAGCGCGCGCCGACGCAGGATCGCACCGGCGAACCGCAGCACGGCCGCGACATCGGTGCCGCGGTGCACGGGCTTGCAACCGAGGATCTCGCGCACGACGCGCAGGGCGTGGCCGCGGCCTTTCCCGGGCGGAACGAAGCGCTCGACCTGATCGCTGAACAGGATCAAGCCGACGCGATCGTTATTGCGGATCGCGGACATCGCGAGCACGCACGCGAGCTCGGCCGCGAACGCACGCTTCTGAACGTCGCCGCTGCCGAACTCGCCGGACGCCGAAACGTCGACGAGGAGCATCAGCTCGAGCTCGCGCTCCTCACGAAACTCCTTGACGAAAGGATGGCCGGCGCGTGCCGTGACGTTCCAGTCGATGGTGCGGATCTCGTCGCCGGGCACGTACTCGCGCACGCGGTCGAAGTCGATCCCACGCCCGCGAAACGCGGCGCGATACGAGCCGGCGATCATCGTCGAGACCAGGCCGCGGGTCTGGAGCTCGATCCGGCGGACGCGCTCCATGATCGAGCGCACGCGAGACGGCTCGACGTGCTCGGCGGCCCCGAGCGCGCTCGCCGGAAGCATCGGCGTGGGGGTCACGGGATCGCCACCTGATCGAGGACGCGCGCGACGAGCTGCTCGGAGTCGATCCGCTCGGCCTCGGCTTCGTAGGTCACCGCGATCCGGTGGCGCAGCACGTCCGGCGCGATTGCCTTGACGTCCTGCGGAGTGACGTAGCCGCGGCCCTGCAAGAACGCGATCGACTTCGCACATAGCGCGAGGGCGATCGACGCACGCGGTGACGCTCCGAACCGGATCAGCGGCGCGAGATCGAGGCCGAACGCCGCAGGATCGCGCGTCGCGACCACGAGGCTGACGATGTAGCGCCTGACCCGCTCGTCGATATAGATCGCATCCACTGCACGGCGCGCCGCGAACAGGTCCTCGGGTGTCAGCACCGGCGAGACGTCGAGCTGTGGCGTGCTCGTCGCCATCGCGCCGAGGATCGCGAGCTCTTCGTCGGGCGACGGATACGTGACGATCACCTTCAACAAGAACCGATCGATCTGCGCCTCGGGCAGCGGATACGTGCCCTCTTGCTCGACCGGATTCTGGGTCGCCATCACCATGAACGGCGACGGCAGCGCGTGGGTGGTCTCGCCGAGCGTGACCTGGTGCTCTTGCATCGCCTCGAGCAGCGCGCTCTGGACCTTCGCGGGCGCGCGGTTGATCTCGTCCGCGAGAACCAGGTTCGTGAACAGCGGGCCGTGCTTGGTCTCGAACCTGCCGTCGCGCGGGTTGTAGATCAGCGTCCCGACGATGTCCGCCGGCAGCATATCGGGTGTGAACTGGATGCGCTGGAAGCTCGTCGAGATCGCGCGCGCGAGCGTCTTCAACGCGAGCGTCTTTGCGAGGCCTGGCATGCCCTCGAGCAGGACGTGGCCTCCCGACAGCAATGCGACGATCAGGCGGTCGACGAGCACGTGCTGGCCTACGAGGACACGCCCGATCTCGGCGCGGAGGGGGACGACCCAACTCCCGGCCTCGCGGACCGCGGCCTGGATCGCCGCAATCTCGGGAGGAGCCGCCAAGCGGGCGACGGAGTGGAAGATCGAGGGGGTGGTGGAGGCCACGGGGGCGTGCGCGGTGGTTCGAGCCATGCCTCCACGGTGACTTGCGCAGCTCGCCCCAACCTTTCCGGAACGTTTCAAGTCGGCAAGGTTCGGCGCAACGTGCGTGGGCTGCGATTAGTTTGTATATCAACTATATGGCGCTGCGATGGCCGCTGGGAGTCGGGCGAGCACAGGCTCAAGCGCGAAATCTCGTCGAGCGCTTCAACCTCCAGCGCGTTTACTACTGGCTAGGCCTGGCGAGCGCGGTCGGCGTCGTCGGCGGGCTCGGCGCGCTCGCGTTCAAGTGGTTGACCGACGAGGCGATGGGCCTGTTCTGGCCTCGACTGGTTGGCTTCGCACCGCAGACCGCCGGCGGCGAGCCCAGTCAGCTCGTGGCGAGCGGTCCGTTCCACTTCTGGGGCCTCATGCTCGCACCCGCAATCGGTGGTGTGCTGAGCGGCTTTCTGGTCTATCGCTTCGCACCCGAGGCTGCGGGCCACGGTACCGACGCGGCGATCCGCGCCTATCATCGCGAGGGCGGTCGGATCCCGTGGCGGATCCCGATCGTCAAGCTGTTCGCGTCCGCCTTGACGATCGGCTCCGGCGGCAGCGCCGGGCGCGAGGGTCCGATCGCCCAGATCGGCGCCGGCTTCGGCAGCGTGCTCGGCGGTGCGCTGAAGCTGTCGGAGCGCGAGCGCCGGATCTTGCTCGCGGCCGGCGTGTCAGCCGGGATCGGAGCGATCTTTCGAGCACCGTTCGCCGGCGCTGTGTTCGGCGCCGAGGTGCTGTATCGCGAGCCCGATATCGAGGCCGAGGTGCTCGTTCCCTCGCTGCTCGCGTCGATCGTGAGCTACTCGGTGTACTGCTCGGTCCACGGGTTCGGCCACCTGTTCACTGGCACCAGCGGATTGACGCTCGACGATCCGCTCGCGCTGCTCTGCTACGCCACGCTCGGCGTCGTGCTCGCGTTCGTCGGCATCAGCTACGTCACGACGCTCGCGCGACTGACCGCGTGGTTCAAGCGGCTGCGGATCTCGAACTACGCCAAGCCCGCGATCGGCGGGCTCCTGGTCGGCATCATCGGCGCGGTGAGTTACGCCGCGCTCGACGACACCTCCGTGCTCGCGGTGATGGGCTCCGGATACGGGACGGTGCAACGAGTAATCGGTTCGCACGGCGCACTCGGGATCCCAGTCGTCGTGCTCGTCGTCGTCATGCTCGGGAAGATCGTGACCACGTCGCTGACGATCGGCTCCGGTGGCTCGGGTGGCGTGTTCGGTCCATCGATGGTGATCGGCGGCTGCGTCGGCGCGCTTGTCGGCACCGCGTTCCACGCGCTCACACCGAGCCTCGTTCCGGATGTCGCGCCGTTCACGATCGTAGGTATGGCGGGCTTCTTCGCCGGCGTCGCGAAGACCCCGATCTCGACGCTGCTGATGGTCGGCGAGCTCACCGGCAACTACGAGCTGTTGCTGCCCTCGATGCTCGCGGTGTGCCTGCCGATGATCATCGCGCACCACTGGACGATCTATCCCGAGCAGGTCGCGACCCGTGCCAGCTCACCGGCGCATCGCGACGAGCTCGTGCACGACGCGCTCGCGGGCGTCGCGGTGGGCGCCGCACTCGACGCCGAGGACCGCAGGGTCACGGTCGGTCCGGAGACCAAGCTACGCGACGTGCTGAAGATCGCCGACCAAGGCCATCAACAGATGTTCCCGGTGCTCGGTCCCGACAACAAGCTGGTCGGCGTGCTGTCGGCCGACGTCGTGCGCGAGGTCATGACCGAGAACCCCGTTCCGGGCCTCGTGATCGCGCAGGATCTGCTAACGCCGCAGTTCCCCGAGCTGTGCAGCCTCGATTCGCTACAGCGCGCGCTCGAGTTGCTCGCGACCCAAGACGTCGCCGAGTTGCCGGTCACCGATGCGAATCACACGTACATCGGCATCCTCGATCGGCGCGCGATCATCCGCGCGTACCGGCGCAGGCTCAGCGAGCTCTCATCTCGCTGAGGATGGTGACGCCAGAGAAACGGTCACGATGGCGGCGATCGAGGCCCTTTTTTTTAGTATGGGTTCAAAGCATCTTGCGAAAGGGTGAAATTCTGGCAGGGTAGTTCTTACATCAGGGTGCAGCGGCTCTCGCTGCAGGAACCGCGACGGTCGGGCCGCCTTCGCAGAACCACGAGAAATCTCGTCTGATCGGATTAGTCCGTCACCGCAGCGTGCTGTGGTGACTCAAGCCCAGCTCTCTCCCGCCGTCCGCCGCCTCCTGGAGACGGACGTGGATTCCTTCGAGAAGCTCGAGGTGCTGACCCGCATCCGCGAGACGTCGTCGGGACTTGCCGTCGACGACGCCGCATTTGACAACGCCGCGATGCGCTGGACGGTAGACGAGCTGATGCGTGCCCAGCTGATCGAAAGGCGCGGCCGCGCGTACGTGCTGGGCCCACGCGGAAGCGAAGTGGCTGTCGCCGAGCTCCTCACTCTGTACACCACCGACCGCATGGTCGTGGTCAGCGAGCTGTCGTCACTAGCCATGGAGCGCATACGCTCGATGGCCGCGAAGGCGTTCGCGAACGCATTCGTGCTGCGCAAGAAGCGAAGGGACGACGATGGCTGAAGGCGTCTACATCTTGTGCGCGTTGACGAGCCTGTTCTGTGCGGGCCTGTTGATCCGTAGCTATCGCGCCCAGCGGACGCGGCTGCTCCTGTGGAGCTCGCTGTGCTTCATAGGGCTAGCGCTCAACAACGCGCTCTTGGTGCTCGACTTGATGGTCGTGCCGCAGACCGATCTGTCGTGGCTGCGAACCGGGGTCGCCGCGATCGCGATGGTCTTGCTGCTCGTCGGTTTGATCTGGGAGTCGCGATGAGCTGGCTCACGTTTCTCTATGGCGTGCTGACCGCGACGTGTGCCCTCGCGGGCGTGTTCTTCCTGCGCTACTGGCGGCTCGCCAAGGACCCGTTCTTCATCTGGTTCGCGTGCGCGTTCTGGACGTTCGCGATCAACTGGTTCCTGCTGGCCGAGGACCACGGCGTCGCCGAGCATAGCTATTACATCTACGGAGTGCGGCTGGCTGGGTTTCTCCAGATCCTCGCCGCGATCCTGCTCAAGAATCGCACGCGCGACGAAGGATCGCGATGAGCTCGTCGGCGTACCGCGATGCGGAGCAGCGCTGCACCACGCTCGCGCTTCACGATCAGCTCACCGTCCTGCTCGATCTCGATGGCACGCTGATCCCGTTCGCGCCAACTCCGGAGGCGGCAACGATCGACGAGGCTTCGCTCGAGCTGTTGCGCGCGCTGCATGGTGCCGGCGTCCAGGTCGAGATCGTGTCCGGACGACCGCACGAGCAGCTCGCCGTGATGCGCGAGCGCATCCCGGAGATCGCATGGGTCGCCGAGCACGGCGCATGGCGTTGCGACCCGCACGCCCGCTGGTGCGGACCGGCAACCGAGCCCGAGCTCGGGGAGCTCGTCGAGCTGCTCGGTGCGTTCGCGCGCGTGCCCGGGGTGCGGCTCGAGACCAAGTCGCTCGGAGTGTGTCTGCACTGGCGCCTCGTGCCGTCCGCGCTCAAGGAAGACCTGATCTCCGCGGTCGAGCTCGCGTGCGATGAATGGCTCGAGTCTCATCCTGAGCACGAGCGGCTCGATGGCGTCGAGATGCTCGAGGTTCGCCGCCGCTCGGCGAACAAGAGCCTCGCCGTCGCACGCGTGCGCGAGCGCCGTCCCGGCTCCAAGATCATCGCGATCGGGGACGACCGCACCGACGAGGACATGTTCTCGGCACTCACCAGCGACGAGCTCGCGATCGGGGTTGGCGAGGTTCACGTCCGCGGCCACTACTCGCTGCGTGATCCGCGCGAGGTCCACGCGTTCCTGGGGTGGCTCGTCGCGGCACGCACGGTTGGCATCCGGCGTCCGTTTCGCGCGTTGAACACCGCCGGGCTCGGAACGGCGAGGCCGCCGCGCGCGCGACTTGTCGTGGTGTCGAACCGGACGCCGCCGGCATCCACGTCCAGGCACCGTCCGGTCGGAGGTCTCGTGTCGGCACTCGAGCCGGCGCTTCGCGCGCACGATGGGATCTGGCTGGGCTGGAGTGGGAAGGACTCTGCCGGCGCACGACCCGTCGTGATCGACACGAGCTCGCGGCCGGTGGTGGCCTCGTTCGACTTCGCGACGAGCTGGCGCGATCGGTTCTACGCGGGCTTTTGCAACCGCGCGCTGTGGCCGTTGTTCCATGGCTTTCCCGAGCGTGTCCGCTACAGCGATGACGACTGGAACGCCTATCGCGAGGCGAACGCCGAGTTCGCCCGCCATGCCTCGGACCTGGTCGCTCCCGCGGGCACGGTGTGGGCCCATGATTATCATCTGCTGCTGCTCGGCCGCGAGCTCCGCGGGCGTGGCTTCCGTGGTCCGATCGGGCTGTTCCTTCATATCCCGTTCCCGCAGCGCGATCTGTTTGCGACGTTGCCGTGGTCCGACGACCTCGTCGACGCGATGCTCGACTTCGACGTGCTCGGCTTTCACACCGAGCAGTGGGCGCAGAACTTCCGCGAGTGCGTGCGCACGCGCAACCGCAACCGCATGCTGCCGCGCATCGCCGTGCTCCCGATCGGCGTCGATCCCGCAGGATTCATCGCCGGAACCGAGCCGATCGATCGCGAGGTCGGTGGGCTGCGGGCCGCGATCGGATCGCGCCGGTTGATCCTCGGCGTCGATCGCCTGGACTATGCGAAGGGAATCCCCGAGCGCCTGCACGCGTTCGAACGCCTGCTCGAGACCCGCCCGGAATGGCGCAGTCGGGTCTGCTTCGTCCAGATCTCGGTGCCGTCCCGCGCCGACGTGCCGGAGTACGCGGAGCTCAAGCATCGCGTCGAGACGTTGGTGGGTCGGATCAACGGCCGGTTCGGCGAAGCGGACTGGGTCCCGGTGCGCTACCTGTATCGCTCCTACGATCAACACGTGCTCGCCCAGCTCTACCGCGCGTCCGATGTCGCGTTGGTGACCCCGTTGCGCGATGGCCTCAACCTGGTCGCGAAAGAGTTCATCGTCGCGCAGGATCCGGCGCAGCCGGGCGTGCTGGTGCTGTCGCGCTTCGCCGGCGCCGCCGCGGAGCTCACCGATGCGGTGATCACCAATCCCTTCCACGTCGATGGCCTCGCGGCCGATATCGACCGCGCGCTGCGCATGGAGCTGCCCGAGCGCGTTCGCCGCCACGCGCGACTCGCCGGCGCGCTCGCGGAGCAAACGCCCCAGCGTTGGGCGCAGACATTTCTCGATCATCTCGTCAGCGGCGAGCGCTCGGTCGCGTGACGAGCCACGCCGTCTGGTCGGTTGCACTCGATGATTCTGCTATCGTGCAGCGCCCGGTCGGGTGACGCATGACCACGTTCCAGCTCGCTGCCCTCGTGGTCACGCTCGCCGCGGCGCTCGCGTACGTCAACGCGCGTGTGCTGAAGCTGCCGTCGTCGGTCGGGTTGATGGCGATCGCCTTGGTCGGATCGATCGTCCTGCTCGTGCTCGACGCGACCCACGTCGTCGATCTGTCCACGCGAGTGGCAGCGCTCGTCAGCCAGCTCGATTTTGGCAACACGTTGCTCCACGGGATGTTGGGCCTGTTGTTATTCGCGGGCGCACTCCACATCGACATCACCGAGCTCGGCATGGAGAAGCTGTCGGTCGGCTTGCTGGCGCTCGGCGGCACAGCGATCTCCGCCGCGATCGTCGGTATCGCCTCGTTCGCGATGCTGCACGCGCTCGGTCACGACCTGCGCTTGATCGACGCGCTGCTGTTCGGAGCGCTGATCGCGCCGACCGATCCTATCGCGGTGCTCGGGATGCTCAAGTCCGCGGGCGCCCCGCGGCGGCTCGAGGTCCGGATCGCGGGCGAGTCGTTGTTCAACGATGGCGTCGGTGTCGTGATCTTCACCGTGCTACTCGAGATCGGCGATGGCGCGAGCACGTCGCTCGGTGGCGCCGCGTGGCTGTTCGTGCGCGAGGCCGTCGGGGGCGCCGCATTCGGGCTCGCGTGCGGTTACGCGATGCTCCGGCTGCTCCGAACGATCGACGACTATTCGGTCGAAGTGCTGCTCACGCTCGCGCTCGTGTTGGGCGGCTACGTCGCCGCCGAACAACTGGGCATCTCGGCGCCGATCGGTGCGGTCGTGGCCGGCCTCGTGATCGGCAACAAGGGTCGCAGCGCTATGTCGGTCTTGTCGCGCACGCAGGTCGACTTGTTCTGGAAACTGATCGACGAGGTCCTCAACGCGGTCCTGTTCCTGATGATCGGTCTCGCGATCATGATCGTGCCGGTATCGATGAGCGTCGCCAGCGCTGCGGCTCTCGCGATCCCACTCGTCCTGGCGGCGCGCTGGGTCTCGGTCGCCTCGACACTGAGCCTCGTGCCGCGCGTCCGCAAAGCGATCCCGCACTCGATCGCGGTGCTGACCTGGGGTGGTCTGCGCGGCGGTTTGTCGATCGCGATGGCGCTCGCGCTCCCGCCCGGCAGGGCCCACGACACGATCCTCGTGATGACCTACGTCGTCGTCGCGTTCTCGATCCTGGTCCAGGGTCTATCGTTCGGCCCGCTGCTCCGCGCGCTCGGCATGGGCCAACCTCGTTCGTGATCCGTTACGGCGCTACGGCCGGCGCGGCGCAAGGAGCTCGTTGCAGCACCAGCGTCCAGCGATCGCCTTGCGCGATCGTGGCCGCGGGCCAGGTCGACAGCGTGAGGGTGACCAGCTCGCGGATCGTGCCCACCTCCGCCGGTTCGGTTGTCGGCTTGGCGCGCGGAGCCGCCGGCAGTGGAGGTGCCGGCACGACGACGCACGCGACGATGCCCGGCAGGCCGCGGGCGAGCTCCACCATCGGCAACGCGCGACTCGCCCAGTCCATCGCATCGGCGCGCGCGGCATCGACAGTGTCGAGTACGTCCTCGACGACGACGACCGACTTCTCCGGTGCGATCGCGGCCGCGAGCAAGTCTCGGCCGGCCTCGCCGAGTTGCGGCGCGAAGTGCGCGACGCGGATCGTCGTCGGCGAGCCGGCCTCGAGCCACGTCGCGACTCGCTCGCCCGCGCCGTGCTCGGGCCACGCCTTGGCCACGGCCGCAGCGATCTCCGCCGGTGATCGCGTTGCCATCGGTTTGACGGGCTCGGCCACGACGGGAGGAGGCAGGTCGTCGATCTTTGTCGCGAGCGCGCCGAGTGCGCGCGCGTCGGGGACGGCCCAGACCGAGAGTCGTGGCTCCGCCTCGCCGTTGCGAACGAGGATCTGGCGTAACTCCTCGTCGAGGAGCCGGGCGGCGACGGCATCGCCGACGATCACGACGCGCACGGTTGCACCCTCCGCATCGAGCTCGATCGAAGATTGGGCGACGCGCAGGTCCTTGTCCGCGAGACGTTGGCCGATCTCCTGTCGGATCGCGCTCCGACGTGACATCTCGGCGACCGCGCGCCGCAGCGGTACGAAGATCGCCGCCAAGAGCAGCACCGGCAACAGGACGCGAGAGACCCGACCGAGTCGCCTCGACGCCTTCGACCAGTTCTTGCCGATCCGGCTGGCCACGCCGTCGAGGTTGATCTCGGTCTCGACCTCGGCCTCGTGAATGTCGACTTGCCCGAACCCGACGAGCGCGAAGACCACGCTCGCCACGGCGATGATCCCGGTGATGTTCGCCGTGAACAGCAACGCGGCGCCGAGCGCCATCTTCCAGTGTCCGACGCTGAGCGCGTAACCGGCCGTGCATAACGGCGGGACCAACGAGATCCCGATGCTGGTTCCGGCTGCGGTCGACGCCATATCGCTCGAGGAAAACATCGTGGCGTACGCACCCGCGAGCGCGCAGGCTGCGGCGACGAATAGATCGATCAAGCTCGGTGCCGTGCGCGCGATCAGCTCGCGGGTGAGATCGTGAAACGGAAGGAGCCACGTGATCAGCGCTGCCGCGATGACGACCGAGGCTACGCTCGCCACCGAACGCACACCCGCCCGGAACACCAGCGGTGCCGACCCCGTCGCGAGGCCCATCGCCAGCTCGATGATCGGTTTCATCAAGGGCGCGATCAACATCGCGCCGATCACCACCGCGGTGCTGTCGAGCGCGAGGCCGAGAGTCGCGAGCGCGGCGGCCATCATCAGCTGCAGCCAGTAGCCGACGCCTTCTCCGACCCGCGGCCGCATCATCGCGCGTACGGCCTCGGGACGGTGCTCGGGCTGCAGTCCCAAGCGCGCCGCGATCCGATCCTGGACTTTCGCGATCAACGAATCTGTGGTCGCCACGTGCTCGGATCATACGTCGGGAATTGAATGTGGATCGGTGCGGTCGCGAGCGTCAGCGCGAGCTTCGGCACGAAATACGCCGCGGGCGGCGACGCGCAGTGCCGCTCGCTTCCGCGTCGAGCCGCCGGGCTTCGGCGCATTCGCAACTTCGCGAGCGGCGCGCGGTCGCAGCCGTCGCTACGAGGCCGGTCACTGCGACGGCACGGCGGAACCCTCGCAGGGCTTTGCAAAGCGTGTTCCCGGCTCTAATGGCTAGGTGAGCGACTGGTCCCACGGATCCAGCGGTGGCACACGGGGGCCTCGGTCTCCCGATGGGGCATCCTATCGGCTGCGCTGGGATCACACTTGCTCTCCCATTCACGAGGGAACGCGCACCGCCGCGGCGACGTCTGGTGCGAGCTCGAAGCGGATCCAGCGCTCCACGCTGCGATTGACGCGAAGTGTGAACAGCGAATCTGCATCAATCTGACTGCGGACCCCGCGCCTCAGCGCTAAGTGCCGCTCAGCGTTCTCTCTTTACGGGCCCCGTCACCTCGCTACTCTGCTCCCAGGGTTTTTGGAGGCAGTTATGGACACCGCCGAGCTCGGTCTGGACGACGACGCACGCGACGTAGATCTGGTGGACGAGGCGCCGCCCGCGTGGGATGTGCCCGCGCTCGCGACGCCCTCCGGCACCCTGCTCCCGAGCCGGATGCCGAGCGGCACGCTCCCTCCGAACGACCTCGAGGCACTGCGCTCGCTGGCGCGACGCCACCGGTTGGCGGAAGCATGGACCGATCTCGCCCACACGCTGCGCCAGATCATCGATCTCGGCCAGATCCAGGATTCGCTCGACGAGCAAGAAACGATCGACGTCTACTCGCAGCTCGGCGAGCTCGAGGGCGACATGCTCGGCAATCCGAGCGAGGCGATCGCCGCGTGGCGGGAAGTGCTCCGGATCGATCCATCCGACGTCCGCTCGTTGACCGCGCTCGAGGATCTGTACGTGCGCGAGGACCGCTGGCAAGACGCGGTCGACGTGATCGAGAAGCGCGCGATGTTTGTCGACGACGATGCGGAGCGTCGCGAGACGTTGCTCCAGGCGGCGAAGATCTGGGAAGACCAGCTCGGCGAGCTGACCCGCGCGGGCGAGATCTACGAGCGGCTGTGGCGCGTCGATTCGACCGATCCGGTCGCGACCGAGCGGCTCGAGTCGATCTATCGCCACCAGGGCAAGTGGACCGAGCTCGTCGACATGTTGCTCGAGCGCTCGGAGATCGGCGACGACGTAATCGCGCAGATCGAGACGCTGCACGAGGTCGCCGAGATCTACGAGCGAGAGCTCAGCGATCAGGAGAGCGCGTTCTGCGTGCTGCAGGCCGCGTTCAATCACGATGGCGCGGATCAGCGGACGACGCGCGAGCTCGAGCGGCTCGCGACGGCGCTGTCGCACTGGCCGGAGCTCCTCGAGGACTACGGCAAGCGCGCGACCGAGCTCGAGGACAACGATCGCGCCGCGGCCGTCGCGTTGTGGCTGACGATCGGCCGCGCGTATCGCGAGCATGCGTCTCGCGCCGACTACGCACTTCATGCAGTGCAACAGGCGCTGCGCCTCGATCCGCGGCACAGCGGCGCGCTCGCCGAGATCGCGGAGCTCCAGCGCAGGCGAGGCAACTGGAACGAGCTCGGCGAGACGTTGCAACGCCAGGCCGAGCTCGAGTCCGAGCCCGAGAAGAAGGCGGCGCTGTACCTGCAGCTCGCCGAAGCGATCGAGGTCCAGGCTCAGGATCTGGGTGGCGCGATCCGCGCGTACGACGAAGCACTCGTCCACGACCCGGCGTCGCACGAGGCGCTCGACGGGCTCGCGCGGCTGTATCGGCTCACCGAAGACTGGCAGCCGCTGGTCGAGATCCTCGCGCGTCGCGTGGAGCTCTCGGCTGACGACGCCGTCATCGCGAGCGCGTGGCTCGAGATCGCGACGATCTGGGACCAGCGCGTCGCCGACGCCGGCCAGGCAGTCGCCGCATACCGCAAGGTGCTCGAGCTCGAGCCCGCGAACCTCACCGCGTTGCGCGCGCTCGAGGAGCTCTACGACAAGAGCTCGCAGCACGAGAACTATCTGGTCGTGCTCGAAGCTCAGCTCGACGCGGAAATCTCGGATGCAGACCGCGTCGCGATCTACGAGCGACTGGCACTCGCGTGGGAAGAGCGAGTCGGCAACCTGGATCGCGCTGCCGAGGCGTACGAGCGCCTGCTCGCGATCGATCCGCACAACCACCCCGCGTATCACCTGCTCGCGCGCCTGTACAAGGACGCGAACAAGCACGAGGCGCTCGTCGAGACCTACCGCAACCACATCGCGGCGATGCCCGACGTCGAGACCCAGCTCGAGCTGTACGTCGCGATGGGACAAGTGTTCGAGATCCAGCTGCACGACGTCCATCGCGCGATCGAGACGTACAACGAAGCGCTGGTCCTCGATGGCCGCGAGCTCCGCGCGCTCGACGGGCTCGGCAGATTGTACGAGGACGGTGGCGCGTGGGACCACGCGGTCGACGTGCTCGGTCGACTCGTCGATCTGGCCGACGACCCGCACAAGCCGGAGCTGTACTGGCGGATCGGCCAGATCCAGTTCACCGAGCTCGGCAATGGCGATGGGGCCGAAGCGAGCCTGTTGCGCGCGCTCGCGATCGCACCGGGCCACATGCCGTCGATGGAGGCGCTGACGACCCAGTACGCGCATCGCGCTGACTGGCAGAAGGCCGCGCAGATGATGCTGCGCGCCGAGGGTTACTCCGCGCTCGCGGTCGACAAGGTCCGCCTGTTGGTCGCGGCCGCGAACATCTTCATGCACGAGCTGCGCGACGAAGCGCAGGCCAAGCAGACGTACGCGGCGGTGCTCGGGCTCGATCCCGAGCACGTCGATGCGGGTCGGCCGCTCGCCGATCTGTATTTTGCCGCCGGTCAGTGGAGCGAGCTGTCACCGGTGATCGAGATGCTGTGCCGCAAGGTCGGTCAGCGCGAGGCCGAGCCGAAGCAGCGCGGCGCGCTGTTCTACCAGGCGGCGCGTTGCGCCGATGCGCTCGGCGACGTCCCGAAGGCGCTCGCTCACTACAAATCCGCCTTCGAGCTCGATCCGACACATCTGCCGACGCTGATCGGCCGGGCAGACCTGCTGTTCAAGACCCAGGACTGGGCCAACGCGGGCAAGCTCTACCAGACGATCCTGATCGAGCATCGCGAGCATCAGGACGAAGCGACAGTCGTCCGGATGTATTGCCGCGTCGGTGCGACGCGCCAGGCGCTCGGCGATCGCAAGAAGGCGCTCGGGATGTTCGCGAAGGCGCTAGAGCTCGCTCCGCGCGACCGCGAGGCGCTGCAGGCCGTCGTCGAGCTCCACACCCAGCTCGCGGACTGGGACGCGGTCGTCCGTGCGAAGCGCGACCTGATCGAAACCACGGACGAGATCAGCGAGAAGACCCAGCTCCTCTCGGACATCGGTGGGCTCTATCAGGGCTCGCTGGGCAACCCGATGAAGGCCGCCACGGCCTACAGCGAGGCGCTCGAGCTCTCGCCCGAAAACCATCAGCTCCTCCAGAAGCTGCTCGATCTCTGCATCGATGCGAAGCAGTGGAAGATGGCGCTCGACGTCATCGAACGCTTCGTCGCACTCGAGACCGACCCGTTCAAGCGCGGCGTCTACTATCACGCTGCCGGCACGCTGTGCCGCGACGAGATGAAGTCGCTCGACGAAGCCGTCGACTATTACTCGTGCGCACTCGACAGCTTCTTCTCGCAGCCCGACCAGCTCGACGAACAGCAGTTGCCGCGCGCGCTCAAGTCGTTCGAGGCGATCGACAAGGCGCTCACGACGAAGCGCGACTGGACCGCGCAAGAGCGTGCCTATCGCGACATGATCAACCGACTGCCCAAACAAGGCGGCACGCGGTTCTTCACCCTGCAAGTCAGCTTGATCGACGCGCTCGCCGAGATCTATCGCACGCGCCTCAAGCAGCACGGCGACGCGGCCGCTGCGTTCGAGATCGCGCAGGAGATGGATCCCGACAACAAGCTGCGCGCCGACGGCGCCGACCGCGCCGAGATCCTCGCCGAGCTCTACGTGATGGCGGGCGCCGATCACGCCGACAAGGCGATCGAGCAGCACACGCGCATGCTGCGCACCGAGCCGTTCAAGTACGACGCGTACAGGGCGCTCGCGCGGATCTACCGGGAGACCAACCAGTACGACAAGTACTTCTGCCTGTGCAGCACGCTGAAGTTCTTGCGCAAGGCCGACGCCGAAGAGGTCCAGTTCGCCGACCAGTACAAGCCGCGCGGCTTCGCGAAGGCGAAGCACGTGATGACCCCCGCGAGCTGGGCCAAGCTCGCTCACACCGACGAGAATCGCTATATCTCGGCGGTGCTCGGCGCGTGCTCGCGCGGCGTCTCCACGTTGAAGGGCTTCGCCCACAAGGACTTCGGGCTCAAGAAAGAGGATCGGCGCGAGCTCCACGGCGACCAGCTGATGTTCAGCAAGCTGTTCCTGTACTGCGCGCAGGTCCTGAACGTGCCGGTCCCCGACGTCTACCTCGTCGACGACGCGAAGACCGTCGACATCCAGCTCGCGAACGTGCTCGAGAAGCACGAGCCGTGTCCTTCGTTCGTCGTGCGCCCGCAGGTGCTCCAGGGCAAGACCGAACGCGAGGTCGTGTTCCTGCTGACGCGCCGGCTCGCGTTCATGCGCCCCGAGTACTACCTGCGGATGCTGCTGCCGACGACGACCGAGCTCAAGGTGGTGTTGCTCTCCGCGATCGTGATGCTGCAGCCGAGCTTCCCGGTCCCGCCGAACCTCGTCGCACCGATCCAGCAGTACCTGCCGGAGATGAAGAAGCGGATGCACGCGGGCGCGCTCGAACAGCTCGGAGCGGTCGTCCAGCACCTCGTCCAGGCCGCCGCCGAGATCGATCTCGCGAAGTGGGGTCATGCCGTCGACGCCGTCGCGCATCGCGCCGGCTTCGTGATGTGCGGCGATCTCGACGTGGCCGCACGTGCGGTCGTCGCCGAGCCCGTCGTGGTCGATGGACCGACGAGCAAGGACAAGGTCAAACAGCTCGTGTTGTTCTCGATCAGCGAGGACTACTTCGCAGTCCGCAAGCAGATGGAGCTAACGATCGCCGGCTGATCTCGCCGGATCATCTTGAGGGAGAAGCTCGTCATGGAATCCGAATCGAAGCCGTCCGCACCGTCGTTCACGTGGCCGCTCGCGCCGAGCAAGCCGCGGGTCAGGACCCCGATCACCGCGAAGCCGATCGGGCAAGCACCGCTCGCGCCGTTGCCTCGCGTGCCGCGCGCGAGCATTCCGCCGCCGATGGTCGCAGAGCCGATGCCGGCCAAGCCGGTTCGCGTCGCGCCACAACCCGTGCCGGTGACCGTAGCCGTTCCTGTTCAGGTCGCGCCGCGAGCCGTGCCCGTGGCCGTTCGTGTCGCCCCGCAACCCGCGCCGGTTCAGGTCGCTCCCGTTCCCGTTCCGACCGCGCCCGTGGCTGTTCAGGTGGCACCGGTGCCCGTTGACGTCGCGCCGGCGTGGATCGAGCCGGTTCGCGTCGAGCCGGCGCCCGTCGCTCCGATGCGCGGCGAGCCGGTCTACCTCGAGCCCGAGCCCGAGCTCGAGCCCGCGACGCTCGAGGACGACGAGCCGCTCGCCGCATTCGACTCGATGTCGTCGTTCGGCGCCGGCATCCTCCAGGCGCGCCGCGGCCCGAACAAGTTCTTCCTGTTCGCCGCGCTCCTCGCGGTGCTGGCGATCGGCGCGCTCATTTTGCTGCGCTGAGGCACGACGCCGCGTGTCGAATTTACCCGTGCGACGATTCGCCTACGCCGATGGAGTGCAATTGGCCGCCGTAGGGGTAATTTGTGGCCATGGCAACGGACTCGAACAGTTCTTCCGCTCACCCGTTGTGGCTCACGATCGGGATTGCTCTCATCCTCGTGCTTGTCGAGGGGTTCGTCCTGACCGGCGGCCAGACCCACGGCTGAGCCACGCCTATTTCGCTGGTGGCAGTCGAACGAGCACGAACTTCTCGACGAGCTGCGCCGCGGGCGGATCGAAGTTCGAGAGCACGACGATCGTGTAGCCGTCGTCGCAGATCGTGAGCTGGCCGTTCTGACCGGGCGCGCCGCCGCCGTGCCCGACGCAGCGCCGTCCGTCCTGGATGGACTCCATGAACCCGTAGGCGTACTTCTGTTCGGGCCCATCTCGACCTTGCCCGTCGTGAGCAGCTTCGTGTTCTCCGCGCTGAGCAGCTTGTTGCCCTTCACTGCGTTCGCGAACGCGAGCAAGTCCTTCACCGTCGAGTCGCCGCCGCCGGCCGAGGTCGCCCGGATCGGCAGCGTGTCCGTGTTCGGCGTCCAGCTCCCTTCCGATCCGCACACCGCCGAAGAGCTACGCGACGGATCGTACCTGCCGGTCGGCGACCACATCACGCCGATGTACGTGGGCGGCGTCCGCAACGGCGCAGCAACGATCGAGGGCATGCGTCCGGGCGCGCACACGCTGTGTGCGATGGTCGGCGATCCGCGCATCGCGAGCACCGTGCAGCTCGAGTGCACGCAGCTGATGCTGACCGCATCGCCGAACCAAACTGCCTCGCTCGTCGTGCCCGCTGCATGGGCAGAAACGCCTTGAGCTACTCAGCGCAGCGCGTAGGCCGGAGCCGCCGATCGAAACACCCCGGTGCGCGCGTTATCCCCGTGAAACGTCGCCTGCGCCGAGGCCGCTCGTCCCGAGATCAGGAACGCGAGCACGATGTGCTTGAACGCCATGCGCGACAGGATCCTGGAACCCGGCGGCGAGCAGAAGCGAAGGACGCCGGATGTTCTGGTACTTTTCGTGGATGGTCCGTCGGGTCACGTTTCACCGGACGAAGTACGGGCGCGAGTTGCTCGTCGACATCGCGTGGATCCACGACATCCCTACGTTCATCTTCGACGAGCCGCACGCGCTCGACTTCTACGACATCGTGCTCGTCACCCGCGGCCGTGGCACGTTCTTCCTCGACGGCGAACCGCTCGACGTGCGTGCCGGCCGGATCTTCTTCACGACACCCGGTCAGGTCAGGCACTGGCGGGTCACCCGGCTCGACGGCGTCTGCCTGTTCTTTCCCGCACTGTTCCTCCAGGACTTCTTCCGCGACGATCAGTTCGTCGCGCGCCTGCCGTACTTTCATCATCCGGCAGGAGACGAGTCCGCCGTCTCGATCGCGCCAAAGACCGCCGCGTCGCTCCGCGACATGATGCTCGCGATGCGCGACGAGCTGCCGCCCGTGAAGGCCGACAGCACGCACCTCCTGCGCGCGCAGCTCTACGAGATCCTGATCCGCCTCGCGCGGATCCACGCGGCAGCTCACCGGACCTCGTCGGCCGCCGTGCCGCACCCGGTCGTGCAGCGCTACGTGGAGCTCGTCGAGGCCCACTACCGCCGCCTTCACCGGACCGCCGACTACGCGCAGAAGCTCTCGATCAGCGCGGGACATCTGACCTCGCTGTGCAACGCGCACCTCGGCCGGAGCGCGAAGCGCGTCGTGCAAGAACGCATCGCCGTCGAGGCGCGCCGGCTCCTCCTGTACTCCGACCGCACCGCCGAAGCGATCGGCCACCATCTGGGCTTTCCCGACCCGAGCTACTTCGGAAGGTTCTTCCGGCAGATGTCGGGTCGGTCGCCGCAGGCGTTTCGGCAGGTCGCGGGAATCTGAACCCGATCGCTGTGTCTGAACGGCGCAACCGTTGGTACGGTCGCCGGATGCCGATCGAAGACGCTCTCGGCCGGCGGATCCGGCTCGCGATCCGGCGGATCGTCGACCCCGGCGCGATCGTCGGTGACAGCACCGGCGACATCGAGGTCCTGCTCCCGACCCGAGAGATTCCCGCCGGCGCCCGCCCGCGGGACGAGCTGGAAGTCTTCCTCTACCTCGATTCCGACGATCGTCCGATCGCGACGGCGCGGCTACCGCTCCTCGTGCGGGACGAGGTCGCGTTCCTCACGATCACCGCGGTCACGGACATCGGTGCCTTCGCCGATTGGGGCCTCGGCAAGGAGCTCCTGATCCCGTTCGCGGAGCAAGCGCGCGACCTGGTCGTCGGCGAGCGCCAACCGATCGGCCTCTATCTCGACAAGAGTGCGCGGCTCGCCGGCACGATGTTCGTCACCGACATGCTCGCAGCGCGACCGCGGCGCGCAGCGTTGAACGAATGGATCGAAGGTGTCGCGTGGCGCAACGATCCGGACATCGGTCTGTTCGCGATCCTCGAGCGCTCGTTCGTCGGGCTCGTGCCGGCGAGCGAGCCGCATCGCCTGACGCGGGGCGAAGCTGCGAAGTTTCGCGTCGCCCACGTCCAGCCCGACGGCAAGCTCGTGCTGTCGCTGCGCGAACAAGCGTACAAAGCCCGCGTGTCCGATGGCGAAGCGATCCTCGCCGTGTTGTCGCGTCCGAGACCGCCACGGATCGGTGACCGCTCCGACCCCGAGACCCTGCGCGAGCTGTTCGGGCTCAGCAAGAAGGCGTTCAAGCGCGCCGTCGGTGGCCTGCTCAAAGCAGGACAGGTGCGCATCGACGCCGACGGCTTTGTCACCCTCGCGAAGTAGCGGGAGTTAGCGACCAGCGCCGTTGCGTTTGTTCAGACCCCGCGGCCACTGGACGATCGGATGCGTCTCGTCGGCTTCGGAGCACTCGACGAACGCGCGCAACGCCTCGCTGCCGAGCGGCCGGCCGATCGTGTGCGCGATCGTGAGGTACCTGCGATGCATGCTGCGCTGCGTCCCGATCGCGACGATCGTTCCGTTCCACCACCGGTCCTCGATGCCGAGCTCGAGTCCGACCGTATGCGGCGCCGACAAGAGATCCAGGTCGAGCACCAGTAGCTCCGACTGGCTCGCTCCACCGCGGGTCAGCAGCTCGATCAGCTCGCTGACGTCAGTGGCATACGATCGCTGGCTCACGAGGCCACTGACCTCTGCCTCGATCCAGCTTCGCAGCTGAACGCTCGAGCACAACGCGACCAAACGCCTTTCCATCTCCATCAGTGCCTCGGTGGATCACTGTTGCAACCTCGGGCATGAGGCGCAGTCGGAGACCGACCGCTTTACGTGTAGGTCGCGGCCGGTTTGGCGCGTCGGTGTCTGTCCTACGCGACGCGTCCTGGTCACGCACGTCTGTCAGCAGGGTCGTGGATCTCGACTACCGCGCCCGACGCCAGGATCGGTCCTCGAAGCTCGGCGGCCAGATAATCCGCGAGTCGCCGGCCAGCGAGCTGCCGGAGGGCAGCATCGTGAACGTCGAAGACCACGAGCTCGGTGAAGGTGTCCCGCGCCGCGAGCTCGTACGGCACGGTCTCGAGCTCGGCCGTCTGGCGATCCTCGACCAGCGTCAACACATGTACGCCCGAGCCGGCCACCCGCGAACGCAGCTCCAGCTTCGATCCGATCGCCCAGAATCCGAGCAGGCCAACTCCGTACTGACCGGCGATCACGCGGCTGTGGCGCTCCGCCGGCGACAGCCCGAGCTTGTGCGAGTGACCGACGTGAGTGCCCAGATAGCGCAGCGCTTCCTCGCGCTCGAGCGCCGGCAATAAACCCTCGCCGTCATCCCAGATCACCAGCGCAGGCGCGTTGCGCAAGCGGCGACGCTCGATCCGGATCGTCTTGGCGCGGGCGTCGATCGAGTTTTGCACCAGCTCGGCAACCGCCTTGCGGGCATCGCTCTGGGAGCGTGCGAGCCAGCGGATTAGATCGAAAGGATCCGCCGGTTGAAGCTTGAATCGGCTGGCAGCGCGGACCATCGCTGCGAGTATCGCGCGTCCCTCTGATCGTGCTTCCTCGGACCTCCGGATTGCACTGCGCTCACCTCGGAAGGCTGATCGTGAACGTCGTGCCGACCCCGAGCTCCGACTGAACCTCGATGGTGCCACCGTGCTTGTCGACGATCGCGGACCGAGAGATCGCCAGGCCCTGACCGGTGCCCGTTCCGACGGGCTTGGTGGTGAAGAACGGCTCGTAGATCTTCTCGAGAACCTCGGGTGTCATGCCGGTGCCGGTGTCGCTGATCGAGATCCGTACCCGGTGGGGCTCGGCCCAGGTCTTGATCTTGATGACACCTCGGCTACCGGTGTTCTTGACCACGTCACCGATCGCGTGCGCTGCGTTGACGACGAGGTTGAGGATCACCTGGTTGAGCTCGCCGCGGTGACATGGAACGGTGGGCAGGGGCCCGAGCTCGCAAGTGATGTCGGCGACGTACCTGGTCTGGCTATTCGCGATGATCAACGTGCTCTGGATCGCGCTGTTGACGTCGGTGGGTACCTTTTCCTTTTGATGGGGATACGCGAACTCCTTCGTGGCAGCGACGATGTCGGCGATCCGCTTGAGGCCATCCAGGGCGAGGACCGTCGAGGCCGAGAGGTGGTCTCGCAGGAACGCAAGATCGCGCTCGTCATCGATGCGGACGCTGCCGGCAAGTGCGTCGGCCGGTCCGATCTGGCCGTCCGCGAGCTCGCGTACGATCCGCCTGTAGTCGTCGACACCGTCGTTTAGTTGCTGGACTCCTTCACCGAGGAACCGGCAACTGTCGCTGATGAATTGAACGGGCGTGTTGATCTCGTGCGCGATCCCGGCAGCGAGCCGTCCGATCGCCTCGAGCTTCTGCGCTTGGCGCAGCTCGACCTCGATCTTGACGCTGCGTGCGATCTCGTCGCGCAGACGGAGCGTCGTGTCTTCGGCGGTGATCGCCGCGAGTTGCGCGGCCACCGCGTTGCACCGCAGCGACTCCGTGGCGTGCACCGAATCCCAGTACCTGCGATGCGCTGCCGTTCCCTGGGTCAGGGTGTACGCGTAAAATAACGCGTGGAGAACGGCCAGCGCCGCCGGCACGTGCCCCGTACAGCCAGCGACGATGACGGGCACGAACAGCGCCGACAGCGCGCCGCGCTGGACCCAGAGGGTCTGGGCAAATGCAGTCAACGCTCCAGTGGCGAGCCCCAAGATGATCACCGAGATCACGTTGCTCTGCTCGCTGGCGCCGGTGTGAAGTTGCACAGCGACGGTCCGCACGCCCCATACGAGGTTCGCTCCGATCGCGCCGATCGCGAGGATGTTCACTCGCTGGGCGAGCGTTCCGCGATCTGCGGTCGTCAACCAGAACCCGACGAGCCGGAGGACGACGAAGAAGAGAAAGACCAGGATCACCGCCGCGCGCGGCAGGTGATCCGCGTTCGGCATGCCGACCTCGACGAACAGCAGGCCCGCAACGTGAAACGCAGTTCCAGGTAGCGTCCCTCGCGCGAGATCGCGGACGGCCGCGACCACCTGTTGGGGCGTCTTCCTCTCTTCCTCGGTGCTCGCACCTGGACGCGCGATGCGCGCGCCCGCTGGCAGCGTGTGAAGCGCGGGTGTGAGGGTCGCCATCACCAGACTGAATCGGCCACGGGCCTCCAGTCGACAGTGCCAGCGGCGATGGAGTATCCGGCCCTACATGCAGGCGCTCTCGTTTGCCGACTACGCCACGCCGCTACCGACGCTATCAACAGCAGGCTTGACCCCGTATTGCCGACAGGCGTACCAGATCAGCAGTCCCGTGCGCCTCACAACGCCGCTCTTCATCGGTTGCATCGCACTCGCGGCATGTGGCGACAATGCGCTGCCGCGGCCATCCCTCCTCGATCCCACACTCTCCGAGCAGGACTTGCGCAGAGCGCTCGGCGTTCCGCCCGATGCGAAGCGTGTGCTGATCCTCAGTCAGAGCAGCCATCTCGACATCAACTGGAAGAGCACGTTCGACGAGTACTACAGCGCCCGTGTCGAGACCGTGTTCGACGATGCCACGACCCTACTCGACGCAGATCCGCGGACATTTTATTCGGTCGCCGAGATGGGCTTCTTGGCGAAGCACGTTGCGGACCATGGCGCGGAGCCGTGGCTCGCACATTTTGGGACCGGCCATGCACGCATCGTCGGTGGTGGCATGACGTCCCCCGATACGCTGCTGCCGACGGCCGAGGCGTTGACGCGCGACTACTTGCTTGGAACGATCTTCGCCGAGCAAAGCCTTGATGCGCGCCCGCGTGCGGCATGGCTTCCGGACTCGTTTGGCCACTCGCCCACCGTTCCTGATCTACTTTCGGCAGCCGGATTCACCTCGGTCGGGTTCGGCCGGATCGACGGAGCGCGTCACACATTCGAGATCGTCGGTGCCGGCCTCGCTCCGATCGCGCCAGATGTGACCACGACGGCATCGGTGCTGCGAGATATCGGGAGCGCGGATTTCGTCTGGCGCGGCCCGGGCGGTGGCAGCGTGCTCGCGCACTACATGCCGATCCGCGAGTACTGCCAGGGTGATTCGATCGATCTCGACGGCTTTCCGATCGGCGGTG
Organism: Deltaproteobacteria bacterium; assembly: GCA_040004535.1. GTDB lineage: Bacteria > Myxococcota_A > Polyangia > Haliangiales > Haliangiaceae > JABFXX01. The sequence goes on from JBDUAS010000030.1 coordinate 33,956, forward strand.
ATCGACTCGGCCAGGAACACGATGACGACCCGGTCTTCGTCCGAAACCAGATCGCGGAGTTCATCGATCAACTCACTCCGTACGCCAAAACACCTTATTTGTTCGTGCCGATCGGCTGTGATTTCCAGGTGCCACGCCCGCGGCTGGCGGATTATGCGCAGTGGTGGAACGACGACCAATACGCAGCGACCGGGGTCTGGGTCGCACTCGCGACGTTTGAAGACTACGAGAGACTGGTCGGATTCCACACCGACGACCTACCGGCGATGGAACGCGATATTGCGCCGGTCTGGACCGGGTTCTATGCGTCGCGACCGCAGCTCAAACAAGCGGCACGCGCGGTCGCCGAATCACTCGCCGGCGTCGAGCCGTTTCTCGCTCTGGTCGAACCCGGCTCAGATGCGCTTGCACCGGCGTGGCAAGCTGTGGTGTTGAGCAACCATCACGACACGATCACGGGCACCTCTTCCGATGCCGTGGTTGATAGTGAAGAGGCACCTTTGCTGACAACTGCGAAGACGACCGCAGAGGACGCGTGGAACCGCGCCCTGCCCGCACTGTCTGCACAGATCGATACCCAGACTGCCGATACCGGCCAAGTCGTGGTCGTGGTCAATCCGGGTCCCGTCGATCGCAGCGAAGTTGTCGAGGTCGCCGCGCCTGCCAGCGGAGCATTCCATGCCCTGGTCGAAGGCATGCCGCTGCCGACGCAAGTCACGGCAGATGGTCGGATCGCCTTTCTCGCCACGGCAGTGCCGGCGTTTGGTTGGCGGACGTTTTCGTTGCAAGCCGGGGCGAGCGCCAGTACCGCATCGACCGCGACAGCGAGCGTGGGTGCCGACAGCGCAGTCATCAGCACCGGCGTCCTCGACGCTCGATTCGCTCACCACGCCGACGGCTGGTCACTCGATTCGCTCCAGGTCGGTGGTCAGGAGCGATTGGCTGGACCCTCGATGGAATGGGTGATCTACGCTGATACAGGTGGCTTGTATCGGATCGGTTCCGAGCGACCCGATTGCGCGAACACGCAGTTCGCCGAAGTCTCGACCGTGCGCGCCACGACGCTCACGCTGATCGAAGCAGGCCCTGCCCGCACGACACTGCGAGCGACTGCGACCGTCGACGGAATTGCGACGACCATCGACTTTATCGCCGCGGCGGGTGACGATCGACTCACGCTGCGGGCGACGGGGGCGGCCGCACGTGGGCGCACGATCATGTTGCGGGTCATGCCACAGGCTCCGACCACTGACCTGGCAATGGGAGTTGCAGGTGGCGTCGCGGTGCGGCCGTTGTCGAATCTATATACGCCGTCGTTGTGGCCGGCAGTGACCTGGGTCTCGAGCGGGGAGGTGGCCGTCGAGCTCGCCCAATCCACGGCGGTTCACGCCAGCGCGACCGGCGCACTCGAGTGGGTCCTGTTCCGCAACGCGACGTCGGAGCAGCCGTGCGATGACCTCGGGCCGATGGGAACGTCGGATGGCGTACTCACCGAAACGTTCGCGCTCGGCGCACGCGACGTGACTGGCCAGGGGGCCACGGAAGTCGCCGCTTCGATGGCGATCAGCCGGCCCTTGCGACCGATCGCGACGGATCGCCATGCCGGCAGTCAACCGGCGCTCGGTCGGCTCCTGACGGTGGACGCAAGCCAGGCACTCGTGACCGCGGTCAAACCAGCCAGTCGTGGGCAGGGCATCGTACTCCACCTCCAGCGCTTCGGAGCAGACCCAGCTTCCGTGGCGATCCGCCATGGCATCTTGCCGTGGACTACGCTGAGCCGGCCCGATCTGCTGGAACGTGACGATGTTCCATTCGGCTCCGCTCTCCCGGATGGCGTGCATGTCGACCTCGATGCAGCGTTGACCGCATTGCGCCTGGCTCCGTAGTCCAAGCGCTTTCCAGTACCGGCTCAGCTCGGCCAGGCCGTCAAGCGCAACCTGCCGGGCGCCACACGGTCCTCGGCGCGCGAACTCCCGCTCCTCCGGGAGCGATCCCATTCAAGCCCGCGAGGTTGGCTGAATTCGCGCGACAATCTCCCCATTGGTGATATACATCGGTACGTGACCCTGACCCGCGACGTAGCGCCCGAGTCTCAGGCCGACCTCGCCCCGAAACCGCCGGCGTCCGCCAAGCCCGATGCAGCTGTCGCTCGCGTCGAGCGGCTGTCGCCGAACGATGCTGACGGGCTCGCGAACCTTGTCCTCGAGCAACCGCGCGCTCGCACCGAGATCCTCGCCGCCGCCGCCTCGCGCATGGGCAACGCGGTCGTTCAAAGTGCACTGGCGAAGACCGCCGACCAATCCCGCCTGGCCGTCCAGACCGCGACGCAGTTCTATACGGCGTTCGCGAGCCGCGACGCCGCGACGATGGCTGCGGCGTACGCACCCACCGTGTCGTTCCACGATCCGCTGTTCGGCTCCTTGCACGGTTCGCAGGTGATGCTGATGTGGAATTCGATCATGCCGAAGGCCGATCCGTTTCATATCGTACCGACCGTGGGCTCGACCGCGATCGCGCGCGGCGACGACACGTTCGAGGTTCACGTCACCTGGGCTGCCGACTACGGCCTCGGGGGCCGCGCGATCCACAACCAGTCCTCGACGACGCTGCTCGTCCAGCGCGGCAAGATCATCCAGCAGCGGGACGAATGGGATCTCAAGGCATGGACGGCGCAGGCGCTGCCCATGCGCCTCGGCGGCAATGCGGTCGCCGATGCGATCACCGCCGCCGCCGCACACAGCTACGTCGAGGTGCTCGACCTGATCCACAAACATCGTGGATAGTTGTCATGTGGCACGAGCGAAGAAGCCTTATCACCACGGCAACCTTCGCAACGCGCTGGTCGAAGCGGCCGTCGCCATGATCGCCGAGCGGGGAACCGACGCGCTCAGCATGCGCGAGCTCGCGCGACGCGTCGACGTCGACCACCGCGCCGCGTATTTTCATTTCGCCGATCGCAAGGCGCTGATGACCGAAGTGGCGGAGCAGGGCTATCTCGCGCTGATCGAGCGCGTCGAGACCGCACTACGCGAGGCTCGATCGAAGACGCCCGAGCGTCTGCTCGCGTTCGCACGCGCGTACATCGAGTTCGCGATCGACGAGCCCGGTCGCTATCGCGTGATGATGAGCCCGCGTCCCGACGCCAAACCAAATCGGCCTCACGACGCGGGCGATCGCGCGCTCGACCTCCTCGTGCGCGAAGTTACGACCGGCATCGCGAAGGGCGAGTTGCGCGATCTCGATGCCACGCTCGTCGCGATCCAGTTGTGGTCGCAAATGCACGGGCTCGCGGACCTCTTGACAAACAAGAGGCTCTACGTCCGCGCGTCGCTCGTCGCCGACTACACGCGCCAGATCGTCGAGATCGCGCTCGACGGGGTTAGCGCGAGCTCAGCGCGGGTTAGCGCAGCGTCACGTTGACGTTCCCGCTCGTAAGGTGCGTCGTCCTGGCTCGAGCCAAGCGAGGTGAAGCCAGGCCGCTTGAACGCACTCCACGGACCGAAGGCGATACCTGCTCCACCAGGTCGACCAAAGCGCGTCGCCGACGATGACAACTTCGCCGAAGGGGTACGAAACTGCCGCGCCGGCAGATCAGGAGTGCCACCGAGGTTTGCGAGTGGCTACTCGCCCGAATGGTCGGGTACTCGAATCACAGGAGCCCCGGGATGGTGCCTGACCGGCTGCGGCTGACGAACGTCATGATCGTTGCGATGATCGTGCACGTGACCATCCAATGCGAATAGCGGAAGTCATTCGACGGAGCGAACGTGAACAGCGCGAGCTCATAGCAGAGGCCGCTGACCAGCAGCGCAAACGCCACCCTCGTACGGCACAACGGCAACAGCGCCAGCGCGAGTACAAAGTAAAACCCAGGGTGGAACAGAAATGTCGGCGCGAGAGCAGTCATCGCCGCGAGCCAACGGAGCTGGAGGTGCGAGTGCACTGTTGCGGAGTTCGTAAGCGCGCGCTGATATTCGTTTTCGACGAAGCTGCCCCAGACCGCCATAAACTGACCGTTCAGTACCGAGCGGAACACGGCCCAACGATGGCGCAGGTATGCACCGGGATGTTCGTGCACCATCCTCCACCATGCTGCCGCAATTGCTGTGCGTTCGGCTGCGCTCCCAGGGGCGTCGAAGATCCGCCGCTCGCCGTGCCACAGGTTCCAATGATTCGTCGTCGTATACTGCCATCGACTGTGCTTTTGAATGTCGACGTGAACAACCAGCGGCGTGCCAGTCAGATCCGCCTCCAGCGTAGCGTCCGAAATCGTCTGGGCATACTTGATGGTTCCGACCAGGTCATGCAATGCGGTCGACGAGTACCACTCGTATTCCGGCGTTGCGGGTAGCGCCGAGTTCATTGCGAACGCGAGCACGACGATCGCGAGCCACGTTGCCATCGCAGCTAGATGCCGACCCCACGTCCGCTGGCTGGGATCGAAGAGCCCAAGTACGAGTGGCAGCATCGCGGCGGCCGCGTTGTACCGAACCGCCGTCGCAGCGATCAGCACGCCGCAACCGAAGAACCGTCGCCAGCGTTGCGGCGAAAGGAGAAGCGCAGCACCGGCGAGCGCAAAGCCGCACATCTGAGAGTCCTTCCAGATAACGCCCATCGGTGCCAGCACGGGTGGAAACAGAAGAACCGCAACGGCGATCACCGCCGCTCGACGGGGGGTCGTGACGTGGCGCAGCAATGCGTCGAGCCCGAAGAGAAATGCGCCGGTCTGCAAGACGAGCATTCCGAATGGGCCGGCGACGATCGTCTCGAGGATGTGCCACAGGAACGCCATTGCAGGCGGATTCCCGTCGGTCAATGGCTCGAGTCCGCGGCTCTGTGCCAGCTGCGACACCGAGTCGGTGCTCATGTAGCCGGGAAAGGAGTAGGCGATCGCGGTCAGCCAACCAGCAACGATGATCGCACGACTTCGAACCATCGGAAGTCGGACCCTAGTTGGTATTCGATGAGTAGACGATGAGGCGTCGCGCCGAGTGCGAACGAATGTCTTCACGACTACCTGGCCAGTGAGGCGTCGCTGCTCGGAGAACACCAACCTGAGTAGTCGCGTGGAACACGCGCGACGGCGTCGACGGGTCCTAGTAATGCCCGCATCCCGCGCAGAAAAGCGCGTGGCCGTGTACGGGTGAAACTCGTGGTGTTTAGAGTCGAACACCGGGCCGGACGAATTCACCGCTACGCTGCATGTCAAGTCGTCCTGTCGGTGTCGGCGACCGTGCTCGCGATGTCGACGAGGCCGTCGTTGCCGTCGAACGTCAGTGCGTAATGAGGCAACGGCCGGGTTGCGGGACCTGTCAGCACGCTGCCGTCGATCGCGAACGTACTTCCGTGGCAAGCACATATGATCGCCGCGCCTGTCGGCATCGGCGCGGCGACAGATGTCGACTGGCACTCTCCGGGATTCGTCCCGATCGTCGTGCAGTCCGCGTTCTCGCAGAGTGAGACCAGACAGCACTGGTGCGTGCAGATCGCCGACATCGCGTACGCCCCGAGCGCATCGCGGATGATCAGCACCGCCGTGTCGTCGTCCACGTTGAACAGCAACGCTTCACCCATGGCGAGCGCCCGTGCATTCGGAACACGCAGGACCTCGTCGTTGACCAGGCAATAGCTCGTTCCACCAGACGCGGTCCCAGGCACCACGCATGGCGGCGGTGGCTTCGGGGAAGTCGTGCCACACGCAGAGGATGCCATGCCGGCTCCGACAAGCCGGAGCAGATCGCGACGAGTGATCAGGGCTTGCATTTACCCGAGGTCGTGTCGCACGTCAGGGGTGTATGGCAATCCGCATCGCGCGTGCACGGGAACGAGCACGCAAGGGCGGTCGGTCCGAAGCCCACGGGCGGCGTCGTCGAGAACAGCTGACACACGTAGTGCTCGGTCGGGGAGGCCGGCGCACGAACGCAATCGGCGTCGGTGGTGCAGGCCTCGAAGCATCCAGGCGTCTCGTTGCCGAGGGCGACGCAGGTGGCTCCAGGCGGACAGGTCTGGACGTCGTCGCACGGCTCCATGAAGCAATAACCACCGGGATAGCCGTCGCCGGCCTCGGTCTGGCACGCCGAGCGCGAATCGGTGCCGCAATCAGTGGTGGTCGTGCAGCGCGTACCGATCGACGCGTTCGCCGGATCCGGTGCGCACTTCCCGCCGGCGTTGTTGAGATCGCAGACCTGACCGGTGTCGCAGTCGTGGTTCGACGCGCAAGAAGCGCCGAGGCCGTGGGTCGGCTTCTGATTGTCCGGAGGGCAATCGAACAACAGCTCGAGCGTGTCGACCTCGAGTGCGCCATTCTCGCTCTCGGTCTCGGCCCCCGTCTTGTCCTTCGCGCTGATCGCGGTGTCGAGGTTGGCGAGCGATACCTCGATGTCGGACTGCACCGTGGCCGTTCCGCCGACTCGATGGCAGGTCGGCACGCGCGCACCGATCGCAGCGTTCGAGACCGCGTAGTCAGCCTTCATCGATGTCAGATCGGCGCGCGCAGCGGTCCAGTCGTCGAAGTGAGTATCGAGGCCGACCTGGCGAAACACGGCGTCGAGTCGCACGATCTCCTGCGGGGCGTCGGGATGGAAGTAATCGAACAGCGCAGGGACCGCCAAGCCGACCGCGTTCGACGCATATGCGGCGTCCTTCTGGGTCATCGATGCGATCGATGAGGTGAGTGTAGCGATCGCGTCATCGAGCTGCTTCACCTGCGCCGGCGGGAGGTCCGGCGTCGCGGCCTTGGTCTTGTCCCAGACGGTGACGAGGATCGCCTCGACTTGCTTCGCGCGCGCCCAGTCCGGGGTGCGATCGGGAAACGGACCGAACGTGACGTTGACGAGTCCCTCTCCGGCGCGTTCGACGTCGCGGAGATCCGCTGGCACGGTACCGTGCACGACATCGCCTCCGCAGCCGACGAGTGCGAGCGTGGCGACTGCGAGCTTCATGGTTCCCTGCCTTTCAGACAAAACGCTGCCGTGTACGTGCCGTCGAGCACGCCGGAGCCGAACGTCACGTGAAACGTCCCGACCGCGAAGTTGCCTGCCGCCGGCGTGCCGAGCGACGCGAGCGTGACCGAGCCACCTGTCGCCATGAGGTCCATCGCACCGGCGGCGGCGACCGTGTAACTCGAGGCCGACTCGCCGGGAGCCGGGATATGTGTCGCGGCGGTCGTCTCCGGATAGGTCGCAGGCGTCTTGCCGACCATCTTGAGCTCGAGGATCTGGGTACCCGGCGCGAGCCCCGTGTCCCAACCGACGTTGACAATCTGATCACATCCAACCACGTGGTCGAAGATGTAGAGAACGGTGTCGGTGCTCGGACTATCGGGGGAGCCGATCCAGTAGACCGACAATGCGTTCGTGAAAGTCATGCCGCCGGCCGTGCCGCTGATCGAATTCGCTCCAGCTGGTGCGTCCGGGCTGTTCGCCGGCGCGTCGTGGTTGCCGTTTGGCGGTCCGTCGGGGGTGGTTGTCGAACCGCTGCCGCAGCCGCCGAGCGCGATCAAAGTGAGGATACTCTTCATCGATCTACTCCTCGTTGAATTCCTTCATGACCGCGGCTCGTACCTTATCGATGCGCGCTCGATCACGAAGCGGACCGTACTCCTCGCACATGAATGCACCGTGAGCGCGCGCGCAAAGCACGCATCGGTTCCAGCGGGCCGCTGGCTCGTCGCGCCAACATGAACGGATGATGAATCGACGGCGCGAACCGTGGCGACGTCGAATCATCAGCCTTTGTTGGTCGCCTTCAGCCAGGATTTGCGAAGGAATCCCGGCGGGCGGTTACTCACAACCCGGAGGATGGATATGAGGCACTTGCTAGTTCTGTCGGGTTTGTTGGCAGCGGCCTGCACGGCACCCGCTTCGACGTCAGTCAGCGGGCGCGTCGATCAGTCGACGTTTGCCCAGGTCATCGATCAGGTCACCGTCGTGAAGGCTGGTCGCGTCGTGGCCACGGCACCCGTCGCCGCGACCGGCGAGTTCACGATCTCCATCCCCGCCGGAACGGGGTATCGGATGGAGCTCGGATCCAAGGCGACGTTGATCTCACCACGTTCGACCGGCAAGCTCGACGTGACGTTCAACGTCCACGGCGGTGGGAGCTTCGCTCTCGGCAGCGTGCACGCGATCGGCGCAGTGAACGGCCACACCTTCGCGTATGGCCATCACGCCAACGACGGCGAATGCGAGAACGGTGTCGACTCCACCGGCGCGGTGTGCGTCGATGACAATCAGATGGGTGGTAGCTGCGATCAGCAGGACACCGGCGGAACTGGCGACACCGCCGACGAAACGACTGACTCGGGCGGATCCGGCGACACCACCGACGGAACGACCGACCAGAGCGGATCCGGTGACAGCGCCGACGAGGGTGCGCCGGAAGAAGGTGCGGTCGCGGACACGAACATGCCGCAGGACGTCGGCTGTGACTCGGGCGACAACAGCGACAGCAACCAGAACGATGGAGAGAGCTCGGGCGATTAGCACGGCGCTGATCGTCGCGGCGGTCGAGCTCGCGAGACCGTCCCACGTTCAAGCCGCCCCGGCGTGTCGTCCCGCCGTGACCCTCTCCGGAGATCCGGTCATGGTCGCGGCGATCGCGACCGCGCTGGAGGCACGCGGCCTGAGCGCGCCGGCGGCAGATTGTCCTGCGGAGCGAGCCCGCATCGAGCGCAGCGATGATTCGATCGCGTTGTCGATCGTCGACATCGAAGGTCGCGCGGCTCAGCGCGTCGTGGCCGACCCCTCGACGGCCGTGATGCTGATCGAGTCGTTCGCCGCGACCGAGCCAACCCCGATGCCGGAGATGGCTGCGGCGACAGCCATCGATCGCGACGAGCCGACCGGACTCGCTGCGCCACGAGCCGCGATCGTGGTCGCGGTCCGCGGTTCGCTCGCCGTGACCGGCGAGTCCTCGGTCGCGCCGGATGGCTCGGTCTGGTACGGCGCCCGCGCGAGCGCGTGCGTGCGCCTCGGCGTCGCATGCGTCGGCGCAGTGGCGCGCGTCGCCTCGGATGCCGGGGTCTCCGGTGACGCCGAGCTCGGCGAGGCGAGTCGAACCGCGGCGGACATACTCCTCGTTGGAGAGCTGCCCGTGGTGCGCGATCACCTCGTCGTGACACCGGGGCTCGGCATAGGCCTCGGCTGGCTGAAGACGCGACGAACCTACACGGACACGACGAACGCGATGTCGGACACCGTCGAGGCCGACACCGGTGGGCTGCGTCTCGACGCGCACATCTCCGTCACGTGGCCCATCGCCCAGGCGCTCTCGCTCCGGTTCGGCGCCGCGATCTGCGGGTCGCCGTTCGCGCACGTCGCGCCGTTCGTCGAGGAGACCCGAGAGGCGCCAGGGGAGCCTCGTGTGTTCGGTCGCGTCGAGCTCGGGGTCGAGGTCGCGCGATGATGCGGGGCAAGCTGGTGCTCTTGCGCAAGGTCGCCGGGCAGCTCGAGGAGCTCTCGGATGAATCGCTCGTCGCCGCCTGCGCGCTCGGCGATTCGGCCGCCATGGGTGCCTTGATCGATCGGTTTCAGCGCGCGGTGTATCGCTTCGTTGCCCGGTTGATCGGATCGGCTGACAGCGACCGCGATGACCTCGTGCAAAGCACCTTCGTCGAGGTCGCCCTGTGCGCGCCTAGCTTTCGCGGCCGCTCGAGCGTGAAGGTGTGGATCTTCGGGATCGCGGCGAACCTCGCGCGCAATCACGTCCGCAGCGCAGCTCGGCGCCGGCGCTTCGAGGGAGTGCTCGCGGCACTCCCCGAGACACGGTCGTCCAGTCCGGCGCGCGTGGCGGAGCATCACGAGCTGATGGCAAGGCTCGGCCCCGCGATCGCCGATCTGCCACAGCATCTGCGCGAAGCCTTCGTGATGTGCGATCTGGAAGATGTGCCGTGTCGCGAGGCCGCGAAGGCTCTCGGCGTCCGCGAAGGTACGATCTGGCGGCGCGTCCACGAAGCTCGCAAGACGTTGCGCGACGTGATCGGCGGTCAGTCGTGAGTTGCCGCGAACACGAGCAGCTACAGGCACTGCTTCGCGCGGGACGCGAGCTGCCGTACGACGAGCCACATTCCGAGGTCGTCGAGCAGATGCGAACCAGCGTGATCGCCGGGATGCCCGCGCGCTCCGTCCCCGCGCGCTCGCGACGGATGTGGTTCGCGATCGGTGGGATCGCGGCGGTTGCGGCGGTCGGGCTGTTCGTGGTCGCGGTGAAGAGCTCGAGCTCGAGCTCTATCGAGCGGCGGCGACACGCGACGCTCGAGGCAATCGGCCCGGCGTCCTTCACGCGTCCGAGCGACGGTCCCGACGAGGTCGTTCGGCTATCCGAGGGCACGCTCCACGTCGAGGTCTCACCGCTTTCCGTCGGTGAGCGCTGCCGGATCATCGCGGGCGATGGCGAGGTCGAGGTGCGTGGCACCGCTTTCGATGTCGAGGTTCACGGCGATCACCTCGTGCGCGTCGAAGTCGACCATGGACGTGTCGAGGTGCGAGCACGGGGCGGCACGCGCATCCTCAGCTCGGGCGGGCGCTGGGAGGTGCTCGGTCCTGCTCCGGCGGTCCTGGCGATGCCACCGACACGGTCAACCCGATCGGATGACGCCACCGTGCCATCGCCGTCGTCCGGGCCTGCGGTCGCGTTGCGGCCCGCGCATGTCACATCCAACGTCATCGCGCGCGACCACTCCAACCCCGCGCCGATCGTCGCCGACGCCGTCCGCGAGGCCGAGCGGGAGTTCCGCGCGGGCTGGGGTGCACTCAACGCGGGCGACCCGCGCCTAGCCGCCGAGGCGTTCGCGCGGGCTGTCGCGGTCGATCCACGTGGTGCGATGGCAGAGGACAGTGCGTACTGGCGCGCGGTCGCGCTGTCACGCGCACGTGACGTTGCAGCGCGTGACGCGTTCACGAGCTTTCTCGCGCAGTTTCCTCGCGCGACACACGCCGGCGATGCGACGATCGCACTCGGCTGGATCCTGTTGCGCAGCGGAGAGCGCGACAACGCAGCTGCGCGATTTCACGCGGCGGAGTCTGATTCCAGCGAGCGCATTCGGGCGAATGCTCGCGCTGGGCTCGCCGAGCTCGCCCACGCGGGTGAGGACATCGTTCGTTTGCGCTGACCGCACGTAGAACCTCGCCTGGTCGAGAACCGACCGCGCCTGAGTAGCGACGCACGCTAGCACCCGTGCCTGAAGGACAGGTCAATTCGCGCGGAGCCAGGCTCGATGGCGCGCATCTCGTGATTCATCGTCGGTTCATGTGAAGACTGGTACGACATGGCCAACGAACGGGCAGCGGCACACGCCACCCCGACAAGGAGCCACATGAAACGACTCGTGATCCGAATCGCCGAACTTGCCGGTCTCTTGGCACTCGCTGGGTGCAGTCACGAAGCCTCACCAGCGGTGCGATCGTCAGCGGTCGAGAGAAACACGGAAGCCTCGCGAGACGCGGACGACGTTCCCGTCAAGGGATCGGACCTTCCCGCGCCGGTCCAGGCCACGGTTGCAGCGCAGGCCCACGGGGCGACGATCCACGGGCTCTCGAAGTCGACCGAGGACGGAAGGCTCTCCTACGA
>JBDUAS010000164.1:0-15813 GCA_040004535.1 Deltaproteobacteria bacterium
GCGTCGCCGAGCTCATCGTCAAGCAGAACTGGCCGCTCATGAAGGTCACCTCGGGTGCGTACACCGAGGAGATCGAAGCGACGACGCTCCAGAACGTTCGCAAGAACATCGAGCCGTACGGCGTCGAGATCGTCCGGTTCGGCGATTTCTCCGTCACGATGGATCAGAACGACAAGGAGCGGCTCGACAAGCTCGTCGATCGGATCGCGTACGTCAGCGGCATGGGCAACGCGCCCGGCGGCATGGCGGCGTATCAGCAGCTCGCGCAAGCCGAGATGATGATGGGCGCGGCCGAGGGCATGAAGAGCGGCGGTGGCGGCGGCGCGCTCGATGGCGCCGGCATCGGCATGGGCTTCGCGATGGCCGGCCAGATGGCGAACACGATGGGCCAGAGCCGCGCGCAGGCGCCGGGCCCGGCTCCCGCGGCTCCGACCGAGTCGAGGGACCAGATCATGTCGACGTTGAAGCAACTCGGCGAGCTCAAGGCCGCCGGCGTGCTGACCGACGCCGAGTTCGAAGCGAAGAAGAAAGACCTCCTCGCGAAGCTCTAGGTTCCGCCCGGAACCTAGGCGACGTACTTGCGCGCGAGGCGCTCGTCGCAGATCCGTGCGTGCTCGATCAGCGCGTACGTGACCGACAACCCGGCGGACATCCTGCCGGGTGCGGTCGCGACGAGCTCGAAGTCGCCGCTCGCCCAGTCGAGCAGCGACATCACGGTTCCACGCAGATCGCCGTTCGCTTCGGTCGATCCCGCGCCGACGATCTCGCCGCGTGCGAGCTCGATCCACGCCGCGGCATCGCCGGTGCGCAACACCAGGCGTCCCGACTTCTTCTCCTGCTCGAGCATCACGAGGATCGCCGGCAACGTGATCTCGCAGAGCTCGCCGCGCAGGATCACGCGCTCGCGCCGCTTCACGAGCGGACGATTCACGACCAGCCGGTCGACCGCGCGCACGAACAGCAAGTCCTGGTGGCAGCTCGGCCGATCGAACACGATGCCAATGCCCGGTTCACGCCCGAGCGCGCGCGCGTCGCTCATGCCGATCGCGTGGACGACGGTGGCTGGCGCGACGAGCTGGCGACCTTCGAAGAACACGCCGACGTGGACCGGCTCGCCAATCGGCAACGGCGGCGACGTCCGGAGAAAAGCCCCCGTTTTCGAGAGGTCGGTGAGCGCCACTCGACGCTCGACGAGCTCCGTAAATAGCTCCGCCGTCAGGTCCACCGCGTATCGGTCGCTCCGCTGCCGCATCCACGTTCGTCTTAGCGAATTCTGTTCGGCGGATGGGGTACGTCAGGGGATGCGGTATGGTGCCGAGGATCGATGTCGCGCCTCGATAATCGCGCCTACTACGACGACTTCGCCGGCTGGTACGAGCGTGAGCGCCACCTGCCCTACCACCGGATGCTGGACGACCTCGAGGTCGAGCTCGTCGAGCGCTACGCGGCCGGCAAGCAGGTCCTCGAGGTCGGCTGCGGCACCGGGCTCATCCTCGACCGCGTCGCCCGGTTCGCATCAGGCAGCCACGGGATCGACCTGTCCGCCGGGATGCTGGCCCATGCCGGCGCCCGCGGCCTCTCCGTTTCCCAGGCCTCGGCGACCGCGCTGCCGCTGCCCGACGCCTCGGTCGACGTCGCCTATTCGTTCAAGGTCCTCGCGCACATCCCCGACATCGCGGGGGCACTCGCCGAGATGGCGCGCGTCGTCCGTCCGGGCGGCTACGTGATCGCCGAGTTCTACAACGCGCGCTCGCTGCGCCGTCTGGTCAAGGCGCTCAAACCACCGACCGCGGTGTCGGACACCACGCATGACGAGCACGTGTTCACCCGCTACGACGATGCCGATGCGATCCGGGGCTATCTGCCCGCGAGCCTCGACTGGGTCGCGACCCGCGGCATCCGCGTGATCACGCCGGTCGCCGCCGTGCTCCGGGTTCCCGTCCTCGGCGCCGCCGTGCGCTGGGCCGAGCATCGGCTCGCGGACCTGCCGGTCGCGCGCGACCACGGCGGGTTCCTCGTCGCGATCTGCCAGAAAACCCAGTGAGCGAAGCGAACCTCGGTATAGCCGAGCGTTCCGCGAGGCGATCGAGCGGATGCGGTCCGGAAGGGGCGCGCCCGTGACCGAGAAACGCGGGCTCCTCATCGCCTGCACGATCGCCGCGGCCGCGACGCTCGTCGCGTGGCTCGTGCGTTGGGGCTGCGACGACGCGTTTATCTCGTTCGTCTACGCCCGCTCTCTCGTCCACGGCCACGGCCTGACCTGGTTCGGCACCCAGGTCGAGGGCTACACGAACTTCGCGTGGGTGCTGTGGTCCGCGCTCGGCCAGAAGCTCGGCCTGCCGCCGCTCGGCTGGGCCTGGGCCGCGAGCCTCGCCGCGCTCGCCGTCGCGATCATCACGACGTATCGGATCGGTGCGCTCCGCCGATCTCCTCTCGCCGGCCTCGCCGCCAGCGGCGTGCTCGCGACGAACTTCACGTTCCTCGCGTACGGCACGAGCGGGCTCGAGACGATGTTGCAGACCGCGCTCCTCGCGTCGGCGCTGTTCGAGGTCGAGCGGATGCAGCGCAGCGAGGCCACACCGACCGCCGAGTCCGCCGCCGTGCTGTCGCTGATCGCCGCGCTCGCGCTGTGGACGCGGCTCGACAGCGCACCGATGCTCGCCGTGCTCGCGATCGTCGCCGCGCATCGGCTCGCGACGACCCGGGCCAGCGTGCGCACGTGGATCGCGGCGATCATGCCGGCGTTCGTGATGGTCGGCGGCTGGTTCCTGTGGAAGCTCGCGACCTACGGCGATGTCCTGCCGAACACGTACTACGCGAAGGCCGGCTCCGGCAGCGTCGTTCACGGCGCGGTCTACGCGTGGACGTTCGCGCGCGCGTACGTGCTGTGGCCGTTCCTCGCCGGCATCGTCGCGCTCGCGATCGTGAAGCGCAGCGCCGCGAAGCTGCCGCTCGCGCTGGTCGCCGCGCAAACCACGTACGTGATCGCGGTCGGCGGCGACTTCATGGAATTTCGATTCTTCGTCCCGCTCTTGCCGCCGCTCGCGCTCGCGATCGCCGAGCTCGTCACCACGCCGAGCCGGATCAAGCCGGCGTTGCAAGTCGGCGTCGCGATCGCCTTTCTCGCCGCGTTCTCGCTGCGCCACGCCGCGACCTACGACGGCGAATCGGACTTCACGGTCGACTCCGTCCGCAACCTGAGCACGTTCTACAACAAGGTCACCGACAACGACTGGGGCGTGCTCGGCGCCACGCTGCGCGCCGACCTGTGGCCGCTGCGCCCGACGATCGCCTCCGACGGCGCGGGTGCGATCCCGTACTACGCCGACTTCCCGACCATCGATCAGCTCGGCCTCAACGACGCGTGGGTGGCACGTCACGGCGATCACGCCCCCGAGGGTTACCTGCGCCCCGGTCACCAGCGCTTCGCGACGCTCGCCTATCTGCGCCGTAGCAACGTCACGTTCGTGATCGGCCAGCCGATCCTCGTCGAGCGCGGTGCCCTCGCGATGCGTCGCCACGGCAAGACGGTCACGCTCTGGCTCGGTACGATCCTCGGACCGAACCAGTCGTACGGCGGACCGTTCGACGTCGTCGCCGCACCGATCGACGACGACCACGAGCTGTTGATGTGGTACCTGACGCCGGATCCTGCAACGAGCGCTCGGATCGCCGGCTGGGATCACATCCGCCTGCGCGGTCGCTAGCGCGCGTACAGCGCGAGCCCGATCTGGTTCGCGACCTCGGCGTCGTCGGGATCATTGGCCGCGCGTAACGCGTCGCGAATGATCACCCATGGCCGCACCAGCCGATCGTGAACGTGCGCGGGCCAGCCAGAGTCGCCGGGTGGAATCGGATAGCCGAGCTCGAACTTCGCGTAGAGGTCGCGGTTCAGCGCGAACACCTCCTGGATCGTCGGCACCGCCGTGCCCTTCGGCAGCACCCGGAACAGAATTCCGTACGGGTACGTCGGGAACGCCTCGAGCACGTGCTTCTGGTAGCCATCGACGAACATCGGCCGTCCGGACTTCAGCACCGCGTCCGCGAAGTGCGCGACGAAGATATCGGTGCCGACCTTCGGGATCACGAAGCCGAGGTCGTGCTCGACCCGCTCGCGCGTCGCCGGCCGCACGATCGCGTACCACATGATCACCGTGACATCGCGGCGCTCGCCGAGCACGAGCTGGACGTACGACGACCCGAAATCGAGATCGTCCTCGGCGACCACCACGACCGCGTTCTGGGGCAGCGACCGGAGCATGTTGCGCACGTTGTTCTCGACGGCGGGCGAGTGCACCGCCTGGAGAAACGGAAGCGCGAGCACGAGCAGCGCGACGAAGATGATCGCGCCGAGCCCTTCACCGATCCAGCCGGTCAGCTTCGGTACGCGCGGGAGGAGCTCGCCGAGGCCGGATGCGATCGGCACCGCGAGGATCAGTGCCGGCAACAGGTGAAAGCGGTGCACGGTGAACAGACCAGGGCCCTCGAGCTCGACGTTGAATCGCAGCACCAGGATCGGCCCGGCGATCATGAACGTCGCCGCGAGTAACGCCCACGCGGCGCGGGTTTCACCTTCCGTGGTCGGCTTCGCGACCCTCCGCACGAACGTGACGAGGCCAAGCAGCGCCGGCACGTACAGCCACCACCGCCCGAGCGTGCGCACGAATTCGCCGAGGTTCGCGAGCATCGGCACCGACGGCCGGTTCGGCGCGAACGCACCGGGACCGCCGTAGTCCTTGCGCAGGAAGTGGAACATCAGCGCGTGCAGCGAGTCGATGTGGCGGCCCCACGATCGCGCGTTCTCTGCAGTGACGAGCAGATATGCGTAGGGTAAGAGGCCGAGGACGAAGCCCGCGATCGCGAGCGGGATCGCGACCACCGCGCGCGACTCGCGCGCTCCCCGCACGACCCCGAGAATGCCGATCGGCGCGAGCAGCGCGCACGTCACGTGATCGCAGAGGCCGAGCCCCGCGACGAGGCCGAGCACGCCCGCGCGCCAGACGCCGCGTAACGGTCCGCCGCGCGCCGCGAGCCACAGGATCAGCGCGGCCATCAGGTTGTTCAGCGCGAACACCTCGGCCTCGGTGTTCATCTCGATCACCACCGGTGCTGCTGCGAAGATCGCGCACGCGATCGTGGCCGCGGTGGGTTTCGCGCCCCACGCGCGACATGCCGCGTGCAGCACCAGGATCGAAAGGGCACCCAGGATCGCCGTCGCGAGTGCGGCGGTGTGGGCGGCGTTCGCCCCTGGTAGCCACTGCATCGCGCGCAGCCACAACATGTAGAGCGGATAGCCGGTCGGATGTGGGACACCGCCGAGCGCGCCGAGCGTCGACAGCTCCGCGTTATCGCCGTCGACGATGTGGCTCGGCGCGAGCCATAAGTACGCGCAGAGAACCAACAACCCCAGCGCTACCCCACGCTCGCGGATGCCGAGAATTGTCACTGGCCGGACGAAGAATGGCATGTCGGGTCTCGGCGATCGAACATTCGGCCCGAGAACACGCGAGTTACGCCGTGGCACGTCCACTGCACTCGGGTCTCCCACCACATGCAGTCCAAGCCGCGCGGCTTCACCTTGATCGAGCTCATGATCGTGGTGGCGATCATCGGCATCTTGGCGGCGGTGGCGATTCCGGCGTTCCTCGAATACATGAAGCGCAGCAAGGCGACCGAGGCGTCGCTCAACCTGAACAAGATTGGCAAGGCCTCGAAGCGCGTGAAGGGCGAAATCGGTACGTACGCGGCTGAGGCCGGCGCGATGCTGCCGCACAGCAGTGGCACGTGTTGCGGCGATAGTGGTGGGACTCCGCAGATCAATAACAAGTGCACGCCAACGCCGGCCGCGTTCTCGGACGGCGCGGGTTGGTCGCACCTGGAATTTTCGGTCGACGAACCGAGCGTGTACAGTTATCAGTACGTCCCAGCGGGTGGCTCGGCGTTCACGGCGTACGCGGTCGGCGATAGCGACTGCGACACCGTGATGGCGACGTTCACGATGTTGGGAACCACGACCGCAGCGGGCAATGCCGCTGTGTCGATCATTCCGCCTGGACCGCGCATTTACTGACTACCGAGTCGACCGGGGTGGCCGACTCGGGTGTTGAACATTGTTGTGTCGAACTTGAGAAAGAGAGAGATATAAAAATGAAAAAGAAGATTCGGGGTTTCACGTTGATCGAGCTGATGATCGTCGTCGCGATCATCGGCATCTTGGCGGCCGTCGCCATTCCCGCGTTCCTGGAGTACATGAAGCGCGGCAAGACGACCGAAGCGTCGTTGAACCTGAACAAGATCGGTAAGGCCGCGAAGCGCGTGAAGGGCGAGATCGGCACATTCCCGGTCGAAGCTGGCGCGATGCTGCCGCACAGCACGGGTACCTGTTGTGGCGACTCGGGTGGTACGCCGCAGATCAACAACAAGTGCACGCCGACGCCCGCCGCGTTCTCGGACGGCGCGGGCTGGTCGCACCTCGAGTTCTCGGTCGACGAGCCGAGCATCTACAACTATCAGTTCATCGGCGTGGCCGGCGGCTCCGTGTTCACGGCGTACGCGGTCGGCGACGCGGACTGCGACGCTACGCTCGCGACGTTCAACATGGTCGGTACGACGACCGGCGCCGGTAACCCCGCGGTGAACATCATCCCGCCGGCCTCGGGCGTTTACTAGGCACGAGCCGGGTGCTCGGCCGCTCTCTTCGAGCGCCCGCACGGTGTTTGACTTCTCGCAGCGCCCCACAGGTTGGGGCGCTGTTGTCGTTTCGGCTAGAATGGCTGCTTGGACCGTCGGCGCACGCTCATCTACGCGACGTTCGTCGCGCTCGTGGGAGCGCTGGTGTTCGCCCCGGCGCTCAGCCGGAGCTGGATCTACGACGATCACATCCTGATCGAGCACAACCCGTTCATCCACACGTTCCACGATTGGCCGCGCTGGTTCGTCACCGACTTCTGGAACGTCGACGAGGAAATCACGCGGTTCACGTCGCGGATCCTGTACTGGCGCCCCGCCATCAGCGCGAGCTACGCGCTCGACTGGCAGGTCGGTGGCGGCTCCGCGCTGGTGTTTCACGTCACGAACCTCGTGCTCGCGGCCGTGGCCGCCGCGCTGTCGTTCTTCACGCTGCGCCGCTGGCTCGGCACGTTGCTGCCCGCCGCCGCCGCGGCCGCGCTGTTCGTCGTTCATCCGACGAAGGCGGAGAGCATCGCGTGGATCGCCGGCCGCACCGATGTCGTGTGCCTGCTCGCGATCCTCGTCGCATCCGCCGGCGCTGCTCGACGGCTGAGCGGGCGCCACGGCGGCATCGCGCTCGAGGTCGCCGGGACGCTCTTGGCGTACATGGCGAAGGAGCAGGCGATCGTCCTGCCCTGCTTCATCGCGGTCGAGGTCTGGGTCGCTCTGGATCGACCGCCGCTCGATCGCGCCACGATCGTGCGGATGATCCGCGGCGCGCTGCCGCAGCTCGCGCTCGCGATCGCGTACCTCGCCGTGCGCACGCTCGTGATGCCGATCAGCTCCGCGGACGGCAGCTCGAACATCCCGCTCGGCGCCCACGCGCTCGCGGTTGCCGAAACGATGGGTCGGTTCGTCACGCTGACGGTCGCGCCGCACGACCTATCGATCCAGGAGGGCCTGGTCCACTCGATCCACGGCGAGCTCGTTCACGCCTGGGGCTACATCGCGCTCGGCGCGGTCTCGACGCTGCTCCTCGCGGTCGTGGCGGTCCGCTCGCGCTTGCGCCGGCCCGCGATCGCGCTCGGTATCGCGCTGTACTTCGCGACGATCGCGCCGACGTCGAACCTGGTCTACACCGGGCTGCGGAGCCTGATCTCCGAGCGCTTCCTGTACCTGCCGCTGCTCGGGCTCGCGCTCGCCGCGGGCGCGCTGATCGCGCTCGCGGAGCAGCGCTGGGGTCGGCGGATCTACGCGGGCGTCGCCGCGTGCGTGCTCGCGCTCGGCATCCAGTCCGCACGCAGATCGGCGGACTTCCGCGACGAGGACTCGTTCTGGGCTCGCGAGCTCGCGCTCCACCCCGACAGTACCGACGCCAAGCTCGCCATGATCGCGCGCGACCTCGAGCTGCACCACTTCTATCCCGCGCTCGTGATCCTGCAGCGTGGAGCGGGCTTCGACGCCACCGTGAAGGAGCACCTGACGGTCGCGTACCAGGTCGCGACCCTGCTCGCGCGGATGGTCCCCGACCATCGCACCAAGGAGCTCGAGGTGGTCGACACTTTCTGCGCGAACCTGCTCGCGACGCGCCCCGCGCGCCTCGACCTGCTCGGCGTGCAGTTCGACCTCGATGTCGAGCATGTCGCGAACAACAAGGCGCTCGATCAGTCGCGGCCGCGGTTCCTGTCCCTGCGCGCGGATCTGCAGAGCCGGATGGGCCACGATGCGGCGGCGAGCGATCTCGGTGCGCAGTCGGTCGCCGACTGTGAACGCTGCGTCAACGTGATCGCGATGTACGCCTTGGTGCTCGCGCGCGGCGGTCGCTACGCGGACGCGCTCGCCGTCCTCGAGGCAGCGCGAGGTCACGTGCCCGACGCGCCGATCGACGCGTCTCGCCGCACGATCGAGGGTGCGCGCGCGCTGTTCGAGCAGGCCGAGCACCTCCAGGGGCCCGCCGCGCTCGAAGCACACGCGTCGGAGCTCGCGAAGCTCGAGCTCTGGGGCCGCGCGTTCGATCTGCTGGCGCCGTACGAAACCGACATCAAGGCCGCGCCGAAGTTCGCGACGGGCTTCGCCGAGCTCGCGTTTCGCGCGGGTGAAGAAGCGATCGCGCGACGCGTGCTCGCGGCGTCCAAGTCGCCCACCGAGATCGATGCGCTGATCGCCGGATGGACCGAGAAGATGGGCTGGACTCGGTGAGCTATTGCATCGGCACGAGCGAGAACACGCGATCGCCGGTCCGCGCGAAATAATCGTTGTCGAGCTGGAGCGTGTACAGCGGCTTCGCGCCGAGGAACTTCACGGCCTCGTCGAGCGCGTGGCGATCCTCGGGAATGATCAGCTGTACGGTCGCTCCGGTCCGTGTGGTCAGCGTGTAGGGATGGCCGAATGCCCAGCCCGGCGCGCGCCGGAGCTGGCTGCCGGGGACCAGCACGATCGACGGCCCGAGGTCGGAGTCCTCGATCGTCTGCCACGGGCTCAAGATCTGCGACGACAGCTCGGCGACGTGGACCGCGCGGATCGGAGCGATCGCGGTCGTGGCGACAACGATCCCCCCGAGGACGATCCACGCGACGAGCCGCGGCGCACGCGGATCGATCGACGCGACGCGGGCACGCAGCGCCCATACGCCGCGCACCGCGAGCGGGATCAACACCGGCATCAGCGCGTAGTAGTAGGTCGGCCCGACGTCCCACGTGCCCATCGGGAACGGCACGATCAGATAGAACACGACGTAGCTCGCGAGCGCGAGCCGCAGCATCTCGTCACCGCGGCTGCGCCGGCGGTGGAGCGCGCCGGCGAGCACGAGCGCGAGGCTGCCGGGCCACGCGAGCGCCCACAGGTCGAGCCGCGCGATCACGCCGACCAGGTTGCCGACCGCATGCGCCGGCGTGTGGATGTGCGGCGAGAACGGCATCGCGTGGGTATAGAAGCCGATATTGAACGACGGCCGCTGCGGCGAGTTGTAGGGCATGTCGAACACGCTGCCCGTGACGAGGTAGTCGTGCGCGAGGAGCAACCAGGCGACCGCGACGAAGCCGACGACACACCACACGAGCCGTGCGGGTTGCCTGCGCGCCTCCCATAACAGCCGCACCGCGAACGGAAACGAGAACGCGAGCGCATCGTACGGCCGGGTGATGAAGGCGAGGCCGATCGCGAGCCCGGCGAGCAGCATCCAGCGCGGCCGGCCGGTCTTCTCGGCGCGCCCGATCGCGGCGAGGAACACCGCGAGGCACACCGCGGTCGTACCGAACGCCATCACCGTGCCGTGGATCGCCCACACGAACGGCGACATGCCGGCGAGGAGTGCGGCGAGCGCACCGTGGCGCGGCCCGAACATGTCGCGCGCGAACGACCACACCGCGACGACGAACACGCCGGCGAGGATCGGCAGCACCGCGTGCTGCGCGTGCAGCCACACCGATGGCGCGAGCACGAGGCTCTGGCCAGGCGGGTAGCCGCTCGTCCACAGCGGCGCGCGGATGATCATCGGATTCATCAGCGCGTCGGGCGGCGTCGGCAGGCCGATCTTGCCGTGCGCGAACAGATCGGCCTGGAACAGGTAGGCGTATTCGTCGTCGATGATGCACGCGCCGCGGATCAGCGCGTACGATACGAACAGCGAGATCGCGACCGCGATCGCGACCGACAGCACGGCAACCGTCCGCTCGGCATCGGGGCGCTCGAACCAGCGGTCGAACGGATCGTGATCGTAGCGGCGCACGCAGTAGATCGCCGCGACGATGATCGCCGGCAGCAGGAACACGATCGCCGCGCCGGCCATCAGCGTCTCGGCCGGCGGCAACCAGCGGGTCGCGCTCGCCGACAGGTCGCTGAACCAGTTCTGCCGGGTCTGGTACATGAACGGCCGGTCGGCGAACCAGCCCGCGACGCTCGCCGTCGCCCAGAAGCACGCGTACAGCGCGAGCGAGATCGCGGGAAGGCGCCAGGAACGCTGCTTGTCCATCGCTCGCGTCATCGTCGCATATCGTTCGCGTGATAGCGTGATCGTGGCGATGAAGCGTCGCGCTGCGGGTCTCGCGGTCGGGCTGGCGATCCTCGTCGCGGCGTACACGGGCGTGCGCATGCCCGACCGCTGGTCGGTGACGCTGCAGGCGGTCTCGATCTTCGACGGCATCCACCGGCGGTTCCTCGTCGGCACGGTGCTCCGGCCGTTCACCGCACTGTTTGGCTACGACTACCGCCTGTTCGCGTTGTTTAGCTTCGCGGTGCTTACCGCCCTGCTCTACGTGATCTGGCGAGCCGCCGTTCGCAGCGAGCTGTGGTCGAAGCAGCTGCTCGTGATCGGCTGGCTGGTGCTCCCGGCCGGTGGCTTCTTGTTCGACGAGGTCGGCTTCCTCGAGCAAGTGGTCTACCTGATGCTCGCGCTCGCGGTCTGGCTCGCCGGCCGCGAAAGGTTGCGCGGCGCCGCCGTCGTCCTCGCGCTGACGCCGTGCGTGCACGAGCTCGCGATCCTGACCGTGGTGCCGCTGTTCGCGGCGGTCTGCGTGCGCTCGCTGCCGCCGCGCCGGGTGGCGTTGCTGCTCGTGCCGGCGGTCGCCGTCGCCGCGATCCTGTTGCTCGTGCCGCATACGCCGCAGGCGACGATCGATCATCTGGAGGTGGCCTGGACTCGCGACGGCTTCCCGTACCGCGAAGACGCACTGCAGCTGTTCGTGCGGACCCAGGCCGAGAGCTGGGAGCTCTACAGCTTCTGGGCCGCGATGCGGATCATGATGCCGGTGACGGTGCTGCTGCTCGTCGCGACGGCGGCGCTAGCAAACCGACGTGATGATGTCGCGTTCGCCGCGGCACTCGGCGCCGTCGTCGCACCCTTGTTGCTGATCTACGGCGGCTGGGACGTCAATCGCTGGACATTCTTCGCGATCGCGAACTTCGCGGTCATCGTGTGGATCGCGATCGACCGCGAGCTCGTGCCACGCGCGGCGGCGATCCTCGTCGGCGTCGCGCTGCTCCTGGCGCGCCGGCCGCTCGGGTTCATCGACGCGAAGCCACGCGAGCTCGATGCCCGCGAGGTCGCGCGGTTCGCCGACGAGATCACGAGCGGCACGATCTTCGAGATTCCGGATCTGTGATCAGCCGCCGCGACGCGCGATCTCTGCGAGCAGCGCGCGAGCCTGCCCCCCGAGCACCGGATCGCCGGTAACGGTCGCGACGAGAGCCTTCGCATCTGCGAGCTCGCCGGCATCGAACAGGGCGAGCGCCAGGTTGAACCGATTCGGAGCAGCCCCGGGCTCGAGCAGATACGCCCGCTCGAAGGCCTGGCGTGCCTCGCGATCGCGCCCGGCGAGGCGCGCGACCTTGCCTCGGATCTGATGGCCGTCGGCGTAGCTGGGCGACGCGGTGGTCGCATAGCGGGCCCAGCGCAGCGCTTCGTCGAGATTCCTGTCCTCCGCGAGGAGGTTCGCGAAGTCTGCCATCGCACGAGGCTCGCCGTGCGACGCGGCCTCGTGCATGAGCGCTTCGCCTTTGGCGCGATGACCGTCGGCGAGCTCGAGCAGTGCCGCGTGCAGCAC
Organism: Deltaproteobacteria bacterium; assembly: GCA_040004535.1. GTDB lineage: Bacteria > Myxococcota_A > Polyangia > Haliangiales > Haliangiaceae > JABFXX01. The sequence continues at coordinate 12,210 of JBDUAS010000164.1, forward strand.
GATGCGAGGGAGGCGCGAGCGAGACAAAGCCTCGTTGACGATCTCGCGCTGGACATCCGTGCGTCCGTCCTCGCCGAGCGCCTCGAGATACATCGCCCAGGCTCTGCCGTCGTTCGGATTCGAGTCGATCGCGCGCTGCCATAGGCTCTCCTTCGTCTTCCAGGTAGCCTGCGCGTCGAGCGCACGCAAACCGAGCGCGACGACGACCGCCGTGATCGCGACCCTGCGCAGCAGCGGCCGCGAGATCGCCGCGAGGCCGACCGCGAGCGCGAGCGCGAACCCGAGCGACGGGACGAGCAGGTAGCGATCCGCGACGAACACCATCTGCAGCGGCAACAGCAGGTGTCCCACCGGCAGCCAGCCGAACAGCCAGATGATCGCCGCCACGCGCAGGACCGGCGAGCCACGCACGAGCGCTGCGATCGCGGCCGCAAATCCGAGTACCCCTGCGACGAGGTCGAGCATGCTCGGACCGTCCGTCGAGATCGGATACGACACCGCGCTCGCGATCGTTCCGGCCGCGAGGCGGAGGTAGAAGCCATGCGCTCCGATCACGGACGCGACGCGTGACGCCGGCAGCGGCGCGTTGTCACCGCCGATGATCGACCAATGCAGCGCGAGGGCAACGACGGGCGCGTAGGCGAGGCCAGTCGCCAACGCGATCGCGCCGAGCCCGACGAGACTACGCCGCCACGAGACCCGGCGATCGGGCAGCGCGAGCTCGAGCGGAGCGAGCGCGGCGACCGCGAACGCTGCGATCGCTTTACTCCACACCGCGAACACCCCACCGGTGACCGCGAGCACGAGCCACCACGCACTGCGACCCGCGCGATAGCGCGCGTAGCCGAGCGCGCAGGTGCCGGCCCACAACATGCCGAGCACGCCCTTGCGTTCAGCCAGCCAGGCCACCGACTCGGCGTGGCTCGGATGGACCGCCCATACGAGGAGTGCGAGGCCGGCGATCGGCCGAGCGATGCCGAGCTCGGTCAGGGCCACAAACCAGATCGCGATCGCGGCGAGGTAGATCAGCAGACTCGTCAGGTGAAACCCGCCGTAGTGCTCGCCCCAGATCGCGTAGTCCGTCATCACCGAGAGGTCGCGGATCGGCAGGTACTCCGGTGACAGCTGGAACCGCTGGGGTGAATCGAGGTCCGCGAACACGGTCACGACGCCGGCCCACGTCGGGTGGTGGAGGACCGTGTTGTTCGTGTACAGCCACGGATCGTCGTAGTTGACGAGGCCGCGGCCGAGCGTCGGGGCGTAGAGCGCGACCGCCGCGACGAGCGCGAGCGCGAGGTACGCGAGCCCCGGGTCGCGCCTGCCGCGCTCGAGAAGGCGCTGGATCAGCGTTCGCACGCCGCAGCGAGGGTAGCACGGCGTGGCATACTCGCCGCGTGGGCGCGATCCTCGTCGTCGACGACGAACAGTCGATGCGCGACTTCCTGGCGATCTACCTGCGCCGCGCGGGGCATCAGGTCAAGACGGTCTCGGATGGCGTCGCCGCGCTCGCACTTCTCGGCGAGGCGTCGTTCGATCTTGTCGTGACCGACCTGCGGATGCCGGGCAAGGTCGACGGCCTCGGCATCCTGAGCGCGATCAAGACGGGAGGCGTGATGCGCGGGGGCGCGGCGATCGACTCCGAGGTGATCGTGATGACCGCGTATGCCTCGGCGGACACCGCGCTGTCGGCGATGAAGCAAGGTGCGTACGACTACCTGACCAAGCCGTTCAAGCTCGACGAGATCGAGGTCGTGATCACGCGGGCACTCGAGAAGCGCGCTCTGCTCGCCGAGAACCTCACGTTGCGCGATCGGGTGGCCGGCCGCGCGCGGCTCGCCGCGATGGTCGGACGCAGCCGCGCGATGCAGCAGGTGTTCGAGCTGATCGGCAAGATCCACTCGACGAAGACCTCCGTGTTGATCACCGGCGAGAGCGGCACCGGCAAGGAGTTGGTCGCGCGGGCGTTGCACACCGAAGGTGCACGCGGCGCGCAGCCGTTCGTCGCGGTCAACTGCGGCGCGATTCCCGAGGCGCTGATGGAGTCCGAGCTGTTCGGCCACAAGCGCGGTGCATTCACCGGCGCGATCGCCGACAAGCGCGGCCTGTTCCAGGAAGCCGACGGCGGGACGCTGTTCCTCGACGAGATCGGCGAGCTGGCGCTCGGGCTACAAGTGAAGCTGCTGCGCGCGCTGCAGGAGCGCAAGGTCAAGCCGGTCGGCGAGACCGAGGAAACCGAGGTCGACGTTCGCGTGATCGCGGCGACGAACCGCGACCTCGAGGCCGATGTTGCGAGTGGCAGCTTTCGCGCCGACCTCTATTATCGCCTGAACGTGATCGAGGTCCGGATCCCGCCGCTGCGTCACCGCCGCGAGGATATCCCGCTGCTCGCCGATCACTTCCTGCGTCGGTTTACCGCCGAGCAGCGCCGGATCGCGACGCTGACGCCGGATGCGATGCGCAAGCTCGAGTCCCTCGACTTTCCGGGCAACGTGCGCGAGCTCGAGAACGTGATCGAACGTGCCGTCGCGTTGACATCGGGGCCGACGATCGGTGTGTCGGATCTTCCGGATCCGAAGCCGAGCGCGAAGATCGTGACACCGACGCCAACCGAGCTGCCGCCCGATGGCGTCGATCTGGACAGCATGCTCGGCGACTTCGAGCGCGCATGGGTGATGCGCGCGCTCGAGCAATCCGGCGGCGTGCGCAAGAAGGCCGCCGCGTTGCTCGGCGTGAGCTTTCGGTCGCTGCGCTATCGCTTGCAGAAGCTCGGGATCGACAAGCCCGATGACAAAGACGATAAGGACGAAGCCGACGACAAAGACGAGGCGAAGGCGTGAGCACCTCGGCGCGCATGCCGGTCGTCGCGCTCGCGGTTGCCGCCGCCGCGTTCGTCGGGGCGCGGTTCGCGCGCGAGGCCGCGGGCACGACCCAGGACGTAGGCGCCGAGCCGTACGCGCCCTCGCCCACCAGCGCGCCACTGGTCTCGCTCGGGTTTCGCGAGGTCGCCGCCGACCTCCTGTGGATCCGGCTGACCGGCTACTTCGGCGGCCCCGACGCGACGGCCGACGGTATCGCGGCGATCGTCGACGCCATCGTCGCGCTCGATCCGAACTACCACCGGCCCTACGAATACGGCGCGCGGGCGATCACGATCGCGCCGCACGGCGTGACCCAGGCGTCGTACTTGCGCGCGCTCGCCGTGCTCGAGAAGGGCATCACGATCTTCCCCGACGACTGGAAGCTGCCGTACCTCGCCGGCCAGATCTACACGCAGGATCTCGTGACGACCGATCCGGCGCAGCAACGCGCGTGGGACGAGCGCGGCACGCTGCTCACCGAGTCCGCGATCCGCAAGCCCGGCGCGCCGCTCGAAGCCGCGACGTGGGTCGCGTTCATGCGCACCAAGCTCGGCCAGCGCGAGCGCGCGATCAAGGATCTGCGCGAGCTGTTGCTCGTCACGCGCGACGATTCGGCGCGCAAGGAGCTCGTCGAGAAGCTCGCGAAGCTCGCCGACAGTGACTCGGCGGAGATCGCCGCCGAGGTGTTCGAGCAGCGCAAGATGTTCGACGCGAAGTGGCAGAAGGATCGGCCGACGATTCCGCCG
>JBDUAS010000165.1:0-15804 GCA_040004535.1 Deltaproteobacteria bacterium
ACAAGGCGCTGCTCGGCGGCAAGGGCGCGAACCTCGCCGAGATGGCGTCGCTCGGTCTGCCGGTTCCGCCCGGCTTCACGATCACGACCGAAGTCTGTCGCTACGTCATGGCGCATGGCGCGGATCAGTATCCGGACGGGCTCGCGCCCGAGGTCGATGCCGCGCTGAAGAAAGTCGAACAGCTCGCCGGCGCCACGTTCGGCGACTCGACGACGCCGCTGCTCGTCTCGGTCCGCTCGGGCGCGCCGGCGTCGATGCCCGGGATGATGGACACGATCCTCAACCTCGGCCTCAACGACACGACGGTCGCCGCGCTCGCGACCAAGTCGGGCAACGCGCGGTTCGCGTGGGACTGCTATCGCCGGTTCGTCGCGATGTACGGCGAGGTCGTGCTCGGCGTGGTCGCCGAGTCCGAGGACCAAGAGCAACCGTTCGATCAGGTGCTCGATCAGATCAAGTCCAAGCACCGGGCGCATCGCGATCAGGACCTCTCCGAGGCCGCCCTGCGCGAGGCCGTCGCCGCGTTCAAGGCGCTCGTGCTCGAGCGGACGAAGACCGCGTTCCCCGACGACGTCAAGGCGCAGCTGTGGGGCGCGATCGGCGCGGTGTTCCGGTCGTGGAACAACCCGCGCGCCGACGTCTATCGCAAGATGCAGAACATCCCTGCAGCGATGGGCACCGCGGTCAACGTCCAGGCGATGGTGTTCGGCAACCTCGGCGACGATTGCGCGACCGGCGTCGCGTTCACGCGCAACCCGGCGACCGGCACCGCCGAGCTCTACGGCGAGTTCCTCGTCAACGCGCAGGGCGAAGACGTCGTCGCCGGCATTCGTACGCCCGAGCCGATCGCGGAGCTCGCGAAGAAGCTGCCGGAAGCGCACGCCGAGCTGGTCCGGGTCGCGAAGCTGCTCGAGGATCACTTCCGCGACATGCAGGACCTGGAGTTCACGATCCAGGGCGGCAAGCTGTTCATGCTGCAGACCCGCAACGGCAAGCGGACCGGCATCGCGATGGTCAAGGTCGCCGTCGACATGGTCGCCGAAGGCAAGCTCCAGCCGCGCGACGCGGTCTTGCGGATCGATGCGAGCAAGCTCGACGAGGTCCTCCACCCGACGATCGATCCGAAGGCGCGCCCGCAATCGATCGCGAAGGGCCTGCCGGCCTCGCCCGGCGCCGCGATCGGCAAGGTCGTGTTCACCGCGAACGCCGCCGAGGAGTGGCACAACCGCGGCGAAGAGGTCCTGCTCGTCCGGACCGAGACGTCCCCCGAAGACATCCACGGCATGAAGGCCGCGGCCGGCACGCTGACCGCGCGCGGCGGCATGACGTGCGTCGCGCCCGAGACCACGATCCTCACCGATCGCGGCTTCCTCACCGCCGCCGCCGCGTATGCAGTGCTCGCGACCGGCGAGCGCCTGCGGATCGTCTCGGTCGATTCGAAGTCGCTGACACCCGTCTGGCGCGACATCATCGCGGCCGGCCACAAGCAGGCAGACGTCGTGACGGTTGCGGTCTCGCAGACCGGGCGCGCCGAAGCGAACACGCTGCGCCTCACCGACGACCACAAGATGTACGTGCTCGCCAATCGCAGGCTCGCGAAGCAGCCCCTGGGCGAGGTCCTCGCGGCCGAGCGCCACGTGCTCGCCGTCGAGTCCGTGCCGAGCCTTGGCGAGACCGCGACGTCGCCGGCACTCGCCTACGTCGCCGGTGCGCTGATGTCCGATGGCTACGTGAGGGTGACGCCGACAAAGGGCTCGGTCACGTTCATCCAGAAACGGACCGAGGACAAGATAGAGTTTATTGCCGCTGTGGAGCAGGCGTTCCTCGAGGCGTTCGAGGTCCCGTTTTCGTACATGCGCGAGCGCGAAACCGTCGCGACGCTGCGCGGCCGCGAGATTCGTGGCGAGGTCCAGGATCGGATCTGCTTCCGTCGCCAGCCGGCCGAGCGCCTCGCCTGGATTCGCGACAACCTCCCGACATGGGTGCTATCCCTCGATCACACGGCACTGCGCTTCTTCCTCGCCGGCTTCGTCGACGGTGATGGCACGGTCAACCACGAGGAGCGCTCGACGCGGATCCAGATCAGCGTCGGCGCCGCGAAGCCGAAGATGCTCGAGGGCGTCGTGCTCGCGTGCCTGCGCCTCGGAATTCTCCCGCAGGTCTATCCGAATCGCGAGAGCTACTCCGTCCACATCGCCGAGCACTGCGACCTGATCCTGTCGTTCACTCATCGCGTGTTCGCGGACACGCCCGAGCGCGGCTCCGACTCCAAGTGCTTCTCCATGCGCGGGCTGTGCGAGGACATCGTCGACGAGGTCAACTTCATGGGCCGCGTCCGTGAGGGGCTCAAGCGCAACCTGCTGTTCGGCGCCGACAAGGTGCGCCGCGACATCCTCCCGCTCGCGAAGGGCGACGCACACCGCGAGCTCGCCGCGATCCTCGACTCCGCACTGCGCTCGCACCGCATCGAGCAGGTCGCCGGTCCCGAACCGACCACGGTCTACAACTTCGAAGTCGATGCGACCGACGAGCTCGACAAGAACTATGTCGTGTTCTCGGCTCGGATGACGCCGATCCTGATCTCGAATTCGCACGCGGCGGTCGTAGCGCGCGGCATGGGCAAGTGCTGCATCACCGCATGCACGTCGCTGCGCGTCGACGCGGCGAAGAAGACCGCGGCGTTTGTCGGCGGCGGCAAAGAGATCAAGATCAAAGAGGGCGACGTGCTGACGCTCGACGGCTCGACCGGCGAAGTGTTCGTCGGCCCGTTGCCGCTCGTGCCGGCACAGCTGGGCAAGGAGCTCGGCACGCTGATGGAGTGGGTCGATTCGTTCCGCAAGCTGAAGGTGCGGACGAACGCCGACACGCCGACGGACGCGCGGACGGCGCGCAGCTTCGGCGCCGAGGGCATCGGCCTGTGCCGCACCGAGCACATGTTCTTCCAGCCGGAGCGGATCATCGCGGTGCGCGAGATGATCCTCGCGAATGACGAGACCGGGCGCCGCGCCGCGCTCGCGAAGATCCTGCCGATGCAGCGCGACGACTTCGCCGAGCTGTTCCGCGTGATGGATGGCATGCCGGTCACGATCCGGTTGCTCGATCCGCCGCTCCACGAATTCCTCCCGCACGCGGAGAAGGAGATCGAGGAGCTCGCGAAAGATCTAGGCCGGACCGCGAAGGAGCTCACGGCGAAGGTCGCCGAGCTGACCGAGGCGAACCCGATGCTCGGCCACCGCGGCTGCCGGCTCGCGATCACGTTCCCGGAGATCTACGAGATCCAGGCCCAGGCGATCGGCGAGGCGGCGAAGCTCGTGGCGGGCGAGGGCAAGCAGGTCCAGGCCGAGATCATGATCCCGCTCGTGATGGTTCCCGAGGAGCTGCGCCGGCTGCGCGTCCTCGTGTCTGAGGCATTCCAGAAAGCCTCGGGCGGGATGCCGTTCACGGTCGGCACGATGATCGAGCTGCCGCGCGCTTGCGTGGTGGCCGATCAGATCGCCGAGCACGCCGACTTCTTCTCGTTCGGCACGAATGACCTGACCCAGACCACGTTCGGCCTGTCTCGCGACGATGCGGGCCGGTTCCTGCCGTCGTACATCGATCAGGGCGTGATCGCGGTCGACCCGTTCGTCGTGCTCGACCCCGAGGGGGTCGGTGCGCTGATCGAGCTGGGCGTCCGGGGCGGTCGTACGACCAAGCCAGGCCTGAAGGTCGGGATCTGTGGTGAGCACGGCGGCGACCCGAGCTCCGTAGAGTTTTGCCACAGAGCCGGTTTCGATTACGTGTCGTGCTCCCCGTTCCGGGTGCCGATCGCCCGGGTTGCGGCCGCCAAGGCCGCGTTGGCAGAAGGCAAATCGTGACTTCGATCAAGGCAACTGATTCCGCAGACAAGCGGTCCAAGGCTGCGGTGACGAGATTCGCCCTGGCATGTATTGGCCTTGCAGCCTGCACGGCATCGGCGGACGAGGTCTCGCCGCCGAAGGACCAGTTCTTCTTTCCGACCGGTCTGGCCGTCGCGCCCGACGAGTCGCGGCTGTTCGTCACGAACGCGAACTCCGAGCTGCGCTACGACTCGGGCTCGGTCAACGTGATCGATCTCGACATCGTCGATCAGGTCGCGGCGGGGTGGACCACAACCCAGGCGCAGCCCAGCAAGTGCTCGCAGGATCCGAATCATTCCGAGACGCTGATCTGCGACGAGACCCAGTTCTTGCAGCCCGACGCGGGCGCGCGGATCGGAAACTTCGCGACCTCGCTGGCGGTCCAGGACACCGGCAACGGCGACCTTCGCCTGGTCGTCCCGACCCGCGGCGATCCGTCGATCACCTGGATCGACTACGACGGCGCGAAGCTGCAGTGCAACACGCACGGCATGGACTTCGACCTGTGCGACGACGCGCATCGCCTGTCCTACGTGCACGACGATCCAGACCTCGCGTACCTCCCATCGGAACCGTTCGACGTGTACGTCGACTCGCCAGGTCAGTTCGCCGTCGTGACTCACCTCACGTCCGGTGCCGTGACGCTGGTCCAGTCTCCGATCGGAGGCACCGCGACGATCGCCGATATCGATGTCGGCCTGTTCGCCGCGGATCCCCTGACCGGGCTCGTCGGCTCGAGCGGCGTCGCGGGCCGGAAAGGCCCCGACGGCGACATCGTCTACGTCGGCGCGCGCAGCGAGGATCGGATCCAGACGTTCACGGTCGGCCGCCCGGTCAACGGCGCCGACCCGTTCTTGCTGCAGGGGAATTTCTTCTTCCTCGACTCCGTTGGTGCGAACTCCGGCAGCTCGCAGGACACGCGCGGGATGACGTTCTCGCCGGACGGCAACCGGATGTACCTCCTCAACCGCGAGCCTCCATCGTTGCAGGTCTACGACACGTCGCTCAAGCCGACCGGATTTCCTGCGAACGTCGGCATCGGGGCCTCGGACATCTGCCGCCAGGCGTCGACGCTGACCGCGCTCGATTCCGGAGACGGCGAGCTCGTCTACATCACGTGCTTCTCCGACGGCCAGCTCTACGTTGTCGATCCGACCGGCCAGACCAGCGTGAAGGACATCATCACGGTGGGTCGCGGCCCGTACGGGGTCAAAGCCTCGGCGTCGCGCAAAAAGGTCTACGTCACTAACTTTCTCGAAGACACGATCGCCGTGATCGACGTCGAGCCGGGCTCGAAGACCCGTAACCGGGTCGTCTTGCGCATCGGCGAGGTCAAGCCGCCATGAAGTTTCGTCGCCCCCTAGTTGCTTCGCTCGCCATCGTCGGGTTCGTCGGGTTCGTTGGCTTCGTTGGCTCGTGCAGCGATACCACCAACTCGATCACCGATCAGCTCAACCTCGATCGACCGATCGATATCGCGTTCGCATGTTACGGCGGGCTACGCCTGACCGGTGGCGGAGCCGCGACCCCCGGAAACGGCTCGGACATCACCGAGTCCGCGGAGCCGCTCCAGGGGTGCGAGATCCGCTCCGCGGCTCACTCGGACATGGAGGCTGCGCCCGTGCCGCCTGGCCAGGAGACCATCAACGACACCGAGGGCGTCGCGCGTAGTACGGGCAAGTCATTCTACTACGGGTTCATTCTTCAGAACGAGACCGGCACAGTCGCGCTCGCGCACTGGGATACCAAGCCGTCGTCGGCGTTCGCCGGTGGTGACGTCACCATGGATGACGCCGATCCGTTGATCCCGGGCAAGAACGGCATCGCGGTCGGAGAAGATCCGGTCGCGATCGCGAGCAGCGCCGAGGGATGTTACGAGCTGACCGCGAACGCGGGCTCCTGCGACCTCTCGGTGATCGACGTGACGTCCGCGGTGGTGGTATCGAGCGATTCGACCGCTGCCGATCGGAACATCCGCGTGATCGTCAACCGTCTCGCGGTGACGAATGCGGCGGGCGTGCCGGTCCGCGCGAAGCCCGCGGCGATGGTCGCGCAGCCGGCGGGCGGTACGATCGGCGGCGTGACGCTGCCCAGCGGTAAGATCGTCGCGTGCCCGGCGACGCCCACCGGGCTCGTCTACATCGCTTATCCGAGCTGTCACATGGTCGCCGGCGTCGACTCCGCGACCGGTCAGATCGTCAACAGCATCGCGATCGACGCGAACGGCATCCCGACGCTCGGCGACGGTAACGTTTCGTGCCCCGACGAGTGCGATGGCGGCGGCGTGATCACGCCGGGCGCGCGTCCGATCACGCTCGATCTCGAGCGCGACGAGACCAGCCAGCGCACCGTGCTGGCGATCGGTTCGCAGAACTCGAACGTGGTGTCCATCGTCGACCTCGACATCAACAGCCTGCCGATCTCGGCTTCGACCGTCGCGCTCGAGCAGAACCGCACGAACGATCTCGGGGTGACGTCGGTCGCGGTGTCGCCAACGATCAACATGGGCGGGAGCTCGGAGATGATCGACGACTCCGGAGCTGGCGGCCAGATGCAGTTCGTCTACGCGATCACGACCGACAACACCGTCCGTGCGGTCAACATCGAGTTCGCAGCGAACAAAGAGTGCGATACCCAGATCGATCCGCGCTATCTCCACGACGAGACCAACGTGAACTTGTTGTCGTGCTTGCCGCTGCAACCGACCAAGCGCCGCGCCGGGGCGCGAAGCCCTGGGATCCAGCTCCCCGGCATGGGGAACCCGACGTCGATCCAGGTCTTCAAGGTCGACGCCATTCCCGGTGACACCATGCGGCTCCAGGGCGATCCGCTGAAGCTGATCGGCTACTTCGGCGTGATCACGGCGTCGAACGGAGCGACCTACGTGCTCAACATCGACAACGACGACTGGTTCGATTTCGTCGGAGACACGCGAAATCAGATCGGAACGGCGGTTCCGCTCGTGATCGCGAACCAGTTGCGAGATGCGGTGCCCGATCGCAACGCTGTCGCCGAAACCCAGATCGACAGTATCGAGAAGCCGATCTGCAACACGGCGGGCGTCAATCCGGATAGCGCGGCCGCGCCCTCCCAGAGCACGCGGTACAACGGTTCGATCACGCGCACGCTGCCGGGCGGCTCGCTCGCGACCGAGAAGATCTCCATCCTGCCGAGCGTTCGCCAGGTCGAGTGCATCTCGGAGGTCGACCAGCCTACGGGCATTCCAGTCAGTGAGATGTCGTTCGCGGCGCCGCTGGACGTGCGCGATCAGGAGTTCCCGGATCTGTTCGCGCTGCCGTACGACGACACCGTGACGATGACCTACGAAGGCTCGCTGTCGATCGACACCGGCTCGACCGCCGCAAACGGCCCGGCGATACGCACCAGCATGATGAACGCCGACGCCGACGCCATCCGCCTCGACGATCAGACCCATCCGTACTGCGATGCCGGCGTCGAGCCGTGGGACATCGTGCAGCTGCGTGGCTGCGATTCGACCCTCGGCGATACCGACTGTCCGATCGGCTACACCTGCTTCGTACATCCCGACAGCCAGGTCACGAACCTCGGCGCGTGCATGCTGAAGGACGAGGCGGACCGGCTGGCGGTCGCGTGCAAGGAGTTCTTGACGTCCGCGCGCCAGTACACGGTCGGCCGCGCGACGAGCGGCGAGCTCAAGCTGCTTCCCCGCAAGCACGTGTTGCGCACGACGCCGGTCGACGGCTGCACGAGCGACGCGCAGTGCCAGACGCTCGCGACGTTCCTGCTCCAGAACGAGAGCCCTAACCCGAAGCTGACCGATACGACGGCTCCCGATCCGCATCACTATTCGTGCGCGCCTGATCCGCAGCGCGCTCCCGATCCGACGACCGGCGCGCCGCTCAACCGTTGCATCGAGACCTGCACCGCGGATGCAGATTGCGATGCCGGTGCGGTCTGTAACAACGGCACTTGCTACGACGGCGTGATTCCGCCCCAGGCGTGCGTGAATGCGCCGCAGCGCTACGAGGTTCGCGCGAGCGAGGCGTTCGTGGTGGCAGGCGAGACCGCCGGGTACAACCACTCGATCATCGCGGACGCGGCTGGTAACTGCGTTCGCGATCCGAATGCGAGCCGGTTCAACATCGGTCGTATCCCGCTCAAGGCGCCGGCGTGCGATCCGACCGCCAATCCGTTCACTGGCCTCCTGCCCGATGGCCACACCTACGAGCCGAACCCGTGCCAGGCGACGGTCGACCAGACCGAGAACGTCAATAACTACGTGCCGGGCACGTGCACCGCGGCGGCGCCGCCAACCTCGCTCGTGACCCGCCAGGCGACCGCGATCCGCTACCACGGCCGCGGCATGTCGATCACGTTGGTGGACCCGACGTACCCGGGCGATGCCCAGTGCATCGGCGACCGCCAGGGTGGCCTCGGCAACATCCCGGTCGTGCCACAGCTGTACCAGCAGGCGATGCGCGTGGTCTCGGGCTTCAGGCCGCTGCTGATCCGGACCGGCGCCGCGTTCCCCGTCAAGGTGGTGCGCGGCCCGGAGGAGAGCATCTGGATCATCGACGACGGCGACTACCTGTCGACGTCGATCACGACCGCCTCGACGCGCGGCAAGGTGTTCCGGGTCGAGTCGCCGGCCATCGCCGTCGTCAACGTCCTCGAGTAGCCGAATTGTTGCCGCGGCTGGCCCCCGGGTCGAAGCTCGGGGCATGTCGCGCGAAGAAGGGCTCTACAAGGACAAGATCGAGGTCAGCCTCGATGGCCGTCAGATCTTCTATCTGTTCTTCGGCGGGTCCGTGATCGTCGGGTTGGTGTTCGTGCTGGGGGTGATGGTCGGCCGGCGCGTCGAGGCGCGAGGCCATGTCGAGCGCGCGCAGACCCAGGCGACGGTCGATCCACTGGCAGCGTTAGATCGGCTCGAGGGTGGCGGCTTGTCGTATCAAGGTGCGCTCCGCGGCGGTGATGCACCGGCGAGCGACGTCGAGAAGACGATCGGCGAGATGGCGAAGCATCAGGCGCAGAAAGCGACCGCCGACAAGAAGACCAAGGAAGAGCCGAAGCAGGCGGAGGTTCCGAAGCTCGAGCCGAAGGCGGAGATCAAGGAACCGACGAAGGCCGAGGTCAAAAAGGACGAAGCGAACGCCAAAGCCGAGGCCAAAGCCGAGGCCAAAGCCGAGGCCAAAGCCGAGGCCAAAGCCGAGGCCAAGAAGGACGAGCCGAAGTCAGAGCCGAAACCCGAGAAGAAGACGCGGTTCGCACTCCAGCTATCGTCGTTCCAGGACAAGGCCGAGGCCCAGGCGTACCTGGAGCAGGTCAAGGGGAACGGTTTGCCGGCGTACGTGACCGAGGCCGAGATCGACGGCAAGACGTTCTATCGCGTGCGGGTCGGCAGGTACTTGTCGATCGACGCGGCGAGCGACGCCAAGGTCGACATCGACAAGGCGACGAAGAAGTCCGTGACCGTCGTGAAGCTGGCGAACTAGAGGTTCGGCAGGTCCGCGATCCACGCGGACGCGGTGCCGTACAGCACGAGCACGAGGCCCGCGCCCTGTGGCCACGGCCGTGGGCGCTCCGCGGGCGGCGCGAACGTGACGGCAGTGGCGCCATGCAGGCGCGCTTCGAGCAACGCCGGTGCGAGTGCACCCTCGACGATCGCGAGTCGCCCCAGCTTCTCGATCAGCTCGCGCTCGATCGTCGCGTCGGTGCGGCCATCGCGAGCGACCCGAAACGCACCCGCGTGCGGCGTCGTCGCGGCGGCCCCGGCGAGGCGGACCTCGCGCGGCGCGGCACCATCGATCGCGTCGGTGACCGCCGTCGCGAGCCGTAGCTTGCCGCCGGTGCGCTCGACGAGCGCGAGTGCGCCGAGCTGGCCCTGGCCGAGCGGTTCGGTCCACTCGCCGAGCAGCTTCGCGAGCCGCGATAGCGCGAGGTTCGCCTCGCCGACGAGGTACAGCGCGTACAACCCGATCAGCGCGCGCCGCGCCGGTGCTGCGAGCCCGAGTCGCTGCGCGAGCTCGCCGAGCTCGGTATCGGCGGCGACCACCGGCAACTCTCCGTCGACGCCGCGCGCGAGCTCGAGGCCGTAGGTCGCGAGCGGATCGCGCCATGCCGCGTTGCGCGCTTGCGTCGTGCCGGTGTGACCGGCCTGACTCGCCGCATGCGCCGCGTAGGGCTGCGACGCGGGCGGCGAGGGCGCAACCGCTTCGCGCATCGCGCGCAGCTTGTCGGCGGCGGTCACGAGCGCCGGCTCGGCCGCTGCGTCCGCCGTCTCGAGCGGCACCGCCGCGCCGACCCCGCCGATCGCGACGCGCCACGGTTCGGCATCGCGCTCGCTCATACCGAGCAGGCTGATGTCGTCGCCGATCACGAGCTGGGCGAGCGCGGTCGGCACGCCCACCTGCCAGGGTGATTCGATCGTGAACAAGCTGTGCGCGAAGCAGTGCAGACGCACGAGCCCGCGCGCGGTGACGAGCACGACGAGCGGCGACACGGGGTGCGCGATCACGTGATCGATCGGGGCCCCGACGTAGTGGCGGAACGGCCGGCCGTCGGAGAGCCGGTACACGAACACCTCGTCGCTGCCGGGCCGGGTGACCCACAAGTGACCCGCTGCGGCACCGATCGTTCGCGGCGGTGGCGGCAGCTCGAGCGCGAGCTTGCGCAACGGACGGCCCGACACCGCGTCCCAGACCTCGAGCTTGCGAGTCTGGCCGACGACGAGCTGGTTGCGTTCGATGCCGGCGACGAACTCGATAGTGCCGCCCTGCAGGTCGACCGAGTGCGAGGCGAGCCCGCGCCCCGATGCGCGCACGATCGACACCTCTTTGTGATCGGCCGACACCATCACGAGTCGCCCCGCCGACACCGCCGCGATCTTTGCGGCCACGGTCAGATCGACGCGCGCCGTGGTGTCGAGCTCCGGCGGGAAGTGCAGCGTGATCCGCGTGGCGTTGCCTTCGCGCGCCGCCGCGATCACCACGTTCGGCGGACCGTTGACGATCGCGAGGTCCGCGTCGTCGCTGTCGAGCTCGATCCGCGCGAGCGGGGGTGCCACGCCTCCGGCGAGCAACTGGACCTGGCGGCCGGTCCTCGCGACCGCCCACTGGCCGTCCGGGCTGGTCGCCAGCTGCAAGATCATTTCTTGCCGAACGCGCGGATGATCTTCAGGAGGCCGTCGAGCTTTTCGGTATCACGCTCGAGCTCGGGGTTCGCCGGCATGAGCGGGCTCTTGCCGACTGCCTGGCCGCCGTGAATGATGATGTCCTTGATCTGCGCGTCGGTGACGCTCGCCTGCCACGCGGCGTCCGTGTAGTTGCGCGGCTTGGTCGGCAAGCTCTCGGCGGCGGGCCCATTACCCTGGCCGGTGTTGCCGTGGCACGTCGCGCAGATCGTCTCGAACATCGCGTGCGCGCGTTCGTCGCCGGTCTTTGCACCCCCAGCAGGGGCACCACCTGTTGTGGCACCACCGTGCGGCCCCGATTCCGGCTTCGCGCCGGGAACGCCCGATGAGGGCGGCGGTGGGTCGTTATTCTTGCCGCAGGCCGCAAGTACCAAGCAACAGGGCAAAGCGAGCGCGAGTAACCAACGCATCTCGATGGTTTATCACGGATCCCGGTGGGTCCACGTGCGCTCGAGCGACGTGCCTTTGACCGTCAGCTGGAGCTCGTACAGCGACGGTTCTTGATCGCAATCGAGGTTGCCGACCGCGCGTACGATCGCGGACTGACCGCTCGGGTCCGGCGCGTACTCGTACTGGTAGCGATACGGATCGTCGATCGAAAACTCGAGCTCCTTCCAGCCCGGCGCGGCCCAGGTATCGAGGTCAGGCTTGCACAGGCCGCCTTGCTCGCAACACGGCACCGCCGGTGACTTCGCGGCGGCGGTCGTCGGCACGCGGCCGGTGACCGCGACGTGCTGCTCGACCTTGTCGGCGATCACGTCGATCAGATGTTCAGCCTCGCGCGCGCGGATCTTCGCGTTGCACGAGCGCTTCGCCGTCGGGCAGGTCGCGATCGCGCACAGCGCGAGCAACAGCAGCACGTAGCGGACGCGGCGCCACATCTACGGCAACACCGGCGGGCTTGGCGGAGCCACCGTCGACGTCAGCGCGCGCAAGAATGCGACGAGATTCGTGCGCTCGGCCTCCCCGAGCTTCGGCAGCCTCACCTCACTCGCGGGGTGCGAAGTGATCGCCGCCTCGAGCGACGGCGCGCTCGCATCGTGAAAATACGCGAGTCGCGCCGCGGCGCCGCGCAGGCTCGCGGTGACCTGGCCGCCGTGCGTGCGCAGATCGCTGTAGAGCGGCGGCGTATGGCACACCGCGCACTGGGCACGGCCGGTGAACAAGCGATAGCCGAGCACGGCGGGATCCATCGAGGCCGCCACGTTCGTGCCGAGCATCCGCTCCGTGCGATCCCACGGCGAGTCGCCGTCATAGCGCGTCCACACGAACGCGACGAGCGCGGCGCCCAGGGCATCGCCCGGCGCGCCACCGATCCGCGCGAGGTGCGCTTGATAGAACGGCACGGTCGAGATCCGTGCGGCCGCGGCCGCCAGGTCGGTGCCGAGCACCGCCTGGACGTGCACCGGCAGGACCGCCCGGAGGTCGCGCATTCGCCAGGCGGCGTTCGCGAGCGGCGTCGCGCGCGCGTGGCGATCCATGTTCGTGTAACCGTGCCCCGGATCGTGGCAGCTCGCGCACGTGGTCTTGCCGTCGCCGGCGATCCTGGCGTCCCAGAACACGAGCTCTCCGAGCGCGAGCTGCTCCGGTGTCGGCGCGACGCCCGACGGCAGCGGCGGCAAGCCGAGCGGAACGTCGGGCAACGGATGCGCCGGGGGCAGCGCGAGTGTGGTGGAACCTGCGTCGCCGGGAAGGAGCTCGCGGCCACCATCGTTACCGCGCGCGCCGTTCGGGTCGGTCGTCGGGTCGGTCGTCGGGTCGGTCGTCGGCTCGATCGTCTTCTTGTGATCGCTCTGCTTGGGGCACGCCCCCAACACGACGAGCAACGCGAGCCACTTCACGCGGCCAGCTTACCCCACGAAGGGACGGCGTCGAGCACGCGCAGGACGTTGCCGCCGAGGATCTTCTCGAGCGTACGATCCGAGACGCCGCGCCGCGACAGCGCGACCGTGAGGTTGGGCATCGCGGCGACATCCTCGAGCCCGATCGGCGGCACGACGAAGCCGTCGAAGTCGCTGCCGAGCGCCGGTACGTCCTCGCCGGCAACGTCGATCACGTGCAGCAGGTGATCGACGACCGAATCGATCGACGCCGAACCGAGGAACTTGCGCGCGAAGATGATGCCGACGCAGCCGCCCTTGTCGGCGACCGCGCGGATCTGCTCGTCGTCGATGTTGCGCCAGTGCTCGTGCACGCCGAGCACGCCGGTGTGCGACACGATCGGCGGCACGGTCGCGAGCTCGACCGCGTCCATGAACCCGCGCTTGTTGATATGCGCGAGGTCGACGATCACGCCACAGCGTTCACATTCGCGCACGACATCGCGGCCGAACGCGGTGAGACCCTCGCTCGCGTCCGAGCCGCGACCTTTCGCCGGTCGGCCGATCGCGTTCTTCGAGAAGTGCAAGAGTCCGAGGTAGCGCACGCCGCGCCGCGAGAACGCTTCGATCGGCGCGAGCTCGCTCTCGAGCGCCTGGCCACCTTCGATCCCGCCGAGCGCTGCGATCTGACCGGCGGCCTTCGCGGCGCGCACGTCGGCGCCGGTGCGCGTCCACCGTAACTGCTCCGGGTGCTTTTGCATCGCGACGTCGAGTGCATCGAGCTGATCGACGACCGCACGTGTACAGCCACGCTCGGGCAGCGGCGTCGTCCAGAAGCTGAAGAACTGACCGGCGACGCCGCCCTCGCGCATCCGCGGCAGATCGACGTGGCCGATCAGGTTCGCGCCGCGCGGCAGCGGCCGTTCATGGCGCGCCGCGAGGTCGTAGCCGAGCTTGTCCATCAGCTTCGCGGTATCGGCGTGGAGATCCATCACGCAGATTTCCGCGTGGAATGCGCGGGCCTCGTCCGGAGTCATCGGCATTACGCGGCATGTTCTCACGTGACGTGAATTCTGATGAGACAGCCGTGCGTTCGATCGCGGCGATCGCGGGCAACCCACGTTCATTGCTTGACTCTTTGATGAGAGACCGCCACGTTGCCGTCGCCATCCGCAAATAGGAGCAAGCAGAATGTTGGAACGTGGAATGTGGACGTCGTGTGCTTTGATCGTTCTTGCAACCAGTGCCGCCGGGGCCGATACGCTGCACCCGCGTCGAGCGCCCGCGCGCTTGACGCCGCAGATCATCAGTCAGGTGCAGCATCAAGAGCGCCATCAGGGGCTCAATCACCTGAGCGCCGCGACGAAAGGGTTGATCCAGAGTGGTCAGCACGACTCGCCGGGACGACTGCCGTCGATTCCGACGTGGAGCGGTTCGTTCCAGTCGGAGGGCGGGACGTATCCGTACGTGATGGCCGGGCGCAAGCCGCAGCGCGGCGACGAGACGCGGATCGACACCTCGCTGATCGTGTTGAACTTCAAGTTCGACGAGTTCGGCGACGCGAACGGTAATCCGATCGTGATCGACTCGAGCTCGATCGTCCAGGACGTGATCGGCTCGCCGAACTTCGTGAAGTCGCAGTACTCCACCGGCCGCGGTCAGTTCACCGACGCGCTCCAGCGCGCGAGCTTCTGGAACGTCATGGATCGCGACTGGCACACGACGCTCGAGAAGCCGCGCCAGCTCCAGACCGTGACGATCGAAGTTCCGGTCGGTCAGGCGCAGCTGTTCGATCCGGGCAACGGCCACTTCGTCGGCATCGTCAACTTCGACTTCCTGTACTCGCAGATCCAGACGATCCTGCAGCTCGAGCCCGTGCGCACGAACGAGCTGCCGATCCTGATCAGCTACGACGTGTTCGCGGATCAGGCGCTCGGCTTCCACGATGCGATCGAGGTCCAGCAGGGCAATCGCGCGGGGATCCAGACGTACACGTGGACGAGCTGGCTCGATGTCGACGCGTTCGGTCCGCTCTTCGCGGATGCCACGACGATGACCCACGAGATCTCGGAGTGGATGGACGATCCGTTCATCAATAACCTGACGCCCGACTGGTCGATCCCCGAGAGCGGTGGCGCCTGCAACGGCATCCTCGAGGTCGGCGATCCGATCGAGTTCCTGTCGACGCAGATGTATCCGATCACGCTGCACAACCACGTCTATCACACGCAGAACGAGGCGACGGTGCAGTGGTTCAGCCGCGACAACGTGCCGTCGACCGCGTTCCAGGGCACGTACAGCTATCCCGATACGACCGTGCTGACCACGCACGCGTCGCCCTGCGGTACGCCGTAGTCAGCGTTTCGGCTGCCAGCGATCGCGCGCGACCTCGAGCACCGCGAGTGCAGCGTCGACGCGATTGAACGGCGGCATCACGTAAGCGCCGGCGACTCGCTGCTTGACCGCGGCGAGCGCCTCTTGCGCGATCCGGATGCCCTCGGCGCGCGCGGCGGGCCCGCTGCCGACCTTCGCCATCCGCTCGCGATACTCGGCGGGGATGCCCATGCCGGGCACTTCGTTATGCAGGAACTCGGCGTTGCGGTGCGATGCGAGCGGCAGGATGCCGACCATCACCGGCAGGCCGAGCGGCGCGGCGTCCTCGAGGAACCGCTCGAGCGTGCGCGGGTCGTACACCGGCTGGGTCATCACGAGCTCGGCGCCGGCGCTCTTCTTGTCCTCGAGCCGGCGGAGCTCGCGATCGCGATCGTGCGCGCCCGGCTCGGCGCCGGTCGCGAGTACGAACGACGTCGGCTCGCATTCCTTGCCGGCCGGATCGACACCCGCGTTGAGGCCGGCTGCGATTCGCAGCAGGCCGATCGAGTCGACGTCGTAGACCGGCGTCGAGAACGGGTAGTCGCCCATCTTCGGCGGA
>JBDUAS010000440.1:0-4652 GCA_040004535.1 Deltaproteobacteria bacterium
TTCCCGATGGGCCGCGGCAAGCACGCGACGATGATGGCGAGCTTCCAGCCGTGGACCGCCGAGGAAAAACAGCTGATCGAGAAGACG
Source organism: Deltaproteobacteria bacterium (assembly GCA_040004535.1). GTDB lineage: Bacteria > Myxococcota_A > Polyangia > Haliangiales > Haliangiaceae > JABFXX01. The sequence continues at coordinate 88 of JBDUAS010000440.1, forward strand.
ATGCACGCGGTCTACGACACGTTCAAAGGCCGGGTCGCGGCCGGTCGGCACAAGACGCCCGCGGAGATCGAACCGATCGCGCAGGGTCACGTGTGGGTCGGCACCAAGGCGAAGGAGCTCGGCCTCGTCGACGAGATCGGCGGCCTCGATGCCGCGCTCGCCGAAGCGCAGCGCCTCGCGAAGGTCGATCCTGCATCGGGCGTCGAGGTCTATCCACCGGCACCGACGCTGCGCGACGTGCTACACGGGTTCTCCGCGGCCGATGCGCCGTTCGGGATCCGCAGTGAAGAGCTTCTCGGCGCCGTCACCGCGATCGATCCGCGGCTCGCCGAGACCGCGATCAAGCTACTCGCGCTCGCGCGCACGTTCGAGACCACAAACATCCAGACCCTCGTTTTCTTGCCGGAGCTCTCAGAATGAAGATCTATTTGCTCGTCGCGTTACTCGCAGCCTGTGGCGGATCGAAGGAAGCCGCACCGCCCGCCCCCGCGCCGGCGCCCACGCCGACCGTCGCCGCGACGCCGCCGGGCCCCCACGGCACCGTCGAGAGCCGCACGTTTCACTCCGACGCGCTCGGCGTCGACAAGACGTACTTCGTGTATCTGCCCGCGGGTTACGCCGACAAGCCGACCGCGAAGTACCCGGTGTTCTATTACCTGCACGGTCTCGGTGGTGACGAGCACAGCTGGATCAAAGGCGGCCACCTCGACGAGGCGGCCGACAAGCTCGGCCTCCAGGCGATCCTCGTGATGCCCGACGGCGACGACGGTTTCTATGTCGATAGCGACAAGAAGGTCGACTACGACGCGTGCCTGAAGGATGGCACCGGTCTGTTCATGCCGCAGATGAAGAATCCCAAGAAGACGTGCGTCAAGCAGTGGCACTACGAGACGTACATCACGAAGGACGTCGTCGGTGATGTCGACGCGCATTACCACACGAACCCGACGGGCGCGGCGCGCGGGATCGCGGGCATGTCGATGGGTGGGTTCGGTGCGTGGGAGCTCGCGCTGCGCCATCCCGACGAGTTCGCGGCCGCGGCGAGCCACTCTGGCTATCTCGGCACGCTCTATCAAGGCCCGCATCCGTACGTCGCCGGCAAGGTCCAGTTGATCCCCGCGGTCCAGCCGGGCTCGACGGGCAACGAGATGATCGATTACGTCGTCAGCGTGTTCGGTCGCGATCACGCGAAGTGGGAAGCGCGCGATCCAGAGCTGCTCGTCGCGAAGGTCGAGCCCGGCAAGCCCGCGCTCTACCTCGACTGCGGCACCGACGACGAGTTTCACTTCCAGGACGTTGCCGCGTACATCCACGACACGCTGACCGCGCGCCACATCGAGCACGCGTACTTCCTCGGCCCGGGCCATCACAACTTCGAGTTCTGGCAGCCGCGAGAGGTCGAGAGCTTGACGTGGTTGCGGGAGCACGTTGCCAAGCCCTGAGCCGATCACCGGACCGCGCAAGCTGGCCGAAGGACGGTTCGAGCTCCTCGAGAAGTTAGGCGAAGGTGGAATGGGCGTGGTCTATCGCGCGCTCGATCGCGAGCGCGGCGTCCAGGTCGCGCTCAAGACGCTGCGCGGCGCGACGCCCGACAGCGTGCTGCGCTTCAAGACCGAGTTTCGCTCGCTGCGCGACATTCGCCACCCGAACCTCGTCGAGCTCGGCGAGCTGTTCGAGAGCGAGGGCATGTGGTTCTTCACGATGGAGCTCGTGCGCGGCACACCGCTGCTCGCGTGGATCCGCGGGCTCGTCGATGATAGCGGTCCGCCGTCGACCGACTCCGAGCTCCGCCTCCTCGGCGACGAAGTCGCTACGCTGATCAACGCCGGCGAGGAGCACACGTCGACCACGATCGCAGGAGACAGCGAGCGCGAGCCGGTCGTGCGCTCGGGGCCGCGCGCGGACGAGGCCAAGCTACGCACCGCACTCGCAGGCCTCGCGAGCGGGCTCGCGGCGCTCCACGCGGCCGGCAAGGTCCATCGCGACGTCAAGCCGTCGAACGTGCTCGTCGACGATGGCGGCCGCGCGGTGCTGCTCGATTTCGGCGTCGTCGCGGAGGTTCGCCAGTCCGCGTTCGAGGACAAGCTGATCATCGGCACGGTCAGCTACATGGCGCCGGAGCAAGCGCGCGGCGATGCGGTCGGTCCGGCCGCGGACTGGTACGCGCTCGGCGTCGTGTTGTTCCAGGCGCTGACCGGGCGCTTGCCGCTCGCGGCGACCTCCGAAGCGCTGCTCCTGTTGAAGCAGCACACCGCGGCGCCCGAAGTCTCGCGCTTCGTCGACGCGCCGCAGGATCTCTCGCGGCTGTGCATGCAGCTGCTCGAGCGCGATCCGAACGAACGGCCGAGCGAGGCGCAGATCTTCGAGCTGCTCGGCGCGCCGCGCACGGACCATCAGGCGGCGTGGATGCCGGCGGCGACCGAAGGCCGGCTATTCGTCGGCCGTCGGGTCGAGCTCGGCCTCCTCGACGCGGCGCTGGACGCGTCGACGCACGGTGCGGTCGCGGTCGTCGTCGAGGGTGAGTCCGGTGTCGGCAAGACCGCGCTCGTCGATCACTTCTGCGAGGTCGCACGCGCGACCCACAAGAAGACGACGATCCTGCGCGGCCGCTGTCACCAGCGCGAGCGGGTCGCGTTCAACGCGTTCGATGGCATCGTTCACGAGCTCGCGCGCTGGTTGATCTCGCGCCCCGATCCGAAGGTCGCCGCGATCGTGCCCGCGCGGGTATCGGAGCTGATCGCGGTGTTTCCCGATCTGCGCGCCGTACCGATGTTCGCCGCGGCGATCGCGGCCGACGGGTGGAGCGCGACGGATCTACGCACGGATCGGTCGAGCGGCCCGCGGGACTCGGTCGGCGTGCTGCAGACCCCGGCGGATCTGCGCGACCGCGCGTTCATGGCGCTGCGCGAGCTCCTCGCGACGATGGCGCACCGCGGACCGATCGTGCTCGTGATCGACGACTTGCAATGGGCCGACGACGACAGCCTCGCCGCGCTCGAGGTCCTGCTCGATAACTCCACATCGCCATTCGGCGATGCTGCCTCGCGGGGCAAAGCCCCCTCCGGCGGTGAACGCCGCGCGCCGCCGGTCCTCGTGCTCGCGACGCTGCGCACCGGCGACAAGGCTCCGGCGCTCGCGGTCGATACGCGCAAGCTCGCGCTGAGTGGGCTCGCGCCGATCGATGCCGAGAAGCTGCTCCACCGGCTCGCGTCGGCCGCTGGCGTCGCGAGCCACGACGAACATCACCTGATCGCGGAGAGTAACGGTCATCCGCTGTTCCTCGCGGAGCTCGTCCGCCACCAGTCGCGTAGCGGAGCGGCGCCGCGCCTCGACGACGCGATCTGGACCCGCGCGGCTGCGCTCGACCCGGAAGCGCGCAGGGTGCTCGCGACGATCGCGATCGCGGGCGCGCAGCTGCCGCGCGAGCTCGCGCTCGATTCCTCCGGACTCTCTGCGCCTGCCGCCGAGGCAGCGCTCGATCGCCTCGCCCGTGCGCAACTCGTCAAGATCCACGGCCCTCGGCGCAGCGATCCGGTCGAGCCGTTCCACGACCGCGTGCGCGAATCGGTGCTCGCGAACGAATCGGCCGACGGCCTCAAGAAGCTGCACCTCGCGCTCGGGCTCGCGCTCGAGGAGCGAGGCGCTGCCGCTGACGTGCTGTGGAGTCATTTCGAGGCCGCCGGCGACCGGCCGCGGACGACCCGCTACGTGCTCGTCGCCGCCGAGCAAGCAGTGCAGAGCTTCGCGTTTGGCCAGCTCGACGGCACGCGTCCCTCGACGGCATAGTAATTTCGCGAGGATCGGGTTGCGAGCGCAGGTGAACCTTCGCTCGGACATTCATCGGCGAGCCCCTTCGCCTCGGCGAGGCTAAAGTTGTAACCGCTAAAGTTGTAACCGTCCCTCGGCGTCTCAACGAATACGGTGCTTTCCACACCGTAAGTTGAGTAACTGGTTACCGTCCCTGCCGGTGCTGCCGGTGCCTTTAGTTCTTCGTGACGAGGCTGTTGAGCAGCCGCAGCGAGTCTCGCGCGCGCTCCACGTGCTCGGCGGCTTGGCTCACGGCCGAAGCCACCGCGATCACCGATTCGGTCTGATCCATCATCGCGGTCTCGTCACTGGCGGCCCGCATGTTCGCGCGCAACGAGTCGATCGATTCCTCGAGCACGTTCAAGTGCTCCGCGAACTCGAGCGGCAGCGCGCTGCCGGTGTTCGTCGGTTCGTCCTCGTGCGCCCGCGCCTGCGCTTCCGCGCGGGCCTCGGTCTCGGTGAGCTGGCGGCGCAGCGCGACGAGATCCTTCTCGAGCTTGCCGTTCTTCTGCTCGAGCTCGCTCGCGCGCGCCACGAGCTGGGTGTAGCGCGCGTGCTGCGACGGCGCTTCTTCCGTCACCGATGGCACCTTGCGATGCGTGGTCTCGCTGTCGTCGCGCAGATCGCGCAGCTGCGACTCGAGACGATCGCGCTCGAGCGTGATCTGGGTGACCTTCGCCTTGTGGTCGCGGAGGTCGCGCTGGAGCTGCGCGATCTCGCGCTCGGTGTTCGCAGCGAACTGGCGCACGTTCTCGGCC
>JBDUAS010000166.1:0-15770 GCA_040004535.1 Deltaproteobacteria bacterium
CGGGCCACGCTTCTGCGTGAACTGCCCGGTGTGCATGTTGTAGATGATCGTGCCGGTGATGTCGGCCGGGAGTAGATCGGGCGTGAACTGGATGCGCGAGAAGCTCGCGTTGAGCGTCTGCGACAGCGTCTTGACCGTCAGCGTCTTCGCGAGGCCCGGCACGCCTTCGATCAGGCAGTGGCCACCGGTCAAGAGGCCGATCATCACGCGTTCGATCATGTCGCGCTGGCCGACGACGACCTTGCCGACCTCCGCAAACACGGTGTCGAGGAACGCCGACGTGACCCGGACCTGGTCGGTCAAGGCGGCGATGTCGACGGGAGCGGGGATGGACCCGTGGTCGACGTTCAAGGATGGACCTGGAAAAGGTGAAGCCGCGTCCCGCAACGTATCCATAGAACCCCTCCACGATGTCACGGATTCCCGCGACATGCCCGTAGTGGATCCGGCCACCTACGATATGGTCTGGCCATGGCCGACCAGACCCCTGCCGCACCGGTCGACTTCTCGACCCACGTGCTCTCGCTCGCGTCGACCGCGCTGATCGCGCTCGGGAAGATGCCCGCGCCCGATGGCCAGCCGCACCCGGTCGATCTCGAGACCGCGCGTCACTTGATCGACGTGCTCGCAATGCTCGAGGTCAAGACCAAGGGAAACCTCGAGGAAGCCGAAGGCAGGCTGCTCGCGAGCCTCGTGTACGACCTCCGCGTCGCTGCCGTCGACGCGACGAACGCGGCCAACAAGAAGTGACGCCGACGAGCAAGCTCGGAGCGCCGGGGCGCGCCTCGGCGAGGAGGCGAAGTAGATCCGCTGAGCGCTGGATCTGCGTCGTCCTCGTGCTAGCGGCGGGCTGTCGCGAGCGCGAGGTCGTGCCCGGTGCCGGCTCGGGCTCGGCGGCCGCGGCGATCATGCCCGCGGCGACGACGCGCGTGCTGTATCCGAGCGCCCCCGGCACGTTCGTCGATCTGATCGCGAACGCGAAGCACGGAGTCGTCGCGATCAAGGCGGCCTCGCCCGTGAAGTCTGGACCCGCCGCGATGTTCCCCGGCGCGCCCGAGGTCACCGCGGATGTCGCGCTCGGGACCGGGTTTCTCGTCGAGGCGAACGGCGTCTACGTCGTCACGAACGATCACATCGCGGCGGCGTCGACCGAGCTGAAGGTCGTGCTTCCCGATCGCAGCGAGGTCCCGGCGAAGCTGCTCGGCCGCGACACCCGGCTCGATCTCGCACTGCTCCAGATCGACGCGCCCAACGGTGCACGCGGGCTCGAGCCACTGCCGCTCGGCGACTCCAACAACATCGCGGTCGGCGAGTGGCTCGTCGTGCTCGGTGATCCGTTTGGCGACGACGTCACCGCGTCGGCCGGCATCGTTTCGGCGACGGGCCGCGAGGGCGCCGGCTCGCTCGCCGCGGGTCGGGTGATGGGCTACCGCACGTTCATCCAGACCGACGCGCGGATCCATCGCGGCAACTCCGGCGGCCCGGTGATCGACACCGCCGGTCAAGTCGTGGGCGTCGCGGTCGCGACCGGCGATCGCGTCGGCGAAGTTTCGTTCGTGATTCCGATCGAGCGCGTGCGCGAAGCGATCGGCCAGCTGCGCGACTACGGCGCGGTCGCGCGCAGCTGGCTCGGCGTCAAGGTCTTGCCGGTGACCGCCGAACAAGCGAATCAGCTCGTGCTCCCGAAGGCGAGCGGCGCGCTCGTCACCGAGATCGAAGCCGCATCGCCCGCGGCCCGCGCCGGCGTCCGCGCCGGCGATGTGATCCTGACGTGGGACAACCACGAGGTCGATTACAAGTCGCTCCCGTGGCTCGTCGCGCAGACGCCGCCTGGCAAGACGATCGCGCTCGGCGTGTGGCGCGCGAAAGCAGCGGCGACGTTGACCGTGACCACCGAAAAGATGCGCGAGTAGGTCGCCGCGCGAACCGCACTTGCTACGGTCGATCATGATCGACGCGTACGTGTGGACCACCCCGAACGGCTTCAAGGCGTTGATCGCGCTCGAGGAGCTCGCGCTGCCGTACCGCGCACACTGGATCGACATCACGAAGGGCGACCAGCGCACGCCCGAGTACATCAAGGTCAACCCGAACTCGAAGATCCCGGCGCTGTTCGATCCCGATACCAACACGCGCGTGTTCGAGTCGGGAGCGGTGTTGACGTACCTCGCCGAGAAGGCCGGCAAGTTGCTGCCGGCGTCCGGGCCCACACGCTACGAGGTGCTGTCGTGGATGTACTTCAACGTGGGCGGCACGGGCCCGATGCTCGGCCAGCTCGGATTCTTCACGAAATTCGCGAAGGAGAAGGTGCCGATGGCGATCGATCGGTTCACGACCGAGGCGCAGCGCCTGTTGCAGGTGCTCGATGCGCGGCTCGGCGAAGCCGCATATCTCGGCGGCGCCGAGCTCTCGCTCGCCGACATCATCAATTACACGTGGGCGAACGCGGGGCGGACGTTCCTGGGACTCGACATGGCGCCATACCCGCACCTCGTGCGGTGGCTCGACGAGCTCGGCAAGCGCCCGGCGTTCGTGAACGCGCTCGCGATGAAGCCGCCCGGCGCAGAAGCCAAGTAGCCGGCTCGCCAGCGCAAGGAACTGGATGGCCGCACGATAGACCTCGTGGCGCTCGTGCTCGAGCTCGTTCATCCAGACCGTATCGGCCCGATGCGTCGCGGGTTTCCGAAGCTCGGGCTCGGGCTCGGATTCAACCGGTCAGAATCTCAGTGGCAAAGTACTAACAGCCGCAGGGCGATTCGACGGCGCCACCGGTCAAGCCGACCAGCTCGAGCACGTCATCGCAGTCGAGATCGACCTCGCGATACAGGATCTTCGCCACGTTCGCGAGCAGCGCGGGGCGTTCGTCCTCGGGACGCGCGAACGCGTCGCGGAGCGCGAGCCTGGCCCCTTCGGAGATGGTGTCGCTGTGGAGGAGCAATGGTGCAACGGAGAGCGCCATGGTCTTAGTGTGAGTCCGCGCTGTGTTTCGTCAAGCTACTTTCTTTTGGAAAGTGAATGGCTATAGTAAAGGGCATGGGCAAGCCCGCGGATTCCGTCGATTGTCACTGCCGGGCGTTCCAGGCTGCGATCGACATCCTCGGCAAGCCGTGGAACGCGCTGATCCTGACGGTGCTCCAGCCAGGCCCGCTGCGCTACACGGAGCTCGCCTCGCAGGCCCAAGGCCCCGGCGACAAGGTCCTGTCCGCCCGCCTGCGAGAGCTCGAGGGCTGCGGCCTGGTCGAGCGCCACGTCGATGTCGGCCCACCGATCAAGGTGACGTACGAGCTGACGACGAAAGGCAAAGGCTTCGGTGACGTGGCCGCATCGATCCAGCAATGGGGACGCTGCCTGAAAAGGTAGACCGGAAAACTGCATCTGAGCGAGCCGATGTTTCGACGAGCCTCCACCGAGCCGCGCGCGCGGCGAGATGTGATCGATCAGTTGAGCTGGTCGTCGGCCGCGCGCAAAAACCCAGGCAGCACGGTCTTCCTGCCGGCTTCCGGGAAATCGACGATCACCCGCATGTCCTTACCGGTGCCCGACACCGCGACGACGCGGCCGAGCCCGAGCAGCGTGTGGCTGACCGAGTCACCCGAACGGAACGGCTGGTTCGCCTCGCGCTCGACATCCATGTCGGAGTCGACGCGAAACACCGGCTCGTCATCGCCGACGCGCTGATCGAATTCGTCGACCGTGCCGCGCCCGAACCGCTTGCCCTTGTTGCGCCGCGCTTCCCAGTTGCCGTTGACGATCGTCGGTGCGCGCGGTGTCATCGGAGTCCGCCGCGCCGGCGCGGCGAGCACCTGCGGCGGAAGATCGTCGAGGAAGCGCGACGGGCCCTGCAAGCGAACCTCGCCCCACACCCGACGCGTCCGCGCGTGGGTCAACACCAGCTGCTTGCGCGCTCGCGTGATCGCGACATAGGCGAGCCGCCGCTCTTCTTCGAGCTGCATGTCCTCGCTCTGGCCCTCGCGCTCGCGCAGCGATGGAAACAGTCCGTCCTCGAGCCCGGTGATGAACACCACCGGCCACTCGAGGCCCTTCGCGATGTGGATCGTCATCAGCACGACCGCTTCGTTCGAGCTCGCGTTGTCGCTCGGCGCCGACAGCGAGATCCGCTCGAGGAACGCGTCGATCGACTGCGCATCCGCCGATTCCTCGTCGAAGTCCGACGCGATCGTCACGAGCTCTGCGAGGTTGTCCAGCCGATCGCGCGCCTCGCTCGATTCATCGGCCTCGAGCTTGGCGCGCAGGCCGCTGCGATCGACGACCTGGATGATCGTCTCGGCGACCGATGCCCCGCCCTCGATCACGGCCTTCAAGCCCGCGACGAGCTCGACGAAGCCCTGCAGCTTCTTGCGCGGCTGGGGCCCGAGCCCGGCGACCTCGCCGCGCGCCGCGAGCTTCGCCGCCTCGAGCATCCCTGCCCCGCTCGCCCGCGCCGCGGCACGCAACCGATCGACCGTCGTCTCGCCGAGTCCGCGCGCCGGCACGTTGACGACGCGCTCGAACGCCGAGTCCGCCTGCGGGTTGCCGAGCAGGCGGAGGTACGCGATCACGTCCTTCACCTCCTTGCGCTCGAAGAACGAGACCGCGCCGACGACCTTCGCCGGCACGCGGGCCGCGCGCAGGTGCTCCTCGAGGACGCGCGACTGCGCGTTCGTCCGGTACAGGATCGCGATGTCGCTCGGCGACAGCGGGCCTTCGTCGATCATCCGGCGGATCGACTGCGCGACGAAGTACGCCTCGCCGCGCTCGTCGCCGGCTTGATAGACCTCGATCGGATCGCCGCCCGGTTGATCGGTCCACAGCGCCTTGTCGTGGCGGTCCTTGTTGTGCTGGATGATCCCGTTCGCGGCGTCGAGCACCATCTGGGTCGAACGGTAGTTGTGCTCGAGCTTGATCACGGTCGCATCGGCGAAGTCGCGGTCGAAGTCGAGCAGGTTGCGCGGCTCCGCACCGCGCCACGCGTAGATCGATTGATCGTCGTCACCGACGACGGTGAGGTTGCGCGTCGCCTCGGCGAAGCGGCGCACCAGGTTGTACTGGACGAGGTTCGTGTCCTGAAACTCGTCGACGAGCACGTGCGAAAATCGGGTCTGCAGGATCGTCTGCGTCGACGGGATCTCGAACAGGTCGAGCACCTTCAGCAGCAGGTCGTTAAAATCGACCGCGTTCTCCTTCGCGAGCTGCGCGCGGTACATCGGATAGATCTTCTCGACGACGTCGTCGAACGTGCCGGTCTTGACCGACACCGGATCGACGCCGCGATTCTTCGCGCGATCGAACCGCGACAGGATCGTGCGCGCCGAGACCTGCTCGTCGAGCCCGGTCTCCTTCAACATCTTCTCGACCATCTTCATCTGGTCGTCGTCGTCGAAGATGACGAAGCTGCGGGTCAGGCCGACCGCCTCGCCGTACTTGCGGAGCAACCGCGCGCAGGTCGAGTGAAACGTGCCGATCCACATCGCGTCTGCGCGCGAACCGAGCAGCGAGCGGAGGCGGTGGCGCATCTCGCCGGCCGCCTTGTTCGTGAACGTGACCGCGAGGATCGCGCGGGGGTCGCAGCCGGTCTCGACCAGGTGCGCGATCCGATGGACGAGCACGCGGGTCTTTCCCGTGCCGGCGCCGGCCAGCACCATCAGCGGGCCGTCGCCGTGGTCGACGGCGGCGCGCTGCTCCGGGTTCAGGAAATCCCGTTCCACCTCCGCCATGTAGCACGCGAAGCTGACACCGGCCTGACAGGTTTAGACGAGCTTTAGATGCCCATGATCTGGATCGTGCCGTAGCCCTGCTCGCCAGCCGGCGTCGCCACCGCCTTCACCCGGTAAAGCCCGGCCGGCACGCTTGGAGACGCCTCGCCGACGGTCTGGGGGCAGCGTCCAATCATCGCAGGGTTCAACGGCGGATCGAAGTGCGCCGTCTCGGTCCCACTCCACATCCGCTGCCAGATCCCGCGTCCGATGCTCTTCCACAACTCCATGTGCAGGTCCGAGTGATCGCAGTCGACCTGGGTGTGAACCTTGTCGGTCATCTCGCTGAACACTTCGAAGTGCGCGCTCCCCGTCACCGTGACCTGGAAGATCGCCTCGGGCCGGCACTTGGGATACGCCGCATTCGCCGCGGCGGCCGCCGCCGCGTCCATACCGAGGCTGTCGTACATGCCCTGCCACTCGATGCAGTCGCAGCGCTGGGTGCCGATGAGATCCATCACCAGATCTGACCGCGTGTACGAATCACCGGCGGTCGACACCGTCCCGAGCGCGTTCGCCGCCGTGCCGACAGCGCAGTTGTCGAGCACCGTCGAAGCCTGTGCCGTCGTCGCGAGCTCCGTATCATCGGCCGCATCGAGCACGCAGCCACTCGACAAGCACATCAGCATCAGCGTCCGGATCGTCGTCCTCATCTGGCCAAGCAGTCCCAGTACGACAACGCGAACGGTACCAACACGCCCACTGCGGCAATCACCGCCACCATCACCGACACCGCGAGCATCCGCGGTGATCGCCGCAGCCCCACCAACGCGTCGCGCATCTCGTGCCGATCACGAAATCCATTACCCAACGCGCGAGCGATCACCGAACGAACGCACATCGGCGCGAACCGGATCTCCTTGCGCTCCCCCGTCACCATCGCGAGCAGCATCACGCCAGCCGCTCGCACCTCGGTCCCGGGTTGCTCGAGGGCCCTAGCCGTGATCGCCAGGGCCTTTCCGGTCGCGAGCGCCTTCTCCACACCTGCATCAACGTGCGGCAGGCGGGTTCTTCCCGAAAAACAATACGGCGACCCGAAGGCCGCCGTTGTTCAAACAGGATCCGCCTCTTAGAACGTGAGACGAACGCCCAAGCGAGCCGACGCCGGAACGTAGCGCTGGGTCGTGTTGAGGAAGTTCGGGTTACGGCCGATCGGCTTCGCGCTCTCGTTGCCATTCTGGTCGATCTCCTTGACCCAGATCAAGTCCTCGTACGTGCCGCCCGACACCGGGTTCGCGTTCTGCTGCTCGCCCGACATCCCGGCCGCCGACAGCTTGTAGTACGGCGCGTAGGTCTCGTCGACGGCAGCCGTGCCCTGGCGGTTGTAGACGTTGTAGATGTCCGCGAACACCTCGAGCTTCATGTTCTTGTTCAGGTTGCGACCGTAGCCGATGTGAAGGTCGAGGCCGTGGTCGAAGTCGGTGCGCCCGAGCTCGCCGCGCGGCAACAGGAACGACTCGTTCCGGCCGTACAGATAGTGACCGCCCAGCGTGTCTTCCGGCGTGCCCGAGAGCGCGCGGAAGCGGATGCCGACGGTGAGGTCACCGGCCTTCTTGAGGTCGAACGTGTAGTAACCGTCGAGCTTGATGTAGTGAGGGCGATCGTTCGGCAGCGGGCCGATGTGGTTCGACAGCAGCTCGACGAGATCGAACTGCGACGAGATGTTCGGATCGACCTGGCCGTTGTTCGCCGAGAACAGACCCGGGTAGTTACCCTCGGTGCGCGAGTACGTGTACGACGCCTGGACGTACAGCTTCTTCGAGAACCGGCGGGTCAGCGTGAACTGCAACGCGTTGTAGTCGCGGCGCGGCTGGTCGAAGATCCGGATGCCTTTGAACAGCTTGAGCTCGTTCGTCAGGCGCGCCTTGTCCTTCGGGTCGTCCGTCGCGTCGATCCGGCTCTGGAGCTTCTGCTCCTCGTCCGGCGACCACTGGCCGGGGTTCGAGATGATGTAGGTCTGCGCGCCATCGGTCGAGACGTCCTCGATGATCCGGCCGAGGTTGCGGTTCTGGTACGACACGCCGATCTTGAGATCGTCGAGCACTTCGTACTCGAAGCCGGCGATGAGCTCGTCCATGTACTGCGACTGGATGCCGGGGGCGACGAGCACGCCGCTCGCGCCGATCAGACGCTCGGCATCACCGACCGCGGCCGCATTCTCCATGCAGCCGACACCATCCGGGCCACCGATCTGCGGACCGTGGTTCGCCGACGCGAGGCCGCACTGCTTGTTGGCGCCGAACTGGTTCGCCGCCGAGAAGATCTGCTCGTAGGTGACTTCGCCACCGAACGACCGATCGTTGATGTCCATCGGGACGTTCTCGTAGAACCGGCCCCAGTGCGCGTAGACCTTCGAGCGACCTTCCTTCGTCCAGTCGTAGAGGAGGCCGATGCGCGGCGCCCAGTTGCCGGTCAAGGTCATCGCGTTCGTGCCGAGCTGCTCGCCCGTCAGCGGATCGACCGTGTTCTGCAGGAAGTCCGCGTAGCGCATCCGCTGCTCTTCGTAGCGGAGGCCGACGTTGAGCGTCAGGTTCGGCTGGATCTGCCACGAGTCGCGCAGGTAAGCGGCCCAGTTGAACGTGTTGCCTGCGATCTGCGTGCCCGGCGCTCCGGGGGCGCCGCCGAGGTAGGCGCACTTGAACGAGATCGGTGCGGTGCCGGTCATGCCCGTCGACGCCGACACGTTCGGAGTACGGCAGGTCTCGCTGAACCGCGGGTCCTGGTTGTCCATCGTCGTCAGCTGGACCCAGCGGTCGACGTAGATCACGCCGCCGTTGACGTCGTTCTGGATGTAGCCGCCGCCGTTCGTCATGTCGTTGCCCGAGTACAGGCGCGCCTTGTCGGACAGGTTGTCCTCGGCGTCGATACCGGCCTTGAACTCGTGGCTACCCCCTGCCTTGACGCGGTGGGTGATCGAGATCTTCGCGCTGCGGCGCTGCTCGATGTCGCGGTTGATCCCGCCCGGACCGCCGACGTAGTACGGCTGGCTCGTGCTCATCGGGCAGTTCGTGATGAGCGGATACGGATCGTCGGTCGACGGCAGACCGTCCTTGCAACCGGAGTAACTGTTGACCTGGTTCGACTCGCCGAAGCCCGGGCCCCAACGGTTGAGGTCGCCGTCGAGGAGGATCTGGAGCGGCTGGCTGTTGCCGTAGTTCGGATCGTCCGGGACGAGCGCGTCGGTGTTGAACCGCTCGCGGTGATAACCGACGACCGCTTCGACCTCGGTCTTGTTGTCGTTGAACTTCGACGTCCACTTCGCCGAGATGTCGGTGGTGAGCGCGCTCGCCTGGTAGCCGCCGCCCGACGCCGCCGGGCCGAGGAGGCCGGGCTGACGGGTGCTCTGCGGCAGCGCCTCGACCGTCAACTGGCCCTGGTGCTCCGGGGTCGCCGCGTAGTTGATCTTGCCGATCGCGTTGTACGCGGTCTGCGACGAGGACCGGATCTCCGAGTCGACGTTGTCGGTGATGAAGAAGCCGGTGCGCGGATCGACGTCGGCCGTCTGGTCGCCGTACATCTTGTCGCACGCCGACAGGCCGGGGACGTTGCCTTCCGGGATGCCGTGCGCCGGATCCGCGTTCGTGCGGCAGTCGGTCTCGCGCTTGATCGTACGCGTGTAATCGGTCGAGTTGAACGCCGGCGCGAAGCCGACGAAGAACCACAACTTGTCCTTGATGATCGGACCGCCGAGCTCGAACCCGAAGTCCGCGGCGTAGGCGGTGTTCGGCGAGATGTCGATCGAGCTCGCGTTGACGGGCGTGATCTTCGCGGCGGCGGTCAGCGCGCCGGGCTGCCAGTAACCGAAGATCGAGCCCTTGAACTCGTTCGAGCCGGACTTGGTGACGACGTTGACGATACCGCCCGTCGCACGGCCGTACTCGGCGTTGTAGCCGCCGGTGATGACCTCGATCTCCTCGATGAAGTCGTTGATGACGGGCGAGCCGACCGTACCGAACGTGAGGTTCGTCGTGTTGACGCCGTCGACGTAGTACTGGTTCTCGAGCGACGAGCTACCCGAGAACGACGTGCCCTGACCATCGTTCGACGAACCGGCGGCGGCACCGAGCGCCGCTTCGAACGTGCGGCCCGGAACCGGAATGTTCTTGATGTAGTTCTTGTCGATCGTGATGCCCTGCGTCGTCGACGTCGGGTCGATCGTCGGCGCGGTCGCCGTGATGTGCACGACTTCGCCGCCGGCCTGGGCCTGGTTGATCTTCTGGTAGACCGGCGTCACCTTGCCGATGCCGACGTGAATGCCGGCGTGCTCGACGGTGATGTCGGCGTAATAGAAGGTGACGAGGTAATCGCCGGGCGGCAGATCGTTGATCTTGTACTCGCCCTTGTCGTCGGTGATCGCGGTCTGGGTCTGCGCGAGCGACGGCGACGTGGCGATGACGGTCACGCCCGCAAGAGCGCTGCCGTCCTTCTGGTCGCTGATGATGCCCTGGATGGCGCCCGTGGTCGACGATTGCGCGGCCGCGAGGTGCGGAGCCAGGAGGCCTTGTGCGGCGAGCCCGGAAGCTCCGAGCAGTGCCGCGATGAGGATTTTGCGAGTAGTCATCGGGTTGCTCCTCACGCGGTCGTGAAGGTGATGGTGATGGGGGCGGGGAGGCCTTGACCGAACGTGTCGGTCACGGAGGCGGGGATCGTGAGCGTGTACTTCGTCGCCGGGGTGAGCGGCGTCGTGAACGTGATCTTGATCTTCGAGGCCGTGGCCAACGTGATGTCGTAGGTGCCGACCGGCGGCGCCGGCGACAGCGTGATGTTCTGGATCGAGGTGAGGTCGACCGGTGCGTTCGCGTTGATGAAGATCGGGTTCGCGCCGTTGACGCCGGTGGCGCCATCGACGATGGCGAGCACCGTCAGCTTCAACGCCTCGGTCGTGAACTGGAACGCGGAGACATCACCCGGCGTGCACTCGAGGTCCTTGCTGCACTCGTCGATCGCGCCGGTGCACGATGGGGGACGGCCGGCGGGCGGCGCGCACACCCGGTTATTCTGCTTGTCGACGACGTCGTCGGCGAACGTGAGACCGCAGTTGAGGTGCGTGGGCAGGAAGCCGCCGGTCGGCACGAGCACGATCGCCGGGCCGAGCGCGTCGTAGCCACCCATCGCGGGGACCTGCTGATCGCCCGACGGGTTCCAGTAGCTCTGATCGAGGTCGATCGGCACGTCGATGCTGCCGCACTTGATGCCGACCGCGCCGGACTTGAAGCTGGTGTTGTCCGCGGCGCCGTCGTTGTTGTTGTCGAGCACGCCGACCGGATCGCCCTTCGCGACCGTCGTGGTGCCCGACGGGCAGCCCGCGTCGAGCTGGCAGATGCAGACCGCGTGGTCGCCGTGGCACGAGGCCTTGAGAGCGTCGCTGTTGACGGCGCACAGCGCGATGTCATCCGGCGTCGCGCCGAGCGGCACCGAGCTGAACGCGTCGTTGTCGACCTGACCGCGGCACTGGATCTCTTCGAGCGCATTACCGACGAGGAGCTCGTCCAGGATGATGCGCAGAGACTGACCGGTCGGCGCAGCCGACGTCACCGGGTGATCGAGATCGGAGGTCGCGTCGGGGAACGTGCCGAACCCGAAGACTCGACGCGGCAGCGTGCTGCCCGTCGTGTCCATGTACGTCTCTTTGAGCCGGACTTCGGCGAGCGCCGGCGGTCCATCGGGATTGAGGTTCGTGAAGCTCGACTGATCAGTACACCCCGTACCGACCGAGCTCACGATTGCTAGTGCGATCCCAAAGCGAGCCAACATAACCTTAAGCTCCTCGACGAGTCTTCACCCGAGAAAAATCGACCGCTTGTAGCGAGAACGACGACAATGTGTCAAGCAGTTCCCTGCTTAGTATCAGGATGGTCTGTCGACGAACGACGACTCCCTGATCACGACGCGTGACAGCGCCTCAGACGAAGTAGCTGCAGCTGTCGCACCCCACCGCGCCAGCGCCGGTGGACCACGACCGACGCGTTCCGACGAGCGTATCGCCCCTGTCAGGGCGTCGCGGCTGGCTGCTTCTCGTCTTCGGTCTTCAACGCGACCTTGATCTCGTCATGGTTCACGTCGCTCGCGATGCTGCGGATCGTGTCCATGGTCTCGACGACGCCCGACCACGGGGTCTCGGCCTCGAAGTCCACGAACACGACCTTCTCGGTACCGGCGTGCATCGCCTCGAGCTTCGGGCGCAGCGTCTTGGCGAGGTCGACGAACTGGATCGGCATGTCCTTGTCGCCGTCGTTGAAGACCACGGACAGATCGCGCTTGACCTTCACGGTCAAGAGGCTCGCGTTCGGGTCCGGCATCTCCTTCTCGTCGTTGATCTTACGCGGGACCTCGAGGGTCTCCATCTTCATCATGACCGGCATGATCACGAGGAAGATGATGAGGAGCACCAGGAGCACGTCGATCAGCGGCGTCACGTTGATGTCGCTCTGGACAGAGCGCTTATCGTTGCCGGTTGACATCCCCATGGGCTATTTCTCCCCGGAGTCTTTGGACTTCGCGATCGCCATGTCGATCTGCTGCATGGCGAGCTCTTTGTTCAGATACACGATCACGGGCTTGATCTTGCCGTACTCGACGAGGTCCGCGCCCTTGATGTAGACGCGGCCGACGCCCTCGGGATTCTTCGGCGCAGCCCAGGCGGCCTGGATCTGCTGGCCCATCTCCTTGAGCGTGGCCTCGTTGATCGGCCCGAGCTTCTGCTTCTCGACGTAGAGCATGCCCTCGTTGTCGACCGACACCACGGGCTGCATCTTGTCCTTCTCCTCGGAGTAGTTGTGCGCCTTCGGCAAGGTCACGTCCTTGCCGCGCCCCATGACCATCGTCATCAGCATGAAGATGATGAGGAGCACGAGCATGACGTCGACGAGCGGCGTCACGTTGATGTCGTTGCGCACGGTATCGATGTGCGCCTTCCTTCCAGAGATGCGCCAGCGGCGATGCGAATGTCCGGCGCGGCCGGCCATGGTTAGCCCCGACCCTCGCGGAGGACGTAGTCGATGAACTCGCTCGACACGTCGTTCATGTCGATGACGTAGTTCTCGACGCGGGACGTGAAGAAGTTGAACGACATCGCTCCGATGATGGCGACGCCGAGGCCGATCGCGGTCGACACGAGCGCTTCTGAAATCTTCGGGCCGATCTCGGTGATCGACACGTTGTTACCCTTCAACAACTGGAACGTTCCGAGGATGCCGACGACCGTTCCGAGGAGGCCGATGAACGGCGTCGCCGATGCGACGGTACCGAGGTACGGCAGGCCCTTGCGGAGGTTCGCCGTCTCGCGCTCCTTCACGCGCTCGAGTGCGCGGTTCACGCTATCCACGAGATCGAAGTCACCGACGTCGTCGGGGCCTTCGGTCTTGAGCGCCTCGCGGCCCTGGAGCAGCGCCTGGAGGCCTGACTCCATGACCTTCGCGACCGGGCTCTTGCTCGAGTGCCGGGCGGCTTGGAGCGCCTCGTTCACCTTGTGCTGGCGCAGGAACTCACCGAGTGCCTGGACGTAGCGGATGCTCTGATCGCTCGCAGCGCGAAACGTCAGGAGCCGCTCGGCGATCACGTAGAACATGAACACCGACATCAACACCATCAGGATCGTGATGACCTGAACGATGATGCTGGCGTCCTTGAAGATCTGTACGAGGTCGAGTCCCATGGCAATTTCCTGTCTAGTGGGTCTGGTTATAGATAAACGTCACAGCGGTGCAGACCGGAACGGACTTGCCGTTCACGTTGTAGGGCTTGTAGCGCCACTCACCGCGAATCTTTCCCTGGATCTTGCTGTCGTACGCCGGGAACCCGGTCGACTTCAGCATCGTGACGCTCTGGATCTCGCCGCCGACGGTGAGGCAGAGCTTGAACGAACCGATGACCTTGTCCTTGCCGGAGCGCTGGATCTCGGTCTTCGTCACGTCGTCCGGATAGATGATCTTCTCGCCTGCGATACGTGAGCCTTCGAGCATCGTCGGCGGAACGTTCTGCGGCGGTGCGGGAGGCGGAGGAGGCGGAGGAGGCGGAGGAGGCGCGCCGATGACGCCACCGACGACACCGCCGGCAACGCCACCTTCTTCACCACCGATCTCGCCGTTCGGATCGCCCTTGTCCTCGACGACCGTGGCTTCTTGCTTCTCGATCTTGACCGGCTGGACGATGTCCTTGACCTTGATCTTCTTCGGCGTGATCTGCTGCTCGTGCGGCTTCGCGCCACCCGGTGGAGGCGGCGGAGGCGGCGGAGGCGGCGGCGCGACAGCGAGGTCGATCGTCGACTTCGGCTTGTCGAGCTGATCGAGCTGCCAGATCGTCTTGATCCACATCGCCGTGAACAGCACGACGTGCAGCGCGATCGCGCCGGCGAGCACCGGACCGGCCCACGGCGGCGCCTTGCGGTGCTTCGCGGCGGTAAAGTTACCGAACATCCCGGGTTCTAGTTCCATGTTGGCCATCGGCTGCATTCTCCTTAGAGGGGCGAATCAGCCGCCGGTTTTGGTCCCAGCAGGAGGGTTATCGCCGGTCGGTGCCGGCGTCGGGGTGGGGGACTGCCCCGCGGCCTTCTTCGCCTTCTCGTTAAGAACGCGCGAAGCGTGCTGCAGATCTTGAGCACTTGCCCGATCTGCAAGCGCGGCCCAGGCAGGTCCCTGAGCTTGACCACGGAAGTTGAAGATCGACGCCATCAGCCCGACAGGCTTGGGGTTATCCGGCTGGAGCTCGGACGCATGCTGCAGTGCGCCGATGCCGCGATCGGCGAGCTCGACGCTCTCGTCCCGGGTCAGGGTCCGCGAGTTGAGCTTGGACCAGGCCACGTTGCCGATGAACTGGTAGGCCGCGACCTTCGACCCGGTGTCGGTCGAGATCGCCGCGACCTTCAGGTACCACTCGATCGACTTGCGCCAGTCGTTCGCCTTCAGGTTGATGCCCGCGAGCGAGCCCATGATGCCGGGGTCGTTCGGCGTCGCCTTGCCGAGCTCTTCCCAGTAGTCGATCGCCTTCTTGTACTGCGACGAGTCGATCCAGGTCTGGGTCATCAATGCGCGGGTGTCGGTGTCGGTCGGGTGGGTCTTGATCCACACGCCGAAGTTCTCGGTCACGAGGTCGGCGAGCTTGTTGTTATCGAGCGCGCACAGCTGGACCTTCTCGCACTTGAAGCTCGAGGCGCAGACGTTCTTGTCGTCGCACTCGGTGAAGTGCTTGTCGCCCTCTTTGATGCAGGCTTGCTTGTCGAGCGTCTTGACGCCCGGGATCACCGTGCACGCGTCGCTGCCGGCGCGATCGATGATCACGTCGCCTTCGCCGCCCGGCTTGAACACCTTCGAGTAGGCGAGCGCGAGGTTGTAGTGGACGGTCGGCTCGTCGACTTCCTTGATCGCCTTTTGATAGTGGGCGACCGCGTCGACGAACTTCTGGTCACGGAACGCGGCGTTGCCTTTGCGGTTCTCGGAACGGCCATCGAGCTGCGCACAGCCGACGACGCCAGAGGCTACGAACAGCATCGTGGCGAACATCAACGCGCGGTCGGCAATCCGCATGGGGCGCGCGACTATACATAGGTGGGTGGGGTGCATCAACCGCTTCCGCCTCATCGGTCTACTACGAAAATCCGCGTGATACGTGCGCGGCGCGTGACATGAGCTGACCTGGTGCGGCGTGGTCTCCACAACTCGCGACGCAGTTGCAATTACGGTAGCGCGAAGGTGATCGCGATGCCGTAGTTATCCAGATCGGGCTGATCGGGCGCGCTCGACATATAGCTCGCGGATTTCGCCACGACGCACTGTTTCAGTGCGTCAGCGCTCGGTCCGTCGACGTCGCGGACTTGCAGCGCCATATCGGTGACCGTGAGCTTGTGATCGTGGATCGCGACCGTGAGCTGGCCATCGAGCTTGGGCTTGGTGCCGCGGACGTCTTTCGGGACCGCAGCGGCGCAGGTGTTCATCTGGCGGCGAATCTGCTGGCTGATGTCGTGGGTCAGCTCCGACGGAAGCTCGCGAGATTCGGCCGGATGCGGGTTCGGCGGCAGATCGA
>JBDUAS010000167.1:0-15763 GCA_040004535.1 Deltaproteobacteria bacterium
GCGATCGTGATCAGCTGCTTCTCGCCGACGCTGAGGTTCGAGCTCTCCTCGTCGATCACCGTGTCGTAACCCTCGGGCAGCGCGCGCACGAACCGATCGACGTACGTCGCCTTCGCCGCATCGAGCATCTGGTCATCGGTCGCGCCGGGCGAGCCGTACTTGATGTTGTCGCGAATCGTCCCGCCGAACAGCCAGGTGTCTTGCAGCACCATGCCCATCTTCGCGCGGAGCTCGCGGCGCGGCAGCTTCGCGATGTCGGCGCCATCGAGCAGGATCCGCCCACGGTCGAGGTCGTAGAACCGCATCAACAGATTCACGAGCGTGGTCTTGCCCGCACCGGTCGGGCCGACGATCGCGACGGTCTGGCCGGGCTTCGCGACGAGCGTGAGGCCATCGATCAACGCGACCTCTGGCTTGTAGCGGAAGCTGACGTCGTCGAACCGGACCTGGCCGCGGGTCGGCGCCGGCAGCTGCTCGGTGCTGACATCGAGCGATTGATCCGGCGAGTCGAGCAACTCGAACACGCGCTCGGCCGAGGCGACGCCGGACTGCAACACGTTCGCGACCTGCGCGAGCTGGCTGAGCTGCTGCGTGAACTGGCGGGAGTACTGGATGAACGCCTGGACGCCGCCGAGCGTCATCGCACCGGAGGCCACGCGCAACCCACCGACGACCGCGATCGCGACGTAGTTGAGGTTTCCGATGAAGTTGATCGCCGGCATGATGATGCTGGACACGAACTGCGCCTTGAACGAGGCGTCGAACAGCTCGTCGTTCTTCGCGTTGAACCGCTGCTCGACCTGCTTGCGCCGGCCGAACACCTTGACGAGCGAGTGGCCGGTGAACGCCTCCTCGATCTGACCGTTGAGCGCGCCGACGTGCTTCCACTGGGCGACGAAGCCCTTCTGCGCGCGCTTGCCGATCTTCGCGGTGATCACGAGCGACAGCGGCACCGTGACCAGCGCGATCACGGCGAGCAGCGGCGAGATCACGACGAGCATCACGAGCACGCCGATCGCGGTGAGCCCGGCCGCGAGGATCTGACTGAGCGTCTGCTGGAGCGCCATCGCGACGTTATCGATGTCGTTCGTGACGCGGCTGAGGATCTCGCCGTGCGGTTGGCCGTCGAAGTACGCCAGCGGCACGCGCATCAGCTTCGCCTCGACGTCGGCGCGCAGCTTCTTGACGGTGCGCTGGGTGACGTAGTTGAGGATGTAGCCCTGTAACCACATGAACAGCGACGCGAACGCGTACAGCGCGATCACGATGACCAGCACGTGGGCGAGCGCGGCGAAGTCGATGCCGTGGCCGGGCTGGACGTCCATCGCGTCGACCATCTGGGCGGTGCGATGATTGCCCTGACTCTCGAGCATCGCGACCGCCTGGTCGTGCGTCAGGTTCGCGGGCAGCTTCGCGCCGAAGAATCCGGCGAAGATGATGTCGGTGCCGCGGGCGAGCACCTTCGGGCCGCTCACGCTGAGCGCGACCGAGATCACGGCGCAGCACACGACCACGATCACGAGCGCACGCTGTGGCGCGAGCTGCGCGAGCAAGCGCCGCGCGGACGTGCCGAACGACTTGGCCTTCTGAGGCGGGCCCATCATGCCCATCGGGCCGCGCAGCATCGGTCGCGGCGGCGGAGCCGCGAGCTTGGGCTTCTCGTCTTCGCTCACGCTGCCGCCTCCTGCTGCTCGGTCTGCGATTGGACGATCTCGGCGTACGTCGGGCAGGTCTGGACGAGCTCCGCATGCGTCCCCTTGCCGACCAGCTTGCCGCTATCGAGCACGAGGATCTGGTGCGCGTGGCGAATGCTGGCGACCCGCTGCGCGACGACGATCACCGCGGCGTGCTCGAACCGCGGTGCGAGCGCGGCACGCAACCGCGCCTCGGTCGCGAGGTCGAGCGCCGAGAACGAATCGTCGAACAAGAACACCGCCGGTTCGCGCAAGAGCGCGCGCGCGATCGCGAGGCGCTGGCGCTGGCCGCCACTGACGTTCGTACCGCCTTGCGCGATCGGTGCGTCGAGCTTCGACGGCATCGCCTCGACGAAGTCCCTGCCCTGCGCGACCTCGAGCGCCGCCCACATCTCGTCATCCGTCGCGTCGGGGTTACCGAACTGGAGGTTCGAGCGCACCGTGCCCGAGAACAGATACGCGCGCTGCGGCACCATGCCGATCCGGGCCCACAACTCCTCGGGCTCGCGCTCGCGCACGTCGAGACCGTCGAGCAAGACCTGCCCCGCCGTCGGATCGCCGAGCCGCGGGATGAGGTCCAACAGAGTCGTCTTGCCCGCACCAGTCGAGCCGATGATCGCGGTGACCTGGCCCGGGCTCGCGGTGAACGAGATGTGGGAGAGCACCGGGGCACTCGCGCCGGGATACTTGTACTCGACGTCGCGCAGCTCGAGCACGCCGGTCAGCGCGGCCGGCAACTTCGGCGCGGCCGGCGGCGCGATCGCCGGGTGCATGTCCATGACCTCGACGATGCGCTCGGCGCACACCGCGGCGCGCGGGATCATGATCGACATGAACGTCGTCATCATCACGGCGATCAGGATCTGCATCAGGTAGCTGAGGTACGCGATCAACGAGCCGACCTCGAGGTTACCCGACGAGATCCGATGCGCCCCGAACCACAGCACCGCGACGCTCGACACGTTGAACACGAGCATCACCGACGGCCACATCAAGGCCTGGAGCTTGCCGACCTGGAGCGCGATGTTCGTGAGGTCCGCGTTCGATCCATCGAACCGACCCTCTTCGGCCGGCTCGCGCACGAATGCGCGAACGACCCGCATGCCGGTGATCTGCTCGCGCAGCACGCGATTGAGCGCGTCGATCTTCGGCTGCATCGCGCGGAACTTCGGAATCATCCGGCTGATGATGAAACCGAGGCTGCCGGCGAGCACCGGGATGCACACGAGCAACAAGCGCGACAGATCGAGATCCTCGCGCAGCGCCATCACGATGCCACCGATGCACATGATCGGCGCCATCACCATCATCGTCGCGCTCATCAGCACTAGCATCTGCACCTGCTGGACGTCGTTCGTCGTCCGCGTGATCAGCGACGGTGCACCGACCTTGCCGACCTCGCGCGCCGACAGCAGGCCGACGTGATGAAAGATCGCACCGCGCAGGTCGCGGCCATAGGCCATCGCGATCTTCGCGCCGAAGTAGACCGCCGCGACCGAGCACGCGATCTGAAAGCCGGCGGTGCCGAGCATGACCGCGCCGCGCGACAAGATGTAGCCGGTATCGCCGGTCGCGACGCCGCGATCGATGATCTCGCCGTTGATCGCGGGCAAACACAGCGACGCGATGTTGGCGAACAGCTGCAACACGACGACGATCAGGATCGAGCGCTTGTAGGGCGCGAGGTACGTCTTGATCAGGCGCCACAACATCTAGGTCAGCTCCGGGTCGGGACGGCGCGAGATGCCGTCGAGCAAGATCGCGACGATCTCGCGAGCCGTGAAGGGTTTGCCGTCGGTGATCCGCGGGTGTGTACCCGCGAACGCGAGCGAGTGCAGGATGCGCTGCGCGTAGGTCGCGTCGACCCGGAGCTCCTGCTTGTGGAGCTCGAAGATCGCGCTGATCTGCGCGCGGATGCCCGCGTCGCTGTGGACGTCGGGCTTGGTCGGCGGTGGAAGGGGAATGTTGAGGATCGTCATCAGCTGCCAGACTTGTTCGACGCGGTCTTGAAGGATCTCGACGATCGCGGTGAGCTGATCGCGAAGCGGTAATGCGCGATCGATCGCGGCGAGCTTTGCTTCCACCGGCTCTGGATCGAATGCGGACTTGATCGCCGCACCGATCAGCGCGTCCTTGTCGGCGAACGCGCGGAACAACGTGCCTTCGGCGACGCCCGCGGCGAGCGCGATCTGCGCGGTGGTGACGCTCGCACCGTAGCGGCGGAGCAGCGGCAAGGTCGCCGCGATGATGCTCGCGCGCCGTGCATCGGGTGGAAGTGGAGTCGCGCGGGTTGCCATGAGCGGGCTCGAGCCTGAAACCGGCGTGTGGCGGGCACTGCCGGCGTTCAATGAAGAAGCCTTGCACTTGTAGCGGAGTGAGCGCTCACTCGCAAGCGTTCTCGCTACAAGGTATCGAGGTCGCTAGAGATTTGGCAGGATCTTCCGAGCCAGCACCATTGCCTGCGCGACCGCCTTGCCCTCGTCGGCGTCGACGGTCGGACCGTTGAGCGACACCATCAAGCCGCGCTCGCCCTTGCGCACGTAGAGATGACTGCCGTTGTGCACGGCTTCGTCGCCAATCCCGGCGACGGCGAGCGGTGGATGGCTGGCTCCGCCGCCATTCGCCGAGAGCAGCACGCCCTCCCACGTCCCGATCGCGACCGTGACGCCATAGAATTCCGGCGTGTGGTAGATGCACTCGCCGGTGACCTCGGTCTCCGTCGTTCCCGGCAGCGGCATCCCGAGCGCCGCCTCGGCATCGCTACGCATCACGTACTCGCACGGCTTTTTCGCGCCCGCGGGGCCAGCAGTGCCAGCTTTCACGGCCGCGCTGGGCTTGGCCTTCGCCGCAGGCGCTCCGTCCTTGCCACAACTCCACAGTGCCGCCGCCAAGATGATCGATCGCATAGGGGGTTCCTCGAATCTCTTTTCGTTTCATCCGAGCTTTCGGCATCGAACATGCGACACCGATCGCTCGAACCTTGTCGCTCAGTCGCGGAGTAGCTCCATTTCGAGCGCGCGCGCGAGCCACGCCGTGAACCGCGACTCGGGCCAGCCTCGGCCGAGCACGAGCATGTGGTAGTGCACCGGGTCGTTCAGCATCCACACCAGATCGGCCGCGCGCGCCACCGGCAGCCCCGCGCGCAGCGACGCTCGCTTGCGCACGTCGGCCACGATCGTATGAGCGCCTCGGTGCCGTTCCTCGTTGATCTCGCGCCACAGCGAAGCAACGTCTGGATCGGCGCGAGCAGCCTCGCGGATCGCCTCGTAGATCAGCGCCATGTGACGGTGAATCGCGGTGCAGATCTGGGCGTAGCCGCTCAGATAGCCGAGCGCCGTCGGGCTCGCCCGGACCTCTCGACTGCGCGGGCGCTCGACGAGCGGCATCGCCTCGTCCGCCGCACCCGCTGCCGCGCCGAACGCAGCGCGAAACGCAGCGCGAAGGAGCTCGGCTTTGCCGCCGACCGTGGTGAAGACCGTCGCGCGGCTGACCCCCGCTGCGCCGGCAATCGCGTCGACCGAGACGGCGACGTACCCGTGTGCGCCGAACAGCGCTGCCGCGGATCCGACGATCGCACGCTTCGTGACGAGCGCTTGCTCGGCTCGAAGCGGCGACGAATACGAGCGCTTGACCGACCTAGACATTCACCATACCTTGAGACTAATGAATATACCTGTCGTCTATCAAATATCAAGTCATCTAGCGAGTCGGCCGTGATCGTCGTCGCCGGCGGGACGGGCCGACTCGGCCGCCTCGTGGTCGAGCGGCTGCGAGGCTCGGGCGAGGAGATCCGGACGATGTCGCGATCCGATGGCGATGTCCGCGATCGCGCCGCCGCCGACCGCGCGGTCGCCGGTGCTCGCGTCGTGATCTCCGCGATCAGTGCGTTCGGACGCAAGGGCGTCACGCCGCGCGAGGTCGACGACGAAGGCAACGCAAACCTCATCACCGCGGCCGAGCGCCAGGGCGTCGAGCGGTTCGTGTTGATCTCGGTCCACGGCGCTTCCCCCGATCACGCGATGGAGCTCGCCCGGATGAAGCACCGCGCCGAACGGAGGTTGATCGCGAGTCGACTACGCTGGACGATCCTTCGGCCCACGACGTTCATCGAGACGTTTCAGGAGGCGTTGTGCGCGCCCCTGCTCGCCCGTCGCAAGGCGGTCGTGCTCGGTCACGCGCGCAATCCGGTCAACTTCGTCTCCGCGCACGACGTCGCACGCGTCGTCGAAGTCGCCGTGCTCGAGCAGGCGGCGCCGAATTCGATCGTCGAGCTTGGCGGTCCCGAGAATCTGTCGCTCGTCGAGTTCGTCGAAGCATTCGCTGGCGCACTCGGGCTCGCGATCAGCATCAAGCACGTCCCGCAGCTCGCGCTGCGCGTGCTCTCGCAGCTCGCTCGACCGTTCAACCCCATGTTTGCGCGGATGGCCCAGGCCGGCGTCGTGATGGATACGACCGACATGACGTTCGATGCGCGCGAGCTGGTCGCCCGGTATCCGCAGATCGCTTGGACCACCGTCGTCGACGCCGCGCGCCGCGACTACCTCGGTGCGGCGTGACCGCGCTCCTCGTGTTCGGCACGTTCGCGTTCCTGGCGACCTTCACCGCGGGCTCGATGCTGACGCTCCAGCTCCAGCACTACGCGATCTACCCGCACGTAGGTCGCGACGGGTTCGCGGGCTACATCGCCGCGAACAATCGCGCCGCCGTCGTGCCCGTGATCGTGCCGGCGATCCTGCTGCTCGTGACCTCGGCGGTGCTGGTGATCGTGCGCCCTGCGTTCATGACGCGCGTCGAGGCGAGCATGGCGTTCGCGCTGAACCTCGTCCAGCTGGCCTCGACGTTTCGCTGGCAGCGCCGGCTCCAGGCCGAGATGGCGGTCACCGGCTACGACAACGCGAAGACGGCGATGCTCGTGGCCACCAACTGGATCCGGACCTTCGCGCTGCTCGCCCAGGCGCTCCTCGCCAGCGTCGTCCTGATCCGAGCGCTGCACGCCACCTACGCGTTCGGTGCTCCGTGAGCTACGCTCCGAGGATGAACGAGCGGGACGACCCACCGGCCGAGCTCGTGCGCGAAGCGCCCGCCGAGGTCGTCGAAAGCAAGGAACCTCCGGTGGTCGCGCGGCTCGTCGTCGAGATCCGGAGCGACGGCTCGCGCACGATCGCGCGCGGTGCGCTCGAGGACATCACGACGGGCCAGACCGCGATGATCGATGCCCGAGGCACATCGCCGCTCCAGCTCGCGTTCGCCCTCGCGCGCTCGCTGACCCAGCTTCCGCGGCTGTCCGCGAAGATGGCGTTCACGAAGCTGTTGGCCGGTCGCAAGAAGTGACGGATCCGAAGCCGGATCCAGAGCAGCGCCGCGCGGCGCTCGAGGCCGAGCTCGGCGAGCCGATCACGCTCGACGGGCTCACCGCGCAGTGGAAGTTGCTCCAGCGCAAGCACGGCCATCGCCACTCGACCGACGACGTGATGACCGCGTGGTACGCGCTCGAACAGGCGCCGCACGTCACGCACGCGCTCGATCTAGGCACCGGCATCGGCGGCGTGGGCCTGCTCGTGCTGTCGGCGCTGGTGCCTACCGCCGAGCTCACGTGCATCGAGGCGCAGGACATCTCGTATCGCTTGCTGACGGAGAACATCGCGCTCGACGAGCTCGGCGCACGCGTCCATCCCCTGCACGGCGACCTCCGCGACCTCCGCCTCGCTGCGCGGTTCGCGCTGATCACCGGCAGTCCGCCGTACTTTCCCGAGTCCGCAGGCATCGTGCCCGCCGACTCGCAAAAAGCGCACGCGCGGTTCGAGCTGCGCGGCGACCTCACCGACTACGCGCGCGCGGCGGAGCACCACCTCGCTCCCGACGGGGTCTACGTGTTCTGCTTCCCGTGGCAGCAGCACGCACGCGCGCTCGCGATCGCCAACCTCGCGATCACGTCGTTCCGCGCCGTCGTGCCGCGCGCCGGCCTCGAGCCGCTGTTCGCGGTCTACGCGTGCCGGCGCGAACCCCGCCCGCTCGTCGAGGAACCACCGTTCGTCGTCCGCGACGCGGCCGGTGCGCACACCGAAGTGTATCGTGCGATGCGCCGCCGCTTCGGTTGGGAGTAGGCTGGTCGCGTGGAACGCACGCTGCTCGAACATCCCCTCGTGATGCCGTCCGCGGCGCTGCACGCCGCCACCACCCGCGAGGAGGCCGCGCGGCTGTGCGCGCTCGAGCCGTCCGCGTACTGGATCGAGCTCGCGAAGGAGCTCGCGTGGGATCGGCCGCCGACGATCGGCCTGCAAGGCACGCTCGGCGACTTCACGTACTTCGCGGGTGCGTACGGCAACCCGAGCGTGTCGTGCGTCGATCGCTGGCCCGCCGAGCGAATCGCGCTGCGCTACGAGCGCGAGGACGGCGTCCGCGAGACGTACACCTACGGCCAGCTCGCCGACGCGGTCGCGCGCTTCGCCGCCGCGCTGCAAGACCTCGACGTCGTGAAGGGCGACCGCGTCGCGATCTACGCGAGCAACGTGCCCGAATCGATCATCGCGATCCACGCGTGCTATCGGATCGGCGCGGTGTACTCGGTGATCTTCGCCGGGTTCTCTGCATCGGCGGTCCGCGATCGGCTCGAGGACGCGCAACCGAAGGTGGTCGTCGTCACCGACGCGACGCTGCGCCGCGGCAAAGCGATTCCACTCAAGGCGACGCTCGACGAGGCGCTGAAGGGCTTGCCGAGCCCGCACGTGATCGTCGCGCGCAGGATCGATCCGCAGCTCGCGCTCCGCGAAGGCGAGCTCGACTTCGCGGCCCTGCTCGCGCGAACCACGCGCAAGGCCCCGGCGGTGTCGCTCGAGGCGAACGACCCGGGCTTCATCATCTACACGTCGGGCACGACGAACAAGCCGAAGGGCCTCGTTCACACCGCCCTCGGCTTCCTCGTCGGCGCGTACGCGAACGTCAAGTGGTCGCTCGATCTCCAGCCGAGCGACGTCTACTGGTGCACCGCGGATGTCGGCTGGTTGACGTTTCCGATCTTCGCGGGCGTCGGCGGGCTCGCGCACGGTGCGACGCACGTGATCTACGAGGGCAGCCTCGACGCGCCGACGCCCTCGCGCGTGTACGAGCTGATCGAGCGCTATGGCGTGACCAAGATCTTCACCGCACCGACCGCGCTGCGCATGATGCGACGCGCCGGCGACGAGCTGGTCGCGAAGGCGAAGCTCGACACGTTGCAGTTGATCTCGCTCGTCGGCGAGCCGCTCGATCCGGAGACCTGGCACTGGACGAGCGACGTGCTCGGTGGCGGCCATATCTTCGTCAACAACACGTACGGCCAGACCGAGACCGGCTCGGCGTGGACGTCCTCGATGATCGGCGCGACGCCGACGCGGCCCGGCAGCTGCGGCCATCCCCTGCCCGGCTATCGCGGCAAGGTGCTCCGCGACGACGGCAGCGAGGCGGAGCCGTGCGAGCTCGGCGCGCTCGTCTTGACCGAACCGTTCCCGTGCCTCGCGCGCACCGTCTACAAGGATCACGCGCGCTACGTCGACACGTACCTGACCCAGTTCGCCGGCAACTATTGCGCGTCCGATGCGGCGCTGTTCGATCAAGACGGCCAGCTGTGGGTGACCGGCCGGATCGACGACGTCATCAACGTCGCAGGCCACCGCCTCGGCACGATGGAGCTCGAGGCGGCGCTGCTCGTCCACCCGGCGGTGTCCGAGGCCGCGGTCGTCACGCGGCCCGACGAGGTCAAAGGCACCGTGCCGATCGCGTTCGTCGTACCGCGCGCCGGGTTCTCCGACTCACCCGAGCTCCAGATCCAGCTCGCGCAGGCGATCGTCGACGCGGTCGGCTCGATCGCACGCCCCGCCGCGGTCTACGTGGTGAGCACCGTGCCACGCACGCGCTCCGGCAAGATCATGCGCCGCGTGTTGCGCGACCTCGTCGTCACCGGCGTCGCCTCGGGTGATCTCACGAGCCTCGACAATCCCGAGGCGATCGATGTCGTGAAGGCGAAGCTAGGCCAGCGCGCTGGCGATCAGCTGTAACGACCGCGTGCGCGCGGGCAGTGATGGCAACAACGCCGACAGCATGATCTCGTCGGCGCCGGTCTCGCGCGCGAGCTCCGTGAGGCCGGCCGCGACCTTCGCCGGCCCACCGATCACCGCGCCGGTGAAGAACTCCTCGGCGATCGCCTGCTCGTCGGGCGAGAACTGATACGCGAGCGCTTCCTCGATCGACACGATCGGCGCGCGCCGGCCGGTCCGGTTCTTGACGATAGCGACGCGCAGCGGTGCCGCCAGCCGCTCCGCCTCCGCATCGGTCTCGGCGCACACCGCGGTCACCGCGATCATCGCGTACGGCGTCGGATGCTCCTTCGACGGCTCGTAGCGCGCGCGGTAGTGGGCGAGCGCCGCGACCGCGTGGCGCATCGCGAAGTGACCCGCGAACGCATACGGCACGCCGAGCTGGGCTCCGATCGAAGCACCGGCCAGCGTCGAGCCGAGCATCCACAACGTACCGCACTTGGCATCGGTCGGCATCGGCTCGATCTTCGAGAACGGATGCGATGCGGGAAAGCCACCGCGCTCGAACGCGAGGAGCTCGGCGAGCTGTGCATTGACCTCGGTGTCACTGCGACGCAGCGCGGCCGAGGCGATCGGATCAGTACCCGGCGCGCGGCCGAGGCCGAGATCGATCCGGCCCGGTGCGAGCGCCTCGAGCGTGCGAAACACCTCGACGACGTGCAGTGGCGCGTGGTTCGGCACCATGATGCCGCCGGCGCCGAGCTTGATCCTCGTGGTCGCGCTCGCCGCGGCGGCGATCAACACCTCGGGCGCCGACGTCGCGATGCTCGCCATGTTGTGGTGCTCGGCGAACCAGTAGCGGGTGTAGCCGAGCTCCTCCGCGATCCGGCACAGCGCGATCGAGTCGCGAATCGCCTGACTCGGCGCGATGCCGGCGCCGACCGGCGAGAGGTCGAGCACGGACATCGGCAACTTCATGCGCGGACTCTAGCTCCAAATCTCCGCTGCGCCCGCCACCGGATCGGCGGGGTCGGACAACCGACGTCGGGGACAGCCGACACCAGCGACGTCCGAAACAGCTACGCTGCGACCGTGCGCGATCCGATCGACCCGTTGCTTCCACTCGACGAGCTCCTCGCAGCGAGCTCTCTCTCCGCCGGCCGCGGGACGCTCGCGGTTCCCGAGACCTGGCAGCAGGGCCGCGGCGCATTCGGTGGGTTCGTCACCGGCGCGATGGTCCACGCGCTCGAGGTAGTGCGCCGGGTCGGCCACTGCGCAGCTTGACCGCGGAGCTGTGCGGGCCGCTCGTCGCCGGCGAGGCCGACGTCGCGATCGAGGTGCTGCGCGCCGGCAACGCCGTGACGACGTCGGCGATCCGGTTCGTGCAGGGCGGCGAGGTCCAGGCCCATGGCGTCGGCGTCCTCGGCAAGGAGCGGACGCGCGAGCACGATCGCGCCGACGACCGCGCGCCGGTGATCCCGCCGTGGCGCGACGTGCCGGTCGTCTCGATCGGGCCGCCGTTCGCACCGCCGTTCGCCCACCACTTCGAGATGCGGGTCGTCCGTGGCGCGCCGTTCGCGGGCGCGGCTCGCCCGGTGATCGAGGGGTGGATCCGCCCGCTCCGGCCGGGCGCGCGGCGCGATGCGGCGTATCTCGCCGCGTGTATCGACTGCTACTACCCGACGCTGTTCGTGACCGAGAAGGCGCCGCGGCCGATGGCGACGATCGCGTTCACGTTCCAGCCGTTCAGCTTCTCCGGCGATCCCGATGCCCCGCTCGCGTATCGCGCACGCTTGGTCGCGGCCGAGGCGGGCTACTGCGTCGAATTTCGCGAGCTGTGGACCGCGGAAGGGCAGCTGCTCGCGCTCAACCAGCAGACGATGGTGGTCATCAAATAGCGGCGAGCTCGAGCGTCGCTTCGATCGTGCAGTGGTTCGGGCAGTGCGTGCCCTGTTCGCACTCTTCGTAGTGATAGTGCGCCGTGATCTTGCCGGACCTGAACGCGCCATGGATCCGCTCGTGCGTCGTCCACGCGTCATCGAAGTGATGGCTCGCATCGCGCGCGAGATCGAGCTCGCTGTCGCGGTACGTGCCGGTGAACGTCGCACCGCCGATCGTCGCGGTGACCTTGTCGCCATCGCGCGCGAGCGTGATCGGCCCCGCGAGTCGGGTGTCGCGACCGGCCGGCCCGCTGAAGTACCAGCAGTCGCCGACGGCCGCGACGTCGCTCCAGGCCGTGCTCATGTCGACCTTGTTGCGCACGACCGCAGGCGCGGGTGCGGGTGCCGCATTCTGCGGCGGGGCGACCTCGCGCACCGGCGCGGCTGCCGGCGCTGGATCGCTCGATGACCCGCACGCCACACACGCAACCCCCACCACCGAGACCATCCGCCACATCCCGTTAGCGTAACCGATCAGAACAGCGAGCCCTGATTGGGATTTCCGAGCGGCGCGATGCAGCGCTCGTCATCGTGTGCGACCTCTTCGAAGTACCGCGAGACCTCGATCGCTCGCCACGGGACCTCGTCCGGCTCGCCACCCTCGAGCCACGCCGTGCGTCCCGCCGCGGGTAACAGCTCGCTGTACGCCCGCATAGGCTCGGGAGCCGGCACCATCACGATCGCGAACGCCTCGACGCCATCCTCCTTGTGGGTCGCGACCAGGCCCGCGAACGAGGTCGCCCCGTGAATCCACCACGCGTGGACGGCCTTGCCGACCTTCGCCTTGGCGTACCAGCCGTCGCCCGCGACCAGGCAGCGACGCGCGCGAGCCAGCACGGGCGTGCGCGCGATCTCGGCGAGGCGTGCCGTGCGGATCGGCGGCGGGCGCACACCCCCGTGCCCGCGCCACGGTGCGAGCAATTCCCAGCGCGCGAGCCGCGGCAGGTCGCCGGCGAGCGTGATCGGCGCGACCTGGCCCGGCGCGACGTTGAACCGGCGCGGCCACTCGGCGACTGCGGGATACGAGTAGCGATCGATCACCGACACCTACATGGCATGTGACGTGCTCTCTAGCCTCGATATGCAACCGACGCTGCTCTCCAAAGTTCACGCACTCTACGATCGTGTGGTGCACGGCGCGAAATCGAAGGCGGACGCCGCCCCGGCTCGCAGGCCAGTGCGGGATTCCCCGAGTCAGCGCATCACCCGGCCGATGTCCACGCTCGACGAGGACGCCACGCTCGACGAGGACGGGATCGACGCGGACGCCGGCGAGATGCACCTGCGCGACGAGCGCGACGTCGAGCCGATGAGCGCGCCCGAACAGGATGACAGCGATCGCGCCGACGGCGAGAACTGGACCGAGTCGGCGGTGGAGCACGCGATCGACACCCTGCCCGCGGGACGGCCCTTGATCATCGACGACGAACCGACCACGCGTCACGACCATTAACCGAGGAAGGATCTGAGCCATGCCGAATCGAATGGACCACGCAATCGCGAAGACCAAAGCCACCGCGAAGGCGGTGAAGGCGCGCGTCGAAGGCCTGACCGGTGTGTTCGCGACGCTCGTGAAGCAACACGGCGAGGCCGGATCGCTGCTCCACGCGGTCGTCGCCGATCGTAGCAAGCGTGAGGAGCTGTGGCCGCAGATCCGCAGCGCGCTGCTCTCGCACGAGCGCGCCGAGATGCGCGTGATCTACCCCGAGCTGCGCATGCACGACGAGCTGCGGGCGCTGTCGAATCGCCACGATGCCGAGGCGAGCGAGCTGGAGCGGATGATCCACGATCTCGACGAGGTCGACATGGCGAGCGACACGTTCGGCAACTTGTTCGAGCGGCTCGCAGACACCGTCGTGCGCCACGCTGCCGAGGAGGAGCAAAGCATCTTCCCGCTCGCGCAGCGTGTGATCGGCAAGGATCGCGCGAAAGAGCTCGACCCGAGATTCGTTGCGACCCAGAAGTCGCTCGAGCAATCCGCGTAGCTCGCCGGCATGCAGCTTGCTGTTCAGGTAGGTGCCCCGGCGGTCGCCGCGCGCTCGTGCTAAGCCTGCGCGCGCGGGCGGTAGCGACGCAGCAGCTCTTCGGCGAGCTCCGAGAGCTCGTTTTCCCAATCGGGGTCTGCACCATACGCCAGGGCGGCGAGGGCGCCGATCCAGAAGGTTTGTTCGAGACTCATACCCCCTGAATCGGCCCGCCCTGTGCGTCGTCAATGCTGATCGAATTGACCCTTTGTGGGTGCTTGGACCGGCGGCGATGGCCGCGCGAGACGAGCAGCACGCGGAGCGCCGCAATAGTGCCAGCTCACGGCGCGCGGCCCGATTGACAGCGTTCGCGCCGGATCCGTACTATTCGCAAGAATGAGGGTGTCTCTGTTGGGTGTCCTGGGTATGGGCTGGATGTGCGCGGCGTGCTCGCTCGTGAAGACGAGCTCGAGCACGACAACTCCGTCGAGTCCGAATGGCAGCCCGAACGGCAGCGAGACGTCGGGATCTCCGGCGAGCGCGTCGGGGTCCGAGACCTCGCCGCCGGCGAGCGCGGAGTACACCGGGCCCGATGCGTACTGGGTTCCTGATCTGATGAACAAGACGCGCGAAGACGACGAGCAGCTGCTCCGCGATCAGCACTTCCAAGGCAAGGTGGTCGCGACCGGCGACACCGATCCGAGGCTCGCACGCGACGAGCTCGCATGCGAGCAGTCGCCGAAGTTCGGCAAGATGGCGCCCACCGGCACGATCACGATCAAGTACTGCAACACGTACAAGAAGCCCGATGAAGGTCCCCAGCTCGTCGGCCTGACGATCGAGGCCGCGAAGCAAAAAGCCGTCGCCGCCGGCTTCACCGGCAAGATCGAGGTCGTACCGCTCTACGACTTCGATGCCTCCTGCAAGGAAGGCAACGTCTGCCGCGTCGATCCGGTGCGCTGGTATCTCAACCAGGAGCACGAGATGCAGCTGATGGTGAACAAGAAAGTTTCGATCAGCACGCCCGACCCGTGATCAGGAGGACCGTATGAACAAGGTGTTGTGGCTCGCTGCGGCGAGCGGAGTGGTGGCGCTCGTTTCGACGAGCGCGTTCGCGGGGCCCGCCGCGTGGTGCAAAGGCGCGAGCGACGACAAGCCGCGCATGGACGAGCTCGGGTCAAAAGATCCGTACGCGGTCCTCAAGGCGTTCGTCGCCGCCGAGTGCAACCCCGACGCGGAGGTCGAGGCGCATCGCGCCGAGATCGAGAAAGGACGCGCGGCGTGGAGCAAGCGTCTCGGGATGAGCGAGGGCGACTGGGCCGACGCGGTCGCGTTTACGACCCAGCCGGGATACGACATCAACGGCGACCTGACGACGAAGAAGTTCGTCGAGATGACGCCGATCGATCAGTGGATCGCGATCGGCAAGGCCCAGTCCGACATCCAGGGCGGGATGGATGCGTTCTACGTCGCCGACATCTTCGACGCGAAGCTGTCAGAAGTCGGGCGCCTCGCCTTCATCAGCGAGTGCATCCGGATCGACGATCCGATCCTGTGGGCCACCTGTCAGGACGACATCGACAAGCTCGACTACACCCGCTTGTACGATCAGCTCCGCGCCGATGCGAATCACGGCGGTGCGCTTCGCCAAAAGATCCGGATGCTCGCGTACGAGCTGCCGGCGAAGCTCAAGGAGCATGCCGACAACGTCGCGAAGCTCAAGAGCGAGGACCCCGCCTGGAAAAAAGCGTTCGACATCGCCGCGAGCTCGCGCACCGAGTGGGCCGCGATCGCGGCGAAGAACGCGAAGTACCTCGCACTCGCCGCCGAGATGGAATCTGCGATGGTCGCGAAGTCGCGCTCGATGTTCGAGGGCTGCGACGACAAGACCTACGCCGCGCTCGGCGAGGCGATCAGCACGGTTCCGGCGAAGACGTTCGCGAAGATGCGTGACATCCGCGACGACCCGTTCGGCGGCTTCGCGTACAAGGCGCTGCCGGTCGCGATGAAGAACCCCTCGGTCAACCTCGCGGCGATCGCGGTCGTGATCTGCGACCAGCGTCACGGTCTCGCAGCCGATCTCGGTGGCGCACTCGGTTCGACGCCGAGCCTCCGCGGTCCTCACAACTTCGCGATCTCGAAGATGGCCGACG
>JBDUAS010000168.1:0-15755 GCA_040004535.1 Deltaproteobacteria bacterium
TGGTGATCGACGACGACGTCGCGATCGTCGCGAGCGCGAACCTCGACAACCGCAGTTTTCGGCTCGACTTCGAGCTCGGCGCCGTGATCTACGCGCACGAGCTCAACACCAAGCTCGCCGACGCCTTCACGCTCGACTTGCAGGCGTGTCGCGAGGTCCGGGAGGACGCACTCGGGCGTCAGCGCTTTTTCCCGCGACTGTTTCAATCGGGCGCACGTCTCTTGTCGCCGCTCCTCTGACCTCGACCGGCGCCGCGAGCAGCTTGCGCGCGACCTTGCGCTCGTGCCGGATCGGGATCCAGTCGTAGACCAGGACCTCGATCGGTCGCCACAACACGACCCAGCACGAGATCAACAGGCCCTCGTGGAGCCCGGCGCCCACCGCGCCACCGATCTGCCTCGCGACGAGCTGCGAGAGAGCCAGCAACGCGACGACCACCACCACGCCCAACGCCAGCGACACCTGTCCCGTCCGCCGCCGTCTCCGTCGTGCTCGTCGCAGACGCTCGATCGTGTACTCGAAGTGCGCGCGAAACGCCGACTCGATCTCGCCCGCGGGGCACGGCTTGTCGAGCCAGAAGATCACCTTGTACGTGTCCTCGCCGACCAGGTCCTCACCGGCATCGAGCAACAGGTCCGCGAGATCCGGATCGAGGTCGCGCTCGCGGAACGGCGCCGGGTCGCGGTTGTCGAAGATCTGCTCGACGTTCTGCAGCTTGATATCGATGCAAGGCACGCCGTCCTCGCTGCGATATCGGCTGGTGTCGCTCACTAGTTACAGGGTAGCGCGGCCTTGACGACGCGGAGATCGTCGATCGAACCGTTGAACGACGGCTCGCTCGGCGTCCAGACCACGTTCTTGCCGATGTAGGGCGCGTAGGTCGAGCCCAGCGGCACCGGCGAACTGTCAGACTTCAAGAACGCCTTGTTGCCGAGCTTCATGCCATCGACGCAGAGCGCGACATCGCTCGGTCCGGAATGGACGATCCTGACGAAGTGCCACGCCATATCCTGCGGGTACTGCGCGGTCAGCTCGTCGACCTCGAGCGTCGTATCCGTCGCGTTCTTGCAGGTCTGGATATCCATCGCGAGGTGACTGGTGTTGTCGGTGAACATCACGACGCCAATTCCGCCTACCGCACCGGTATCGAAATCGAGATCCGAGAACACCCAGCCACCGGTGCTGGCGTCGACGACGCCGTTGAACTTCATCCAGAACTGGATCGTGAAGTCTCCCGTGCGATCGAGCGGGCTCGGCGCCTCGTAGTACTTCGACGTCATGAGCGTCGCGGCCATGCCCTCTTCGGCGTACGGCCCCGCGCCGAACGTCGGCATCGCGTTCGAGCTCGTGTCGTAGTCGTGGTAGCCGAGATCGGACCCGCACAGGTTGTGGACGCTCGTTCCTGCCGCGGCATCGAACGCGAACGCCATCTGGCACTGTGACGGGAACGTCGCCGTGTCGCCGACGATGAACAGCTGGACCGCCGCGTTCGCGACGTTGCCGCCGTCGAGCGTGACGTACACGCGCTCGCCGTCCAGCACGTCGAGCGTGATCGTCTGCTGCACGGTCACGCCCGGATCGGCGACCGCCGCGAACAGCGCGTCCTCGCGGCTGCCGCGATACAGCCGCACGGTCTGGGTCGGAGCACCATCGGGCAAGCGCACGCCGACCTGGAGCTGAACGACCCGCGCGCTCGGTGCGACCCACTCCACGGCGGTCTCCGGTCCGGTGTTGCCCGCCGTCGAGAACAATAGCGCGCCAGGCAGCTGCTGGCACACGGGCGAGTCGTGCTTCGCGCAGCTCGTGATCTGGTTTCCCGTGGTCGCGCCGACGAACGTGTCCCCGCTCGCGGTCATCGGGGACCACGTGTGATCCTCGTGATCCTCGAGGTAGCGCCAGTGCATATCGGCACCCATCGCGGTGCCGTCGAACGCGCCGCCACCGTCGCCGAGGCACGGCGCCGGGCAACTCGAAGCGATCGAGCCATCGCCGCCTCCGTTGCTGCCGTCGTCGTCGCCGCCGTGCGAGTCGAACAGCGACTGCTTGCAGCCCCCGAGACCTGTGACCGCGATCAGGATGACGAGAAGTTTCAGAACCATACTTCGCCTCCGACGAACGCCGGGAACGTCAGCCCGTGGTCTTTGGTCGCGTAGCTCGCATACGACTCGAGATGAAGCGCGAGCGACGGCGTCGCCTTGATCCGCACACCGAGACCCGCTGCACCCGACACCCAGGTCTCGGACATCCCGCCGTCGCTGAACGCGACCGGCACCGCACCGATCAAGTGCAGCGATGCGCGATCGCCGACCAAGCGCACGCGCACGCTCGGCATCACCGCGTACGCGACGAGCGTGACCTCGACTGCGACCTCCAACCGATCCGTGATCGCGTAGCCGATGCCGAGATCCGGCACGCCGGTCTTCGCGACCTGCTGGAAGTTGGTGCCGAACCCGGCCATGATCGAGAACACCTTCGGGCCGAGCGGCGCCTCGGGCTCGCGGACGACGACGATCTTCTCGGTCGGAGGCGGTGCCTTCGGCGCATCGGCGAGGTTGATCTTGACCGAGACCTCGTCGCCCGACGCGAGCCGCAAGTTCTTGTCACCGTCCTTCTTGCCGGCGAGCCGCACGACCACCTTGTGCTCGCCGGGCGCGACGATCAGCGGCATGTCGAGCGGCATCGTGCCGACCGTCTCACCGTCGACGACGACCTCGGCGCCATCGGGCGCGGTCACCGACACGCGCGCGATCTTCGAGAGGATGTCGTCGAGCTCGGCCTTCGCCGCCACGATCCGATCGGCGGGCACCTTCGAGCCACCCTCGCTCTCATCGAGGAACCGGCGATAAAACTTCACCGCGTCGCTATAGTGCGACAGATAGCGGTGACACGCGGCGATGTTGTAGAGCACGATCGTCGCCGGCGCGATCTCGTACGCACGATCGAACTCGGCGAGTGCCTCCGCGTACTTCTGGTCGGTGAAGAAGCCAACGCCACTCTTGAAGTGGCGATCCGCCTCCTTCTGTTCGGGCGTCTTCTCGGCCTTGTCGCCGGCCGGCGGTTTCTTCTTATTTTTCGGCGCAGCCCGTACAGCAGTGGCTGCGAATAAACATCCCACCACGATAGTCGTGCGTCTCATCAATAGGGGCTTTCGCTCTCGATCTTGTCTGGATGTTTCTTCGGCTGCGGATGACCGCGATCCGGTTTCGGGGGTTTCGCGGCGACATGCTCGAGCTCGATCGTCAGGCGTTGGGTCTCGTCGAAGCGGACGTCCTCGTCGTGCGGCAGATAGCCGGCCGCCACGATATGGATGTGGTGCTTCGCGTCGTCTTTTTGCACGGTGACCTGGTCGGCGTCGGCGTGCTTGCCGTCGATCTCGACCTGCGCCTCGGGTGGGGTGATCGCGAACCGCAGCGTGATCGTCGTCGGGACGGCCACTGGCGGGGCCACGGTAGGCGGCGGATTCTGGGCGACCGGCGGGGCGGCCGGCGCCGTCGGTGTCCCCGGCGTCACGGGTAGCTCGTCCGATCGCGTCGCGATCACCGTGGCGGTCACGCCGCCCGCGATCAGGAACAGCGCGACGATCGCGATGATGCCCTTGCGACTGTTCGACCGCGTCTGGGTCACCTGCCCCGCCGCGACGGTCTGCGCCGTGCCGAGCGCCGGCGGCCCCAACCCGCTCTTCGACATCGGCGCGGGCGTGAAGACCGGCGAGAAACCACCCATCTTCTGGGCGCTGATCCGCTCGATCGTATTGTCGCGGAACGTCGGCCGGCAGAACCCGAGCAACGCGCGTTCGAACTCCTCCGCGCTCGCCGGACGATGCGCGGGATCCGACGCCATCGCGTGGACGATCAACTGTTCGAGCGCCTCGGGAATCTCAGGGCGGAGCTGCCGCGGCGGCGTGTACTCGCTCATCATCACGCGGTACATCAGCTGGTTGTAGTTGTCGCCGCTGATCGGGACGCGGCCGATCAACATCTCGTACAGCATCACCCCGAGCGAATAGACATCCGACTGTGGGGCGATCACGTTGTCGCCGCGCGCTTGCTCCGGCGACATGTAATACGGCGTGCCGAGCACGAGGCCGGTCGTCGTCAGCCGGAACTCGCCCTCGAGCCCGGTCGCGCGCGAGATGCCGAAATCGAGCAGCTTCACCATCTCGCCGCGGCTCTGCCGCACGAGGAACACGTTGTCGGGCTTGAGATCGCGGTGGATGATGCCGGCGCGATGCGCGGCGCCGAGCGGCGATAGGATCGCGCAGCCGAGCTCGCACGCGACCTCGATCGGTAACGCGCCCGTCGCCTTCAACCGAGCGGCGAGCGATTCGCCCTCGAGGAGCTCCATCACCAGGAATGGCTCGCCGGCGGCGCTCGTCCCGAGATCGGTGACCTGCGCGATGCCCTCGTGGCCGATCTGCGATGCCGTGATCGCCTCGCGGTGGAACCGCTCGATCATCGGCGGCGTCGACAGCTGCGGGTTCAGGACCTTGATCGCGACGCGCTTGCGGAGCTTCGTGTGCGTGCCGACGTAGACCGCACCCATGCCACCGACGGCGAGCAACTCTTCGACGCGATACTTGTCGTCGAGCATCGTGCCCGGCGGCACTTGGCGCGGCTCGGCCATTCCCTCCACGCCACGATTCTAACAGCTAGCCGCGCTCCGTGCCCGTTTGAAGCCTCGGCAGCCCATGAAGTGCGGCCCGCCACGCCCGTGTCCACGCCGCGGCCGAATCCTCCCACACGACACGACGCAGCGACTCGTTCCGTGCGACCCGCTCGGTCCGCTCGGCACGCAGCGCCCGATCGAGATCCGAGGCCATTCCGTCGGCGTGATACGGATTCGTCACGATCGCCTCGGTCATCCGCTCCGCCGCACCCGCGAACTTCGAGAGTACGAGCACGCCAGGATCATCGGGGTCCTGCGCCGCGACGAACTCCTTCGCGACGAGGTTCATACCGTCGCGCAACGGTGTAACGAGGCCGACATCCGCGAACCGATACAACTTCGCGAGCGTGTCCTGATCGTACGAGCGGTACAGGTAACGCACGGGCGTCCAGTCTGCTTCTCCGTACGCGCCGTTGATCCGACCGACGAGCGACTCCACGCGCGAACGCAGCTCCGCATAGTCCGGAACGTCGGAGCGCGTCGGCACCGACACCTGGATCAACGAGACCTTGCCGCGCCACTCGGGGAAGCGCTCCAGCATCCGGGCAAACGCCTCGAGCCGCTCCGGTATTCCCTTCGAGTAGTCGAGCCGATCGACGCCAAGGATCAACTTTCTCCCGGCGAGCATCGTCTCGTACGATCCGAGCTCGGTGGTCGCGGTGCTCGCGGCCGCTTCCGCGATTCGATCCGGATCGATGCCGACCGGAATCGTCCGCACGATCTCCCCGGCGCGCTTGCCTGCATCCGAGCCAAGCAAACCGCGCGCGCTCGCGATCAGGTTCTCGCGCCAGCGCTCGCACTGGACGCCGACGAGGTCATACGCGAGCAAGCCCGTCACGATCTCTGCGGCCCACGGCATCGTCGCGAAGATGTCGAGCGGCATGAACGGCACGTGGAGATAGAACCCGCGGGTGCCGGTGTGACCGAGTCTCGCGAGCTCGGCGCCGACCAGCATCAAGTGAAAATCTTGGACCCAGACCTCGGCGGCATTGCCGCCGACCTGCTGGATCGCCGCGGCATACGCGCGGTTGACCTCGCAATAGCAGGCCCACTCGTCGTCGACGTAGCGCACCCGGCCGACGAAGCCATGGAGCAGCGGCCACAGGCTCTGGTTGCAGAACCCGGCGTAGAACCGCTGGCGCCAGCTCGGGGGATAGTCGAACTGGGCGCGCGACACTGGCTCGCCATGCTCGAGCCGCACTCGTAGCCCCGGATCGCGCTCGAGTCCGCTCCAGCCCAGCCAGATGCCCTGGGTCTCGCCGAGTGCCGGCGCGATCGCGGAGACCAAACCGCCGACTTCTTTGCCGCGCCCGCCGCTGAGGTTCGGCAGTCGGTTCGAAGCGACGATCAACTTCGGCTCGCCGCGCGGACCCGAGGGATGCGCGAGCGCGATCTCTGGATCCATGACGTGGCGGCGCGCGCGCGATTCGATCAACCAGCGCAAGAAGCCGTGTACGGCGTTGACGTCGGG
Organism: Deltaproteobacteria bacterium; assembly: GCA_040004535.1. GTDB lineage: Bacteria > Myxococcota_A > Polyangia > Haliangiales > Haliangiaceae > JABFXX01. The sequence continues at coordinate 6,137 of JBDUAS010000168.1, forward strand.
CAACCGAAACCGCGCGTCGGTGCGACGCGGCTCGTGCGCGACCAGGATCCCGAGGTCGCGCTCGCGCAAGCTAACGAACATGTCCTCGTCGGTCGTATCGTCGCCGATGGCGAGCACCGTCGAATCAGCGGGACCGCGGCCGCGCAGCCAGCCGAGCGCTACGCCCTTGTGCGCAGCGCGGTGGCGGATCTCGATCGCCTCGACGACCGGCAAGCGCTCGAGCTCGCCGTTGGTCTCGAGCCACTCGTCGACGAGCACTTCGGCCGAAGACATGATCGACGCATGTTCGGTGCTCGCGACCAGGCGCCAGTGCAGGCAGACCGAGCACGACTTGCGCTCGACGATCGTGCCCTGGTAGCGCGCGGCGAGCGAACGCAGCGAGCGTTCGATCTCGTCGAGCTGCGGAACCGGCGGCAGCGCCGCTTCCCACACGCCGTTGCCGCAGCGCCACACGCCATGCTCGGCGGCGAGCGCGATCGACGGAAACCGCGCCGGCAGATCTTCCATCATGTCGCGCGGCCGGCCGCTGACGAGACCGAGCGTGACACCCGGCGATGCGGCGAGCGCATGGAGGAGCTCGGCCGTATCGCCATCGATCCGCGCGTCGTGCGGCGTTGGCGCGAACGGGATCAACGTCCCGTCGAGATCGAGCGCGATCACGAGGTGCGGAACAGAGGCGAGCTGCTGCCAATCAACCACGCCGGGGCCCGCCCCTGAAGCCGCTGCCACCACGGGGCACTATAAACACGATATGGCGGTGAACGACGTGATTCGGCAGTCCGGGCCGTGTCGCGATCGCTCGCTGTGCGGCTGCGCGCGTGATGCCGCCGGGGGTATTTGTCCTGGGCGTCCGAGGGTCCACTGTGCGCCTACGTTACAAGCGCCATACCAGGAGTCACGAACGCAGGCGGATTCGCGATGTAACTTGCTCGGTAGATGGAATGGCTTGCACCGCATCTCCGAGATCGTAGGCGTCGTATTCGGGGTTCGTGACCCCCGTGCGCAAGCGCTCGAGCTCGCCGTGGATGTCAGCGGCCTTCGGTCGCAGCTCGTACGGCTTCACGAGCATGCGCTCGACCAGATCGACGAGCCCGTACGCCACGTCCGGGCACCGCGGGGCGAGCGCGGGTACCGCACGGTTCAAGTGCTGGACGAGAATCTCGATCGGCGTCGTGCCAGAGAACGGCGGTTCACCCGCGAGCATGTGATAGCCGATGATGCCGAGTCCGTAGACATCGCAGTGGCCACCCGTCGGACCGCCGCGTGCTTGCTCGGGCGCCATGTACGTCGGTGTGCCGATCGCTTCGTCGTGATTCGTGTAGCGCACGCCCGCTTGATCGTGGGCGATGCCCCAATCGAGGACCTTGAGTGGGAAATCTCCGTCGGGAGTCAGAAAAATGTTGTCGGGCTTCAGATCGCGATGCGTGATGCCCTTCGCATGCGCGGCCGCGAGCACCGTCGCGAGCGCACCGATCGCACGGCTGGCTTCGTCCCCGGCGAGTGGACCTTGGCGGAGCCGCGTGGTGAGACATGTGCCATCGACCAGCTCCATCGCGATCCAGGGCCGGCCGTCGTCGAGCACACCGACTTCATGAAACCGTGGGACCCCGGGATGAGCGAGCGTCGCGAGGATCTGGGCTTCGCGCATCATGCGATCTCGCGCACGCGCATTCTGCTGAGCGTCGCTGCGCTGGACCTTCAGTGCGACGACCCGCTCGCTGAGCGCGTGGCGCGCACGGTAAACCCAGCCCATTCCACCGCTACCGATTACGCCTTCGACGCGATATGCGCCGATCACGTCGCCGTCACGGTACTCGCTGTACATGATCTTCCGAGGTCACTCTTCATGCAGCGTGCCAGTGGAGCGATCGACGTGCGTTAGGGCCACATTGCTAGTCATTTAGCTCTCGGCAAGCTGCTTGCACTAGAGCCTGGTCATCATGGTCGCTCCGGTAGCTTTGGACCTCTCGCCCGGCTCGGTCGTCGGCTCGTATCGCATCGAAAAAGAGATCGGTCGCGGCGGGATGGGCAAGGTGTACAAGGCGACGCACACGGTGTTGCCGCGCAAGGCGGCGATCAAGATCATGCATCCCGAGCTGTGCCGGCATCCCGGCATGGCGACGCGCATGGTCCAGGAGGCCGCGATCCTCGAGGACGTGCGGCACCCGGGCCTTGTCCGCGTGTTCGAGTGCAACATCCTTCCCGACTATCGTCCGTTCATCGCGATGGAGTTCGTCGAGGGTGACACGCTCACGCAGCGTCTCGGCCAGTGCGGCCGGATGCCGTGGCCCGATGTCGCGGCGCTGCTAGCTGACATCTCGGACGTGCTCGACGCGGTTCACAAGCGCGGCATCGTCCACCGCGATCTCAAGCCCGACAATCTCTTGCTGACGCCCGGCGACGCGGACTTTCCGCTGCGCTTGATCGACTGGGGCGTCGCGCGGCTCGGCCCTGTCGGCCGGCTGACGATGGAAGGCATGACGCCCGGCACGCCGATCTACATGTCGCCGGAGCAAGCGGCGGGTCAGCACATCGCCGCACCCTGTGACATCTACTCGCTCGGCGTGATCGCGTACGAAGCGCTCACGGGCCAGCCACCGTTCGACGGACGCACGCTCGCCGAGGTCGTGTGCAAGCACATCACGACGAAGCCCGTGCCGCTGACCGAACGCTGCAGCGCTCCTGCAGAGCTGTGCGAGCTCGTGCATCGGATGCTCGACAAGGTCCCCGCGGTTCGGCCGATGGCGGTCGACATCCGCCATATCTGCCGAGGGATGATCGGTACGCTCGACGCGGTCGCCGAGACCGACGACGACATCGAGATCACGATCGTGCCGGCCCCGGCCGACAACGAGCTGCCGGATCCGGAAGAGCTCGAGCTCGGCGTCACCGAGCTACTGCCCACGATGCGCAAGCCGCGCTGGACCCCGCAGCTCGAGCTACCCGTCGTGCCCTCGCGCAAGCCGATCACGCCCCGCAATCAACGCGATCAGGTCTCTGGTGAGATCGTTCCGCGTCGTCTTCTCAAATGAACTGAAAGGATCGTGTCATGGCCAAGACTGCAGATATGGCGAATGAAGTCGTGAGCGAGGTCCGTAGCTTTATCGGCCAGGTGCCGGGCAAAGCCGCTGACTTCAAGAACGTCGCATTCAACAAGGCGGAAGACGCGTTCGACGTGCTCACCGCGCAGATCAAGAAGCACCCGGTGGCGGCGCTCGGAATCGCGTTCGGCGTCGGCTTCCTCGTGATGCGCATCGCGCGCCGGTGACCTGATGGAGATGCCAAAGCTCGAAAAGCTCGCGGACAATCCGTGGGCGTTGATCGCGTTCGGCGTACTCGCTGGCGTGTGGCTCGGCAGCCACGGATCGCGCCGCGAGGACGCCGAACCGCGCGGAATCGTGATGGGCATCGTCGGCGCGTTCGCGTTGAAGCTCGTGCGCGATGCAGCGCTCGGTCAGATGACCAAGATCGCGTCGCAGTGGCTCGATATCGGCAAGACCGACGGCGAAGCGAAGCCTGCAGCGGCTCAGGCGTAGCGACTCACCGAAAACCCGACGGGGCGTCACACCGAGAGGTGCGGCGCCCCGTTTTTTTTGCGACGAAGGTCAGCTCGGCTTCGCCGTCTTCTTGTCGTTGTTGCTCGTGGTGTTGTTCGTGGTGTTGGTGCTCGGCGTCATGTGGCTCGTGTTCGTCGACGTCGACACGCGCAGCTGGTTCTGCACGTCCTTGACGCCGCTGACGCGTTCGACGATGTCCTCGGCGAGGCGCTTCGCATTGCGATCGTCGACCGTGCCGGTCAGCACGACCTCGCCGCTCTTGACGTCGACGGTGATGTGCGTCGCGTCGATGTGCTCGTGATCGGTGAGCGCCTCGTGGATCATTTCCTTGACGCGCTCGTCGGGGCGCTGGAAGCCCTGCGGGCCTTTGCCACTGTGAGGCCCACGCGTGCCTTGCTGTCCGCTGAAGCCTTGCTGCGTGTTCCAGCCGCTCTGGCCGCTCTGGCCGCTCTGGCCGTAGTTGCGATCGCTCTCGCTGCCGAAGCGCGGCGACTGCGTATCGTAGTTGCGATCGCGACCGCCGGACTGGCCTCCGCGGTCGAAGTCACCCCAGTGGCCGCGGTTGCCGCCCTGCTGGTTCGGGTAGTTCATGTTGTGCGTGCTGTAGTGATTGCCGGCCTGCGAGCCGGATTGGCCGCGGTAATTCATCTGCTCGCGATCCTGGTTGCCGCCACCGCGGTTGCCGTCGTCGTGGCCGTAGCCGCTGCCGCGCTCCGAATCGCTCGCGCCACCGCGCTGCGTCGACGCGGCCCAGTCGCGGTTCCGGTCGTAGTCATGATCGCCGTACATATCGCGATCGCGCTCGGCCCACTGGTCGCGCCCGCCCTGCGCCCACTGGCCGCCGCCGTGATAGCGGTCGCCGTGCTCGCCGGTGTTCTGGCGCGGGCTGCCCGTGCGCGAGTCGCGGTCCATGCCGCGAAAATCATCACGGCCCCGCTCGCGATCGCGTTGATCGCGCCAGTCCTGGTAGCCGTGCTCGATATCTTGACCGCTGTGATGCCCGTTTTGATTAGCCATGCGGGCCTGTGGGTGCATCACGCATGCCCCCGCGCACGGTCGCAACGGTGCGAGTCCGACCAGCTTCGTGTGGGACGACCGTGCGAGCGGCCGCTGGTCAACTCGTGGCGCGGTGTGCGCCGTGGCGACTCCGCGCGCTCTGCGGTGCGGCGCGCTTCGCCGAGGCGCGAGGCCTCGAGTGCGAGGACTTCGTCGCGTGCTTCGTCGGCGCCGGATGTGCCTTCGTCGCTTTCGCGGGTCTCGCTTCGCTCTTGCCGCCGAGCGATGCGCGGAGGGCCGCCATCAGATCCGGAACCGCCTTCGGCGCGGCCTCGGCTTCGGGCATCTCGATCGTCTCGCCGGTCTTGACGCGCTCCGCGAGCAGCTTCTTGACCCGACCCTTGACCTCGTCCTTGTACGCGCTCGGATCGAACGCGTCGTGGGTGAGCTGCTCGATCAATTTACCGGCGAGGTCGAGCTCCTGCGCGGTCGGCTTCGCGAGCTCGTGCAGGCCAACGGCCTTCCACGGCTTGATCTCGTCGGGATAGCGGAGCTGGTGCATCGCGAGCCCGTTCTCGAACGGCCGCACCATCACGAGGTATGCCTTGCCGCGCGCCGCGTACGACGCGACACCGACGAGCTTCGCCTTCTCGAGCGCGTCCCTCAGCAGGCGATAGGGGCGGTCGCCGCCCTTGTCGGGGCCGAGGTAGTACGTGCGGTCGACGTAGATCGGATCGATCTCGGTGACGGGAACGAACTCGGTCAGCGCGATCTCGTCGTTCGCGACCGCGTCGAGCGCGTCGAGCTCCTTCGGATCGAGCTCGATCATCTTCGAGCGATCGACTTGATAGCCCTTCGCCATGTCGCTGCGCTCGACGACGCCGTGCTTCGGGCAGATGTACTGCTGCTTCAGGCGCTCGCCGCAGCCCGCGTGGATCATGTGAAAGTGGATCTCGTGACCGGGCTCGGTCGTCGAGTAGACCTTGATCGGGATCGAGACCAGGCCGAACACGATGCTCGCCGAGTCGATCGACCTCGCCGTACCACCGCCGCTATGAGTGGGCTTGGACGCGCGCTTTGCCATGCGTCCACACTTTGCAGCCCCCGTGCCTTAAGCTCGATCCATGCGGTATTGCTGGCTCGCGTTGTGGTTCGCATGTGTCGTCGCATGCTCGAAAAAACAAGCGCCAGCCGCCGCGGAGACGGGATCGGCGGAGAAACCTCACCATCACGAGGACCGGCGCGATCCGCAGGCGGAGGCGACCAAGCTCACGCTCGCCGTCACGATCACCGGCAAACCGAGCGCTACGTGGACCGCCGAGGATCTCGCGAAAATCCCGAAGATGGCCGGCAACGCCACCGATGGTGAGGCGCGCGATACGTGGTCGTTACGCGAGCTCGCGCACCAGCTCGTCGGTCCGAGCGCGCGGGTGACCGCTGTCGTCGGCGAAGGTGGCAAGGTCGCGATCGACGACGCGAAGTGGAACGCGACCGACTCGACGCCGATCCTCCACAGCACGCGGCGCGGCACGCTCAAGTTTCGCTACGCCGACGCCACCGGTAGCTGGGGCGACACGATCGCGAAAGAGGTCACCGGCCTCGAGATCCAACCCTGACGGCGTGCGCAGTCGCGCCCGACGTGGCGAACAGTCACGCCCTCGGGATGCGGCGACGTGCGGTTACGCCGGCACGTCTGCTGCAATGCGACGTCTCATGACTTCAACAGGCGGAAAAGCAGGCTTCGGTATCGCATGGCTCCTCGGCATCCCGCTGCCGATCCTCGCGGTGGTCTACCTGATCTCCCGTTGCTAGCGACGTAGCCTGCTCGGCGGTGCGCGCACCCAAACCGCACTCCGGTATCGAGCCACTCGACGAAGCGCAGCGCGCCGCCGCGAACCTCGAGCGCATCCTCGTCACCGACGACAGAGCGCAGATCATCGTCGCGAATCCAGTCGCACGCGAGATCACGAGCCGGCTGCCGGGCGATTCGCTCGCGGTCGAGCACGACAAGACGCTCGTGACTCGCTTCTTCGAGCCCGACGGCGAGACCCCGTTCGACATCGAGAAGCTGCCGCTGCGCAAAGCGATCCAAGGGCATCGCGTCCGACAACAGTAACCGCGTTGCGGCGCGCGCAGCATCGGCTCGCCGAGCTCGCGATCACCGACGAGCTGACGCGGTTACCGAATCGGCGCGCGTTGCGCGATCGACTCGAGTTGCTCGCCGCGGAACCCGCGCGCGACGACATGGTCGCGCGAATGGGCGGCGAGGAGCTCTGTGTGCTCCAGACCGATATCGACGTCGATCTGATGGCGATGTTGACTGAACGCCTACGCGTCGCGATCGCGGCGATCGCCGCGCCGGTCTCGATCACCGCGAGCTTCGGCGTGTGTCATTCGAGCAAGTCGATCGAGCCCACCGCGCTCCTCCACCACGCCGATCAAGCTTTGTACGGGGCCAAGCGCGACGGACGGACCGCTTCCCCATCGCCGGACGGGTTCGCTGCCGGCACGCCCACTGCAATGAAGGGAGTCATGACACGCATCGCAATGGTCCTCGCCGAGGACTTCGAAGACAGTGAATTTCGCAAGCCGTACGACGCGCTCCGCGAGGCCGGCCACATCGTCGAAGTGCTCGGCGCCGAACAAGGCGTGAGCGTGACCGGCAAGAAGGGTCACGAGAAGATCAAGATCGAGGTAGCCGCGCTCGACTGCGATCCCGAGGATTACGACGCGCTCGTGATCCCCGGTGGCTACTCGCCGGATCATCTGCGCACCGACAAGGGTGTCGTCGAGTTCGTTCACGACATGGTCGTCACCGGCAAGCTGATCGCTGCGGTCTGCCACGGCCCGCAGCTGCTGATCGAGGTCGATGCCGTGAAGGGCAAGCAGATGACGTCCTGGCCGTCGGTGAAGAAGGATCTCGAGAACGCCGGCGCGAAGTGGGTCGACAAGGAGGTCGTCGTCGACGGCACGATGATCACGTCGCGCAAGCCCGAGGATCTCGACGCGTTCTCCGCCGCGATCAACAAGGCGCTCGGCGACGGCACGAAGCAGAAGCGCGCCGCGCACGCGTAAATCCTTGGCGCCGTCAGGGCACGCGTGCAACGTTCCGGGCGTGGCAGACAAGGAACCCGACTTGCCGAGCGCGCGCGTCGTGGGCGAGAGCTCGAGCGCATGGCTGGGCGTCGCCGCTGAACGCGAGGCGCGCGAACAGGCGATCAAGCAGCTTCTCCGCGAGAAGCGCGTGTCCCCGGCCGATCAGGCCGAGCTCGACGATCACCTCGATCAGTTCCGCAGGCGAGCGATGGTCCGGAAACTTGTCGCAGCCTTCATCATCGGAATCGCCGCGTTGCTCTACCGCGCTGTCTTGTGACTACACGTAGATCATCTTGCGCGTCATCCCGCCGTCGCTGACGTAGACGGCGCCGGTGACGAAGCCGGCCGCCGCCGAGAGCAGCCACGCACATAGTGTGGCGATGTCCTCGGGTTTGCCGACCCGGCCAACCGGGTGCTGCGCGTGATCGCGCTTCGTCAGTTTCGGTGGCTTGCGCGCATCGCGGGGCGCGAACGTCGAGGTCGCGATCCAGCCGGGCTCGATGCAGTTGACGCGAATCTCCGGTCCGAGCGTGATCGCGAGCGAATGGGTGAGCGCGGCGATGCCTCCCTTGGTCGCGGAGTACGCGATCGTCTCGGGCTCGGACTGGATGGCGCGGGTCGAGCCGATGTTGACGATCGCGCCGCGCGTGCGGCGGAGATGCGGTATCGCGTGCTTCGCGCACAGGAATGCACCGGTCAAGTTCGTCGCGAGGTACTCGTTCCACTCCGCGAGCGCGAGATCTTCGACGGGACCGGCCTCGGGATCCGCGATGCCGGCGTTGTTGACGACGCCATCGAGCCGCCCTGCCCAATTCACGGTCGCGCCGATCGCGCGGCGAACATCCGCCTCCTTGCCGACGTTGCAGCGCTCGAACCGGACCCGCGCGCCGTACTCGTCGGCGGCATCCGCGCCGGCGTGCGCGTCCGCTTCGGCGATGCAGACCCGCGCGCCTTCGTCGACGAGGTGCTTCGCGATCGCGCGCCCGATACCAGCGCCGCCGCCGGTCACGACATAAACGTGGTCGGTGAATTCCACGCCGTGAGTCTAGATCAGCGCGAGCTGGCGCGGGCCCCCCGGCCATGGCGGGAGCTCGCCGACGTCGGCGTGCGCGCGGAGCATCGCGTGGAACGCGTACGCGTGCTCCGGTGCGAACGTGTCGTCGGGTGAGTGCAGGAACACGGTCGGGGTCTTGCCGTCCGCGATCCACGCGGCGACGTCACGCGCCCATCGCGCGACCTCGGCGCGGCTCTGCTCGAAGTCCTCGTGCGGAACGCAGCGCACGATCGGCCGCGGACCGGTCGCGCGCACGACTACCGGTAGCGCCGGCTTCTTGCCGCGAACCTCGGCGAGGACGAGCGAGTGCGTGCGGTGGAGGCCGCGCGCGTCCATGATCACGAGGTCGACGCCGCGCTCGCGCAAGAGCGTCTGCAGACCGTGATCGGCGTCGCCGCCGGCGAAGAAACATTCGTGGCGCGGCTCGACCGCGTAGTGATGCTGTGGGGGCAGCGTGTCGAGGAACGCGGCGAGGCGTGGCAGCTGCGAGCCATCGAACCGCGGCGGCAGCTGGATCATCAGCTGGCGGATCGCGAGCGGCGCGATCCGGTCGAGAAACTCGTCGACCTCCGGCGCACAGTCCATCAGGAGCTTGTCGTGCGTGATCGTGCGCGGGAACTTGAAGCAGAACTCGAACGGCGGCGGTGCTTGATCGCGCCAGCGCGCGACGGTCTCGGCGGGCGGCAGCGCGTAGAACGTGGTGTTTCCCTCGACGGTGTTGAACACGCGCGCGTAGCGATCGAGGAGCTCGGTCGACCGCGTGCCGGTCGGAAACAGCCGGCCGACCCACGTCTTCGTTCCCCACCCGGGGCAGCCAAGAAAGTACTTCGCGATCAATCGCTATCCGGCAGGGCGCTATCCGGCAGGGCGCTATCCGGCAGGGCGCTATCCGGCAGGGCGCGATCCGGCAGGGCGC
>JBDUAS010000031.1:0-45279 GCA_040004535.1 Deltaproteobacteria bacterium
GCGGTCGCGATCTCGAACGCGTTCATCGCGAAGCAACCATCGCCGCAGATCGCGGCGACCGTGCGCGTTGGATTCGCGAGCTGGGTGCCGATCGCAGCGCCGATCGACTGACCCATCGAGCCGAGGCCGGTCATCACGACGAAGCCGTCGGGCCGCGTGATCTCGAGGTACTGCACCGCGAACAGAAAGTGCTCGCCGGAATCGACCGTGAAGATCGCGTTCGAAGGCAGCGTGCGCTGGATCTCGCAGATCGCATCGTGCGATGCGATCCGGTCGGGCGTGCTCGATCCGGGGAGCGCGATGCGCGAGACGCCGCTCGGGAGCTCGCGCGGCCGGCCCCGCAGCGGCAGCAACTTGAAGCGCTCGCGCAGCGCGCCGAGGAACTGCGATGCCGAGGAAACCACCGCGTGCGTCGGTTCGTAGCTCTTGCCGATCTGGCGCGCGTCGACATCGACATGGATCAGCGCGCGAGCCTGGAGCTCCGGCGCGAACCCGTCGGTCGCGAGGTCGCCGAGGCTCGTCCCGATCGCGAGAACCACATCGACGCCGCTCGCGAGATACGCGCGCGCCGATTCATGACCGCCCATGCCGAGGACGCCGAGCGCGAGCGGATGGTTCTCGGGAAACACGCCTTTGGCTTTCGGCGACGTCGCGACAGGACAGCGCAGGAGCTCGGCGACCTGGCGCAACCGCTCGGCGGCGCTGCGCACGCCGCTACCGGCGAGGATCATCGGGCGCTCGGCCCTGCGCAGCACGGCCTCGACCTCGGCGATGGTCTGCGCCGGCAGCAGCTCGGCGATCGGGATCGTGCCGCTGATCCGCGATGGACGCACCATCGCAGTTGTCACGTCCAGCGGCAGCGTCAGCATCACCGGGCCCTGCTTGCCGGCGAGTGCGGTCGTGATCGCGCGGTGCACGAGGTGCGGCAATGCACTCGCGCGCGGAACTTCGACGGAGAGCTTCGTGACGTGGCGAGCCATCTCGACCAGGTGCAAGCCGTGCGCGGAGCCATCCTGGAGCACGCCCTTGCCGTGCGCGCCGCGCGGCACTTCGCCGACGAGCAGCATCACCGGCAAGCCATCGCACCACGCGGATGCGAGCCCGGTCATCGCGTTCAGCATGCCGGGCCCGGAGGTCACCGCAACGACGGCGAGCTTGCCGGTCGACTGCGCGTAACCGGCGGCCGCGAACATCGCGCCGCTCTCGTGACGGGTCGTGATCGTGCGGATGCCACTATCGAGCAACGCGTCGTGGATCGGCGAGATCGCACCGCCGGGCAAGCCGAACACGACCTCGACGCCCGCATCCTCGAGCATGCCGACCAGCACGTCGGCGCCGCGCATCGTCGCAGGTAGCGAGCGAACCGTGCCTCCGGGCGCGGTGGGCTCGAGCTCGTCGGTCTGCTCGCGCGCCGCGACCGGCTCCGCGAACGCGAGCTGGAGGTCGACCGGCTTCGCGACCGCGTGTGCCGCTCCGGCAGCATGCGCGGTGTCGGCGAGCTCGGCATCCATCGTCGCGCTCGCGATGATCACCTGGATCCCGCGGGTGTCGGCGTTCGCCTTGATCCGGCGGCAGACCTCGAAGCCATCCATGCCGGGCATGAACACGTCGAGCACGATGACGTCGGGGCGCGAGACTCCGATCATCAGCAACGCATCGATCGGGTTCGAGGCGAGCAGCAGCTCGATGCGCGGATCCCGTTTCGCCAGGCGGCTCGCAGCTCTCAACTGGAGCTGGTCGTCGTCGACGATCAGGATACGTCGCGTGAACTTCTCGACTATGTCCTGCATTAGGCTCCTCTAACGGTGCCGCCTTATAGCCCACGCAGTTCGACCCGCGATTGAATTTATGTAGGGGCGCCTACCTGCCTACCGGACAAGTCGCCGGATCGTGGCCTGCAGAGCATCGAGATCACACGGTTTGTCGAACCATGGGTTCGTGATCCGAGCCAGAAACTCGGCTGCTCCCGGTGACCCCGCGCTGACAAACACGAAGCGCTGCGCTTGTTCGACCGCGAGCGCGGAGACCTTCGTGAACAGCTCCACGCCGCCCATGCCAGGCATCATCAGATCGCTCACGATCGCGTCGTAGCGTTCCCCTGCGGCGATTTGCGCGAACGCTTCTTTGCCATCGTGCGCGACGTCGACATCGTGCTCGCGGCCGAGCAAGCGGCGCAACGAGCTCGCGAAGATCGGTTCGTCGTCGACGATCAAGATGCGGCCGCGCCGACCCGATCTGGCAACGAAGAGTGGCTCGGGTGGCTGTGCTGCCGCAGATGCGCCGTCGCTCGAAGGCAACACGACGCGGAACACGGTGCGGCCGGGCTCGCTCTCGAAGTAGATGTCGCCGCCGGCGATGTGAACGAGGTTGCGCGCCACCGCCAGCCCGAGCCCCGGCCCGGCGCCGGCAGGCTTCGTCGTGACGAATGCCTCGAACATCTTCGCGGCGACCGCGCGTGGAATGCCACGGCCGGTGTCGCGAACCTCGACCACGGCGTTGGCCGCGGAGTCTGCGTAGCTCGTGACCGTGATCTCGTGATCGGTGTGGTGGCCCGCGGGAATCGCCTGCGCGGCGTTCAGGAGCAGATTGACGAACACCTGGCCGAGCTGCGCCGCGTTGCCATCGACGAGCGGGAGCGGCTTGAAGTTACGGACCAGCTTCGCGCGCGTCCGGATCTCGCCATGCGCGATGCCGAGCGCGACCTCGAGCACGCGATTGAGATCGAGCGGCTCGCGGTGCGTCGCTTCGATCCGCGAGAACGTCATCAACCCGCGCACGACCGTGTGGATGCGCTGGATGCCGTGGCGCGCGTCGCGCAGCAACGTCTCGAGCGCGGCGTCCTCGGGGTGGTCGAGCTCCGCGCCGATCAGCTCGAGGTTCGCCGACAGATAGCCGAGCGGATTGTTGATCTCGTGCGCGACGCCGGCGGCGAACGCGCTCACCGACGCGAGCCGATCGGTGACCGGTGAATGCAGCGCTGCATCTTCGACGAGCGCGTGGCAGCACCGCCCGTCGGTCGAAGGCCAAGCGCGCAGGCGTACGAACTTGATGCTCTTCGCCGGCGTGCGCACGCGATGCTCGAGCTCGACGCGCGCACCGTCGCGGCGAACGCGGTCGAGCGCGACTGCGACGCGAGAGAGATCGTCTGGATGGAGTGCCGTCGCATAAGCGGCCTGGCCCGGCAACGCCGTCTCTGGCGACAATCCCAGGATCGCGTAGAGCTCGTCGCTCCACGTCGACTCGTCGGTCGCGAGGTCCCACTCCCAGGTCCCGAACTTGGCGCCGAGGTCAAGCTGATACAACGAAGCTCGACTCACCGCCACGTATCAGAACAGGTCGAACGCAGCACCTCAAGCGCGAACGAGATCAGGGCGCGCAATCACAGCAGCGTTTCTTCGCCGCGACGCAAGTTTCGTTGCCCTCCACACATTTGTTCGACGCCCACGCGTCGCCCGGGAGCTCGTTCGCGATCTCGCAGATCTTTTTCGCGTTGCCGCAGATCGACTCCGACAGCGTGCACGTCTGCGAGCACGTGTCGCTCGCGGGATGACACGTCGCCTGCGTGGGCTCGACGGGCCCGATGGGCGCGACCGAAGGTTTCACATCCGACGTCATCGGCATGGCGCCGGTGCGGCCGGCACCGGGAGCCGGCGCTGGTAATCCCATCGTTCCGCGTGCGCTTTCGATGTCGCGCGACAGCGACGCGATCTGATCATCCTGCGGCGAATTCGGTTGCGGGAGCTCCGGTGCGGGTGCGGGAGCGGCCGCGGTGCTCGGCGCCATCGACGTCGGCGCGCCGCCCATCGCACACGCGACGATCGTCGTCGCGGCAGCGGCCGCGCACAGCATGCGAAGGCTCACGGCGACTCCGAGCTACAGCCGCAGCACTTCTGCTTCGCCTCGTGACACGACGCCTTCGAGTCGGTGCACTTGCCCTGCGCGAAGTCGTCGTCCTTGCCGAGCTCGTCGGCGATCGTGCAGATCGCTTCCGCGTTGTCGCAGATCGCATCCGCGAGCGAACAGACGTCGTCGCACTTCGTCGGCACCTTGTGATTGTCGACGCACACCTTCTCGGCATCTTTAACGCTCTTGAACCGGATCTGATTCAAGACCATCGGCGCCGGATCGAGATCCATGCGCGCTTGGTGGCGCCAGTCGCGGATCTGGGTCCACAACGCGATGATCTCCGCGCGCTTGTCCTGGTTTGGTTGCGGCGGCTGGCGACCACCACACGCGTTCATCACGACGAGTGCGATCGCCGACGCGATCAGCAGCGACTTCACCGCTGCTCCAACAGCTGGTCCTGCAGCTTCTTGTCGATCTTGTTCGACGCATCGAAGCTCTCGATCGCCGCATGGCGCTCTTCTGTCGCCTTCGCCTTGTCGGTCGCGGCATCTGATTTATCTAGCGCCTGGGCGCGCGCCTCGTGGATCTCGCCCTTCACGGTGTAGAGGTTCGCCGTGAAGAAGCTCTCGCGGGCCGAGCTGAGGCCTTCCTTGACCACGTTCATCGCTTCATCCAGCTGGCCTTCGCCGACGAGCAACCGAGCGAGCAACGCGCGTGCGTCGTTGCGGACGTCGTCCGCCTCCGGCGCGTTCGGCGGGAAGCGCAGCGACAGGATCTCGCGGACCGAGGCAATGGCGGCGGTGGTGTTGCCATCGCTCATGTAGACCTTGGCCTTGTGGTGAAAATTCTTCGCCTGCGACAGCGCGACCATCAATTTCTGGTCGATCGCGTCGCTCGGGTCGGTGACGTGCGTCACCGACGAGCCTGCACCCTCGGGCTTGTCGCTCTTGTCGGTGCACGACCCGCACGCCATCAACGCGGCGAGCATGACGGTGAACGTGATGAGCTTCATGGCTAGTGCCCTCCTCGCATGCGGAGCTCGCGGTAACCGTCGAGGCGGTCCGCGAAGATCGTATCGAGCCGAGCGCTGGCATCGCCGGCATGGTCGCGCGTGATCGGACCGATCAACGGATCGGCGGGACGCGACTTCCAGTTGTCTTGCAGCGCGGCGGGCGCGTGATCGATCACGTGGATGCGGCGCGGTGCGCCGAGCCACAACAAGAGCGCAGCCGCGGCGACCGCCATCGACGCGCCCGCCACGATCCACGGCGTACGCTTGGCCCGCGCCTTCGCGATCGGCGTGACGTCGCCGGTCGGCGCGGCCTTGCCGCCGATCGCCTGGCGCAACGCTCCTTCGACGAGCGCGTTGCGCTTCGCCGCCGCGAGCTCGGCATTGCCCGAGGCCGCGCGGATCACGGTCGCGACTTCGAGCAACGCGCGATCGTCCGCGCTCATCGCGGGCGGCGTGCGGCCCGCGAGCGTCTTGTCGACGAGGTCGGCGAACGTCTTCGCGTGCGCGCGCTCGGCCGGCGTCGCTTCATCCTCGGGGGCAGGGATCGAGCCGGTCAAGATGTCGTCATCGTCGCGCTTAATCGCCATGATCGTCCTCGGCTACGTCCGAACCAAAATTCTTGCGAAACGCGCGCACGGCGCGGAACAGGAGCACGTCGAACGTGCCGATCGTGACGTTCAGCCGCTTCGCACACGCGTCGCGCGGAAGCTCCTGAACCAGGCGCAGCTCGATGGCGAGCCGGTACCGCTCGGCGAGCACGTCGAGCGTCTGATCGATCTTCGTGCGATGCGCGCGGCGCTCCTGATCCGCCATCAGCTGCGCGTCCGCATGGGTGTCCGGAGCGGTCTCCGCCGGGAGCTCGTGCACGAGTGCATCCGCGAGCCGGCGCGAGCGCTTCGACTGGCGATGAACGTCGAACACCTTGTTGATCGCGATCTGGCGCAGCCACGGATAGATCGACTTTCCCTGCCACGTGAAGCGCCCGATCTTCTCGACCGCGGTCGCCAACGTATCGCGTAGCACCTCTTCAGCAGAGGCGGCATCGCCGAGGCGCGGCAGGATCACCGTGCCGTACAGCGGCTGCGCGTAGCGTTCGAGGATCGGTCGCATCGAGTCGAGGTTCCCTGCTTGGGCCTCCTCGACCAGACGCTGCTCTTCTTCTAGCTCGACAGCAGTGGCTGGTTCGGAGGCCACGGACACCCCATCAACGCGAGTCGCGACCGGAGCTTACAGGGATTGCGGGGGTTCGGGACCCGTCGTACTGGACCTCGACCAGCTCCAAGCCTTGGGGCGGTGCGGTCGTTCCGGCGTTGACCCGGTCCAGAGAGGCCATGATCTCGGCCACTTGAGGCGGCGGGAGTTTTCCGGCCCCGACCTCGACGAGCGTACCGACGATGATCCGCACCATCTGGCGCAGGAACGCGTTGCCGTGTAGGTCCACGCGCACCAGGTCGAGGTGCTCGGGCGCGTGGCCGATCGCGAGCGACGTGATGCGCCGGATCGTGGTCTTCGCGGCGCAGCCCGCGGCGCGAAATGCGGCGAAGTCGTGCTCGCCGACCAGGTAAGCGGCGCCCGCGCGCATCGCGTCGAGGTCGAGCGGATCCGAGACGTGCCACGCGCGATGGCGCCAGCGCGGCGAGCGATCCGCACGTGCGAGGATCGTGTAGCGGTAGTGCTTGCCGGTCGCGGAGTGGCGCGGGTGAAACGCGGCGTCGACCTCGGTCGCCTCGCGGACCGCGATGTCGTCGGGCAGTAGCGAGTTGAGGCCCCGGCGTATCCCGTGCAGCGGAATCGGCCGCTCGGTCGCGAACGCACAGACCTGACCGCGCGCGTGCACGCCCGAGTCGGTCCGCGACGCGCCGGTCACGACGACCGGGTGTTGCAGCAGCTGCGCGAGCGCCTCTTCGAGGTGCTGCTGGACCGTCGGGCCGTTGAGCTGGCGCTGCCAGCCCACCAGGTTCGTGCCGTCGTACTCGACGACCAGACGGATGAAACGCACGCGCTTGTTTATCAGAAGTGCGCCGAGATGCCGAACGTCGCGGTGTTCTGACCGTCACGGGTGTCGTCGTGGAACAGCAACGCCGCGTCGTAGCGGAGGTACAGCCACAACGGCACCGGCAGCTGGTAACGAACCTCGAGATCGAGCGCGGGTCCGACGCCACCGCCGAAGTGGATGCCGACGCCGCCGCCGAGCTCGAGGTGCGGCGCGACCCGGCGCGAGATCGTGCCGAGCACGGTGCCCTCGGCGGTGATGCCGCGCGAGAGCCACAGCGTCGCCTCGCCACCGAACAGCGTGCGCGCACCGCGCTCGATGCCGAGCCGGGTCGTCTGGACGAATGCGCTGTCGCCGTTGACGATCGTGGCACCGCCGCCGAGCGAGAGGTCGAAGCGTAGCCGCGGGCGGTATTCGTAGGAGGTACTGCCCGTCAGCATCACGTCCTCGGCCATCGGCGCGTTGTCGAGCCGCTCGCCGCCCATCGTCGCGCCCGTCGCGGTTTCCACGGGCGCAGCCTTCGACGCATCGGCATCGGGAACGCCGTCGGAATCGCCGCCCGCGGTCTTGCTCTTGGTGTGGCGCGGAGATTCGTCGTTGGCGTCGGAGTCTTCGGCGTCGGCGTCGTGATGACGATCGCGCCGGTCGGTATCGACCTCGTAGACCTGGGAAGGCTGAGGCTTGGCCGGAGTCTCGGTCTTCGGCGCTTTCTTCGCGTTCTGCTTCTCTTCCGACTTCTTCGCGGTGCTGGGCTTCTTGTCGGCGGTCGCAGGACCCGGCGTGGGCGACTTGTCAGCGACGTCCAGGGAATTCACGATCGTTCCATCGAGCGCGACCGTGGTCTCGTGCTT
The DNA here is from genome assembly GCA_040004535.1 of Deltaproteobacteria bacterium. Classification (GTDB taxonomy): domain Bacteria; phylum Myxococcota_A; class Polyangia; order Haliangiales; family Haliangiaceae; genus JABFXX01. The sequence continues at coordinate 7,703 of JBDUAS010000031.1, forward strand.
CACGGGCTGCCACTGCATGCCCGCCGGCAGCGACACCGGCACGCCCCTCGTATGCTTGACGCCGCCGGTGACGACGACCTCGTCGCCGATCGCGACCATCGCGGTGTAGGGCGACACCAGGCCCCATGCGAGCGCGTGCTCGGTCGTCGCACGCGGGTTGCCCTTCGCGATCAGCTCGTCGAGCTCGAGCCGCGCCCAGCGGCGGGCCAGCGCTCCACGCGGCGTCGTCGCGCCGGCGGGTGCCGTGCCCGCACTGAATGTCGACAACGCGAACACGTCGCCCCGCGCGCGCGCATTCGCAGCTTTCGGTTGCGCGACGCGCGCGACCACGAGCGTCGCCTGGCCGGCTCCGACGCGCGGCAGCTGCGCGGGGACGACGTCGGTGGCCGCGAGGGTGCCCCACGACACGGCGAGCGCGGCGGGTGGGTTCGCGGCGTCGGAGATCACGTCGCGTGCGAGTGCTTGCAGATCATCGCCGGCGAGTGCGAACCGCACCGTGCCACCGGTCGCCGCGGCGAGCGCGGCGAGCAGGCTGCGATTCGGCGCCGGGCCGATGCCGATCGCGTAGATTGGAACGCCGAGCTGCTTCGCGGCCGCGACCGCGGCGGTGTCGTCAGAGATCAAGCCGTCACTGATCAGGACGATCGGCGCTCCGCCCGGGCGTGCGTGCTGGAGCTCGCGCGTCAGATCGAACGCGCGGTTGCTGGTCGCCCAGGTGTCGTCGAGCGAGTGCTGGAGGTCCGCGGGCGCGGCGAGCTCGCCGGTAGCGAGGCCCGCGCGATCCTTCGCGTCGAGTGCGCCGAGCAGCGCGCGAACGAGCGCGCGTTCGACGATGTCGCCGTCGCCGCGTGTGGTCGCCGCGCGATCGAGGAGCAAGCGGCAGCGCGCTGCAGAGTGGGGCGTGGCGGTCGGCCCGACGACGAGCGCGGCGGCGAACCCGCTGCCGTTGGTCTCGGTCTCGACCCAACCTTCCGCCGGCGCCTTCGCGTGCCAGCGCACGATCAGATCGCGATCGCTCTTCGGATCGGTGATCGTGTAGTGCGCGCTCGCGCGTTCGATCGTGTGGGTCGGGCTGGTCACGGTATCGACCGCGGTCTGAAATGCGAGCTCGATCTGCGTGCCGCCACCACCGTTCGGCACTGCGTGCGGCGTCACGCGTGACGCATCGGGCGAGCGATCGGTGTCGGGGTTGCGGCCGCTGCCGGTCGTCGGCCGACCGCTCGCGGTACCGGGCACGTAGCGCGGCGCGACGACGAGCGGCAGCGCGAGCTCCCACGTGCCGTCGCTGTAGCGCGCGGTCGCGTCGTAGCGCAGCGTGACTGTAATGGTGCCGCGCCCGGGAATCGCGGATACGGTCTGCGTGAACACGTCGGGCCGCTCTTGTTCGAGCATGCCTGCGCCGAGCCCGTGCGCGACCGCTTCTTCGTACCGCGCTTGCGCCTTGTCGCGCGCTTCGATCGACGCGTGGATCTTGCGCGTGCCGAGATCGATCGCCATCGCGCTGACCGCGGCGTCGGCGGGCAGCGGGAAGATGTACGTCGCCTCGGTCGCGGCATCGGAGTCGTTCTTGAACGTCTGGGTGACCGTGGTCTCGACGATCGGGCCTCGCACGGTGACGTCGAGCTTGCTGTCGAGCATCGGCAGCGGTGTCTGCGCCTGGGCGGTGTACATCCCGGGCATTCGCGGCAAACTGCCGCCCCGCGCGACCGATGGCGCGAGCCAGGTCGATGCGCAGATCAGGGCGAGCAACAGCCGAGGCACGTCATGGTTGTACACGCACCACGGCACACCTCGATCTAAGCGGGCGTAACTTAGTGATTTTCGACGCCGCGCGGGGACACCACGGAGGCGCGGATCGCGTCGACGAGGGCGAGTGCGGACGACACCAGATCCGCGAACGGATCGGCGCCTGCGATCGCGCGCGCCGCCGGATAGACGACGAGCAGCGAATCGATCAGCTCGACCACGAGGTCGCGGCGATGGGTGCGAGCGAGCGCGCCGCGAAATTCGGCGTGGCGGAGCAGCGGCTCGACGACTTTGCCGTACGCGCGCCAGTGCTCGGGAAGCTCGATCTCCGCGAGCGGCTCGGGCGAGAGGCCCGGCGGCAGGTCCGCCGGATAACTGCGAGCGGTGCGCAACGCTTCGCGCGCGACTCGGGTCAGGCTCGTCGAGATTTCGCCGAGCGAATCGTCGTGGACCTTGTCGCCGCGGCCGGTGCGCTTGAGGAGAAGATGCGGGAACGTGCGATCGAGCTCGCACACGACGACGCTGACGATGTCGCCGATCCGGAACGGCGGCTCGACCGGCAGGTAGGCCCACTCGCCACGGCGCGAGCGCAGCGTCTCGAGGTCGAACGCGGTGACCGCGACATCGCCCGGAACCGGCGCGGCCGCGCGCTTCACGACGCCGTGAACGACGCGGCGCTCGAAGCCGCCTTCGGAGAGCGCCCACAGCGCGGTGTGCTGCAGCGCTTGCGGAACGTGCGTGAGGTCGTCGATCGGTTGGAGCTCGGACGCGGTCGCGAACGCGTCGTGGCGGGTGCGCCGCAACATCGACGTCCCCGCGAGTGCCGCGCTACCCGCGCCGAGGATGCCGTAGATCAACCAATCCACCGCGGCACCGTATCAGGCAAACGACAGTTGCGCCGGTGCCCGATCAGCGGGGGCCAGCGCGCGTTCGTGCGTCAGCAAGAACGTCTTCGCGGGCAAGCCGCCGCCAAAACCCGTCAGGGAGCCGTTCGCGCCGATCACGCGATGACACGGCACGATGATCGCGATCGGATTGCGTCCATTCGCCGCACCGACCGCGCGGCTCGCGGCGGGCCGGCCGATCCGCTGTGCGATCACGCCGTAGCTCGTGGTCACACCGTAGGGAATCTCGAGCAGGGCGTCCCACACGCGGCGCTGGAACGCCGTGCCTTCGGGCGCGAGCGCGAGCTCGAACGTCTTGCGCTTGCCGGCGAAGTACTCCGCGAGTTGCTTCGCGGCGCGCGCCAGGATCGGGGTCTTGCGCTCGGTGCCGAGCGGCGCCGGATCGTCGCTTTCTGGTAGATGCAAGCCGACGAGTTGATCACTGCGCGCCGAGAGGACGAGCGCGCCGATCGGGGATCGATACGTAAAGAGGTCGAGGGTCACGAGGCAGCTCCTTCCGAGAGTGCGGTCCAGAGATGAATGACGGCGTACGAGCGATACGGCCGCCACGCTGCGGCGCGCGCTTCCGCATCGCGCGGACCACTGCGGTCCAACGCCTTTTGAATTCCGAGATCCGACGCGGGAAACGCGTCGGGCAAGTGCAGCGCGCGCATCGCGAGATAGTGCGCGGTCCACGGCCCGATGCCGGGAAGCTCGACGAGCTTCGCGACGAATGCATCGAGGTCCGCGTGGTGATCGAGCTGGATCTCGCCGCGCGAGAGTGCGCGCGCGAAGCCGTGGATCGCGTTCGCGCGCGCCATCGGCATACCGATCTTGACGATCCGTTCGGGGCCGGCCTTCGCGACCTCGGTTGGCGTCGGGAACCGATACGCGAGCTCTTGATCGCCCAGTTTCGTACCGAGCTGCGCCGCGAACCGGCCGGCCAGTGTCGTCGCCGCGGCGACCGAGACTTGCTGGCCGAGCAACGCACGGATCGACGCTTCGAACGGATCGATCGCACCGGGCAGCCGCAACCCGGGACGCGCGGCGACGAGCGGTGCGAGCGTAGCGTCGCGGGCGAGCGCGCGATCGACGAGGTCGGGACGCGCATCGAGATCGAACATCCGGCGCACGCGTGCGACGAGTGGCATCACGACCGGCAGCAACGTCGGGGCGAGCTCGAGCACGAGTGCGGTGCGCGGCGGCGTCTGGGTCGAGCCATCGCTGCGCGCAGCGCGCACGACACCTCGCAGATCCGGGCGCACGACGATCTCGCCGACGTGACCGTCGAGATGGACGACGCGGCGATACTCGTCCGTGATCTTCTCGACGCCGGGAATCGCGCGGCCGCGCAAGAACCCGAGCAGGCGCCCCCAGTCGTACGGCGGCCGATAGTCGAGGCGCAGCCTGATCTGATCGCCGCCGGCGCCCGCGTCGCCGGCCGGCGCCGAGTGCTTGCGGCGGATCTCGTTCGGCGGCGTCCCCATCTTCGCGGCGAACATCGCGTTGAACCGGCGCACGCTGCCGAAGCCTGCGGCAAACGCGATCGACGTGATCGGCAGCGACGTGTCTTGCAGCAACTGCTTCGCGAGCGCGAGCCGGCGAGTCTGCGCGAGCTCGACCGGCGACACGCCGAGGCGCGCTTCGGTCGCGCGCCGCAGATGCCTCGCCGTGACGCCGAGCTCCGCGGCGAGGTCATCTATAGATCCGCTGTTCAGCGCGCCTTCCGAGATCCGTTGAGTCGCCGCGGTGACGAGCGCATCGATCGCGTCGACCGATGCCGGCGCGCCGATCGCGTTCGGCGCGGCGGGAGCGATCTCCGGCCGGCAGCGAAAGCATGCCCGAAACCCCGCCTGTTCTGCCTGGGCCGGCGTCGCGTAGAACGTGCAGCGCGCGCGTCCCGGCGTCCGCGCGGGACAGATCGGGCGGCAGTAGACGCCGGTGGTCTGGACGCCTACGAAGAACACGCCATCGAACCGCGGGTCGCGGGCGAGGATGGCCTCGTAGGCAGCGTCATCGGTCAGCACGAGGATCGGGATAACACTCGCGCGGGGATCTGACTGGCCGTTTCCGGACTGGGGAGCAAGATCGTGTAGGAAGTCAAACCTGTGGCGCTGTCCAGATTCGGTCAATGCGCTGGCAACTGCGCGACATCACAACGCACACAGCTCCGCACACTGCTTGCACTGACGCGCGCACGATGCGAGTCCTGCTGGTGATCACGCTCCTCGTAGGATGCAACTCCACGAACCCGGGCAAGCCGTCCGGTGATGATCAGCCGCAGCCGGACGCACGGGTTTCGATCCCCGATGCGCCGTTGCCGCCGCCGCCGGACGCGACGACGTATCGCTACCTCTGCGATGCGCCACTTCCGATCAACGCTTCGCTGCCGGCTCGACCGGCGCTGCCCGCGGCTGGCTGCCCCGCGCTCGTGTCGGGCTCGAACACGATCACGTCGGGTGGCAAGACGCGCAGCTTCTTGCTCGTCTTGCCCGCGAGCTTCGCAGCGACCGAGACGCTGCCGGTGCTGTTCCTGTGGCACTGGATCGGCGGGGACGCGAACGACTTCCTCGTCCGCGGCGAGGTCCAGCAAGCGGCGGATGAGCAGCGGTTCATCGCGCTCATTCCGGTGTCCGAAGGCGCGACCGTGTTCGCGACGTCGCTCAACACGAAGTGGCCGTTCGATATCACGCAGTCGCAGGCCCGGATGGACGAAGAGTTCCTGTTCTTCGACGACATGCTCGCGTGCGCGGAGCAGCAGCTCCACATCAACGAGAGCTGCGTCTCGACGATCGGCGTCAGTGCCGGCGCGCTGTTCACCGATCAGCTCGTCCAGGCGCGCGCGAACATGCTCGCGTCGTTCGTGTCGCTGTCGGGCGGCGTCAACGACACGATCATCAAGCCATGGACAGGTACCGGCTCGCACAAGCCGCCCGGCGTCGTGCTGTGGGGCGGCGATGGCCCTCCAAACATGGACGGCAACAGGGACATCCTCGGGTGCCTTGGCATCGGGATGGATTTTTCGGTCGCGTCGCGTGACATGGAGACCGGCCTCGTTGCCGATGGTCACTTCATCGTCGAGTGCCGCCACAATTGCGGTCACGTCGAGCCGCCACTCGATACGCCGCCGGGCGAGTCGAAGTTCGCGTCGATGTGGGAGTTCGCGATGAACCATCCGTTCTGGATCGGGACGGGCCAGTCGCCGTACATCCAGAGCGGCCTGCCGCCGAGCATGCCCGCGTGGTGCGCGATCGGCGCCGGCACCTCGGTGCCGCGCTCGGGCGACGGCTGCCCGGCCGCCGAGAATCCCTGCCAGTACTGAGCGAGGCCTGGAGACTGCGCACGATCCTGCGCACCGTTTTGTGATCCGCCTCTCGCGAATTTGCGTTACGCACGTGAACGTTGCGGACGCTGAAGGCCCTTCCGTGGATCGTCGCACCGGCGGTGCTCGCGCTCGCGTACGCGATCGCGGTCGTCGTCGCCGCGTGGCGCGCGCCGCAGAAGGGCTTCCTCGCGTTCACCGGCCATCGCGTCGCCCACGTCGAGGTCGGCGGCATCGCGGATCGTGCGGGGCTCGTCACCGGCGACGTGATCACCGCGATCGACGGCGCGCCGGTCACGAGCACGTTCGATTACGCGGCGCGCGTCCTCGGCCGCGCGCCCGGCGAGACGGTCACGCTGACCGTCCGCGGCGAGCCGATCACGTCGCCGACCGGCCAGTTCGGCGAGCACCTCACGACCACCGACGCGAGCCGCGACATCAGGCTCGCGCTCGGCGCCTCGCCGCCGCCGTGGTCCGCCCTGATCGCGACGCTGCTCGCGGGCGTGTTGCTCGCGCTCGGCGTGATCGCGCGCGTCGGTCGGCCCGACGACGTGCTCGCGCGCAAGTTCTATCGCGCGTCGATCATCTACGCGATGGTCTACGTCGGCGCGCTGTCGTGGACGCACCTCGTGATCCACCCGGTGCTCGCGATCGTGTTCCTCGCATCGCTGTTCGCCGGGCCGAAGCTCGCACTCGATCTCGCGCTCGAGCTGACGCGCGCGCCGGCCCTGGCGTGGAGTCGCGCGACGAACATCCTCTCGATCCTTCTCGGCACCGCGTGCGCCGCTGGCCTCGCGCTCGCGATCGTCGATTACAGCGACGGTGGCGGTGCCAATGGCGGTGATAGGGGCCTCCAGATCATGGTCGCGGCGATCGCGATCCAGTGCGCGAGCGTGCCGCTCTATACCGGGATCGCGCTCGCGTTCCAGATCCGCGAGCATCGCGTCGCGACCGGTGCTCGGCGTGCGCAGCTGCGCTGGTTGATCTTCGGTCAGGCGATCAGCGCGATTCCCGGACTTGCCGCGATTCCCGCCGCGGCCGCCGGGCTCGCGCCGTTCCTCGTCGAGCGCTACCAGCCGTTCGTCGTCGCGATCGCGGTGCTGTGGTTCGTGTCGTACGGCGTCGCCGTCCTGCAAGTTCGGCTCGCCGACATCGACGCGCTGATCGAGAGCTCGCTCGGCTACACGATCACGACCGGCGCCGCCGCCGTCGTCTACATCTGCGTCGTGCTCGCGGCCGGTTGGATCACCGGCTGGCTCGTCGGGGATGCCGGACCGTGGCCGCACCTCGCCGCCGGCGTCACCGCCGCGATCATCTTTGGCCCCCTGCGCGCGCGGATCGGCGCATGGCTCGATCGCCGGTTCTTCCGCGATCGTCATCACTACGTCGTCGCGCTGCGCCGCGCCGGCGAGAGCCTCGCCCGGTTGAGAGAGCCGGCCGAGCTCGCGCGCGAGGCCGTGCTCCAGGTCGTCGACGCGGTCCATGCGGAGCGCGGCGCGCTGTACATGCGCGACGATCGTGGCGCGTGGCAACTCGTGTTCGGCGACGCGATCGCGGGTGCCTACGGACCGGATGAGCCACCGGACGATCACCTGAGCGTGGCGGTCCAGCTCGGCGAAGCGCACGCGCCGCTCGCGAAGCTCGTGCTCGGCCCGCGCAGGAGCGGCGACCTCTACTCGTCGCAGGATCGCGACCTGCTCGCGGCGCTCGCCAGCCAGCTCGCGATCGGGTTCGCGAACGCGCGTGCGTTCGGCACGATCGCGGAGCTGTCGCGCACCCTGGAGACCCAGAACTCCGAGATCCGCACGCTGCGCGACCGGCTCGAGGACGAAAATCGGTTGCTGCGGCAGCGCGCCGAGGCCGCGACCGAGGGCGCGACGCTCGTCGGCGAATCGCGCGCGATCCGCGAGCTCGGCCGCACGATCGAGCTCGTCGCGCGCAGCGACTCCAACGTGCTCGTCCTCGGCGAGAGCGGCACCGGCAAAGGCCTGCTCGCGCGCCTCGTCCACGCGGCGTCACCGCGTGCGGACGGGCCGTTCCTGCGCGTGGATTGCGGTGCGCTCGCCGCGTCGGTGTTCGAGAGCGAGCTGTTCGGCCACGAACGCGGTGCGTTCACCGGCGCGACGCGGTTGCGCCGCGGCCCGATCGAGCTCGCGGACGGCGGCACGCTCGTGCTCGACGAGATCGGCGAGCTGCCCCTCGATCTCCAACCGAAGCTGCTGCGCGTGCTCGAGGAGCGTGCCGTGCGCCGGGTCGGGGCGACGACGCCGGTCGCCGTCGATGTCCGGATCATCGCGGCGACGAACCGCAAGCTCGAAGCGATGGTCGCGGCGGGCGAGTTCCGCGAAGATCTCTACTTCCGGCTGCGCGTCGTCGAGTTCTTGGTCCCCCCGCTGCGCCAGCGCCTGATCGACCTACCCGCGCTGTGCGCGTCGCTGTTGCCGCGCGCCGCACGCCGCTGCGGTCGCGCGGTCAAGCCGATCTCCGCGAGCGCGCTGGAGCGGATGGCCGCGTACGCGTGGCCCGGCAACGTGCGCGAGCTCGAGAACGTGCTCGAGCGTGCGCTCGTCCTCGGCGATGGTATCGAGATCACGGCCGCCGACCTCGAGCTCGCCGATCGCCCTGCCCCGCCGGAGCTGCTCGAGCCACGCGACGCGAGCGTGCCGCACGGCGAGATCATGGAGGACATCGAGCGCCGCCGGCTGACGAATGCACTGCGCGATGCCGCCGGCAATCAATCGACCGCGGCGAAGGCGCTCGGCATGCCGCGCACCACGTTCATCAACAAGCTCCGCCGCTACGGTTTACTTTAGCGCCGGCTAGCGATCGGCGTCGTAGCGCATGCGGATCGGCCCCGACAACGCGCCGGTCGCGGGTGCCATCACCCACGGCTCCGACTCTGCCGACGCCGCTTCCATGAGCTCCGCGCGATGCGCCGGCTCGTACGAGATCCACTCGTCGGCGGAGAACAGGATCCCGGCCAACGTGACGTCTCCACCCTTCATGGTTCCAGGATTAGCCCGGTTGCGCGAAGCCGCAAGTTTTCATGCGTGGTCGTGGTAGCTCTGACGCCGTGGCACGCGACGTCACTGCTCGATATACCGATCCGCTGGCGCAAGTCTGGGTGACTGCTGCGCGCCGGATCGGCTTGCGAGTGGTTCGTACGCCGGATGCGTATGCCGCGACCGATGGCCACGGCACGCTCGCGATCGGAGATGCCTCGACACTCGACGCCGACGACAGCCTCGCGCAGATGATCTTCCACGAGCTCTGCCACTCGCTCGTCGAGGGCGAACAGTCGTTCACGCGCGCCGACTGGGGCATGGACAACACCGGCCCCGATCACGACTGGCGCGAGCACGCGTGCCTGCGCGTCCAGTTCGTGTTGACCGGCCGCCACGGCCTGCGCGCGGTGTTCGCGCCGACGACTGACTTCCGTGCGTTCTGGGATCGCCTGTCGGGTGATGTGCTCGCAGATCGCACCGAGCGATCGGTGGTCGCCGCGATCTCGGCGTTGCGACGCGTGGCGTTGCCGCCGTGGGCACCAGCGCTTGGCGAAGCGCTCGCGGCGACCGCGACGATCGCAGCGGCGAGCGCGTGCTTCGCAGAGCCCGGCACGTTGTGGCACGGCGTCACCTCGCCGCCCGCACTGCACCCGACCGGGTTGCCCGCGGGCAATGGCTCGTGCGGAACGTGTGCGTGGCGCGTCGCCAATCCACGTGGCGGCACGGACAGATGCCGTCAGGCCGCCGCAAAGGTCGATCCGGCGTGGCCCGGCTGCGAGCGCTATGAGGCCGCGCTCGCTTGCCAGACCTGCGGGGCCTGCTGCCGCGCGGCCTATCACTCGGTCGAGGTGAGCCGGCGCGACCCTGTCGTCAAGAAGCAGCCCGCGTACGTGGTCGATCGGACCACCTACCTCGAGATCATCCGCGCCGGCGACCGCTGCGGTGCGCTCGAGGGTGGGCGCGACGACGGCACGGGACACGCGACACGCTACGGCTGCGTGATCTACGATGATCGTCCGAAGACGTGTCGCGACTTCACGCTCGGCTCCGAACACTGCTTGACCGCGCGCCGGCGCGTCGGGCTCTCTTTGTAGTTTTTGCGGCCTTGATCTGCGCGTGCGCGCCGGGCCCCAAGCGCAACCAGGTGATGGGACGCTTGCCGAATCACTCGTGGCACGGCCCGGTCGGCGCAGGCTCGTACTGCGCGCACTGCCCGAACCCTGGCCTGATCACGATCGATCTCGGCTCGCACACCTCGCTGACGACGACGACGTGCTTCAAGGACGCGAGGACCAAGATCGGCATCACCCAGTTCGACTCGCACGTCGAGGTCGAGAGTGGCGGCAACGAGGTCGTCGCGACCGATGGTCAGCTCCAGATCGACGAGTGTAATCCGGGCCACTTTCGCGCGACGATGTGGGCGAGCTTTCCGGATGGTGGGCGCGTCGAAGCGTCGATCGACTCGCCGCTGAAACCCTTGGACCCGATGCAATGAAGCCGATGTCGATCATCCTCGTCGCGCTCGCCGCGTGCGGCGGTCACCCCGGCAAGAACCAGGTGATCGCGCATCACGGCCGCGACACCGAGTTCAAAGCGAACGTCACGAAAGCGACGTTCGACGGCAAGATCGTCGTCCTCGAGCTCGGCCCGCGCGTCAGCGTCACGATCGCGTCGTGCTACGCGCACGCGCAACAGAAGATCGGCGACCACGATCATGTCGTGATCCAGCTCGATCACAAGGACGCGGCGAGCGGCGAGCTCGACATCGCCGACTGCACGACGAAACACGTCGTCGCCTCGCTGTGGGCCGAGTTCGCGGACGGGACGAAGCTCGAAGCCTCGATCGACAGCGACTTGAAGAAGCCGTAGGTGATGCTGCGCGCCGCCTACCTCGTCGTGCTCGCCGCTTGTGGCAACGCGTCGCATTCGGAGCCGAGCCACGCCGTTGCGTGGCACGAGGATCTCGCGACACTGGTGACGACGGTCGCCGGCAAGCATCCGGATCCGTTCTTCCACCTTCCCGAGGCGGCATGGAAACAAGCGGTCGCCGACCTCGATGCGAAGCTTCCGTCTCTCGACGACGCGCACGTGACCACCGCGCTGGTGCGCCTCGTCGCGTCGATCGGCGACACGCACACGATGATCGGTGCGTGGGGAACGGCGGGCGTCTACCCGGTGACGTTCACCTGGTTCGATGACGGCATCTTCGTCACCGGTGCGACGGAGCGATGGGCAGTGGGGAAGCGGCTCGTCGGTATCGGTACGAAGAACCTCGACGAGGTGCTCGCCGCGATCACTCCGCTGATCGCACACGACAGCCCGGCCGGCCTGCACGCCCACGCGAACGACGTACTCGGCGATGTCGCGCTCCTCGCCGGCCTCGATCTCGCCACCTTGAAGAGCGCGACGTTCGTGCTCGCCGACGCCGACGGCACGAAGCGCCCGCTCGCCGTCGTGCCCGGCATGCTGCGCGCGAAGGTCACGCCCCCGGCCAAGCTGCCGCTCCATCTGCAGGGGCCGCCCTATGTCTACTGGAACAAGTACGACGAGCCGAACCACCTGCTCTACTTCGCGTACGACGCGTGTGCCGAGGACCCGAAGGCCGGCTCGTTCGCGCAGCTCGCGGCGGGCACGCTCGGCTTCGTCGACCAGCACCAGATCGATCGATTCGTCATCGATCTGCGGCGCAACGAGGGCGGCAACTCCGAGATCATCAAGCCGCTGATCGATGGCCTCGCTGCGCGTCCCGCGCTCGCCGGTAAGATCTACGCGATCATCGGCATGCACACGTTCTCGTCGGGAATGCTCGATGCGATGGATCTCAAGCGCGACGTTCACGCCACGCTCGTTGGGGGCGCCACGTCCGGCAAGCCAAATGCGTACGGCGAGATCAAGGTGGTCGAGCTGCCGCACTCGCACTTGCCGCTGCAGTACTCGACAAAGCGCTTCTCGTTTCCCGATTTCCCGGGCGATGCGCTGGTGCCCGACGTCGCGGTGCCGGTCACGGCGGCCGACTGGTTCTCTGGACGAGATCCGGCGCTCGACGCGATCCTCGCCCGGTAGCTAGCCGTTCTTGTTACCCGGGCCGGGCTGGGTCGGCGGCCGCGGCCGTGCGGGCGGAATCGCGACCGTCGCGGCGGGCAGGCTCGGCGTCATCCGCTGCGCGAGCGCCGCGAGGTCGACGCCGAGCATCTGCTTGAGCTGCTCGTTCGTGATCGCGGCCTTCACCGCGAAGTTGCCGCCGTTCGACGCGAGCTCCTTGTCGATCACGGTGACCTTATCGATCGGCATGTCGCCGACCGTGTCCATCATCGTGGTGACCAGGCCCTGCAGCTTCTGTGCGACGAAGATCTGGCGCGCGCTGTCGCCGGCCTTCGCCCAGGTCTCGCCGAGCGAGCGGATCGCGGCGGCGGTCGCCTTGCCTTCCTCGATGATCTTCGACGCGGCACCCTTCGCCTGCTGGACCATCTGCGCCTTCTTGGCCTCGGCCGGACGGATCTTGTCGGCGATCAGCTGGTAGCGGACCTGCGCGAGCCGCGCCTTCTGGACATCCAGATCGGCGCTCGCCTTCGCGAGCTGCGCGAGCACCTGGCCCTTGGACTCGGCGACGAGCGCGCCCTTTCGAGTCTGCGCCTCGGCGATCCGGCGCTGGCCTTCGGCGCGCGCGGTCCGGATCTCGGCATCGACCTTCGCGATCTCCTGGTTCATGAGGTTCGACGCGCTGTTCTCGGCGGCGAGCGCATGGTTCTCCGCTTCGGCGATCCGCGAGCGCTTGAACAGCTCGGCGGTCGAGCGCCGGCCGATCGATGCGAGGTAGCCCTTGTCGTCGCTGACGTGCTGGATCTTCAGCGTGTCGAGCTCGAGACCGAGCCGCGCGAGGTCGTGGTCGGCCTCGTGGAGCAGCTCGCCCGCGAACTTCTCGCGATCCTGGTTGACCTCTTCCGGCGTCAGCGTCGACAGCACACCACGCAGGTTGCCTTCGAGCGTCTCGCGCGCGATCGCCATGATCTGGTCGCGGTTCATGCCGAGGAAGCGCTCGACCGCGTTCGCGAGCTGATCGCTCTTGCTCGAGACCTTGACGTTCGCGACGCCCTGCACGTTGAGCGGAATGCCGCCCTTCGAGTACGCGCCGGCGACGCGCAGCTCGATCATCATGTTCGTGAGGTCCATCCGATCGACGACCTCGATCAGCGGGATGCGCACGCCGCGCCCGCCCTGGACGACGCGGTACCCGATCGTCCGGTTGTCACCGAGCTGGCGATGGCCGCCGGAGAAGATCAGCACTTCGTTCGGCGGGCAGATGTAGATGATGCGCTTCAGGATCAGCGCGAGCAGGACCAGCGATCCGAGGATCGCGACGACGGCTACCATGGCGACGTTCTGCATCAGAGCCTCCCCTGGCCGTTAGGAGTGCCAGTGATGACGCGCGCGACGTCGACGCCGAGCGTCTTGTAGACCTGCTCGAGGAGCGCCGCCATCGTGGCAGGACGCGACGCGGCGAACGCCGGAATCGTCTTGCCGTCGCCGCCATCGATCAGGTTGACCTCGCCGATCTTCACGCGTCCCGCGGCCTTCGCCACGTCGCCGAAGATCGCATCGAGATGTTGGAGCACGAACATGTCCATCGCGCGGCCGCCGCTGTCGCGCCAGGCCGAGGCGACCTCCGCGAGCGAGGCCGACATCGCTTCACCGTCGGCGGCGATCGGCGCCGCCTGGCCGGCCGCGAACAGCTCGCGGACCTGGGCGTCGACCTCGGCGGGGATCGTGACCTCGGCTTGCAGCCGGAGCTGTTCGAGCTCGCCGCGAACTTTCTGGAGCTCGAGCTCGGCTTCGGCGCGCGCTTGCTGGCCTGCCGCTTCGGCGCGGTTGACCTCGGAGCTCGCGTCGGCATCGACCTCGGCCTTGATCTGGCGGAGCTCGTTCTGCTTGCGCTGCACCGCGGCCTGCGCGTTCGTCATCGCGACCTCGCCGCGGGCGCGGGCGGCGGCTTCGGCCTGCTCGGCCTCGCGCGTCGCATCGCTCTCGGCGACCTCGGCGGTCCGCAGGATCTCGGCGATCCGCTGGCGGCCGATGCTCTCGAGGTAGTTGCCGTCGTCGGCGACGTGCTGGATCTTGAGGACGTCGAGCTCGAGCCCGAGCTTCTCGAGATCCGGCCCTGCCGAGAGCTCGAGGTGCTTCGAGAACTTCAAGCGATCCTCGTTGAGCTCCTCGGGCGTCATCGTCGCGAGCACGCCGCGGAGGTGACCCTCGAGTGTCTCCTTGACGACGCGCGCGATCTCGGTGCGGTCCTTGCCGAGGAAGCGCTCGATCGCGTTGCCGATGAACCGGCGATCCGTGGACACCTTGATGTTCGCGATCGCGTGCACGTTGAGCGGGATGCCGCCCTCCGAATACGCACCTTGCACCGCGATCGGTACCGCGATCAGCGAGACATCCATCCGGCTGACCCGTTCGGTGAGCGGGTTCACGACGCCGCGGCCGCCGAACACGATCCGGTACCCGACGTTCCCTCCGTCCTCGGTCTTGTGCCTGCCTCCGCTGAAGATCAGGATCTCGTTCGGCCTGCAGATGCGCAGCAGGACCCGATAGACCAGGGTCAGAAACAACAGAACAACGACGCCTGCGACCACACCACCGATCACTTCGGGCGGAATACCTTTCCCGTGCATATCAGCCTCCCTTCAGGCTCGAGCAAACACCAACGCTACAGCTCGGTCTTACCGACGAGCAACGTACCGCGCTCGCCTTCTGAAACGATCAACACCTGCGTTCCTGTCGGCAGCTCCACACCCGGCTCGATCAGGTTCGCTACGAAATCTACTTGGCGACCTTTCACGTCGATGCGCACCTTGCCCGGCTTGTCGGTGCCGACCGGCAACACGAGCGTGCCGGTCCCGCCGATCAGCTCGTCGCCGTGGACTTCACTGGATTCGCTCGACGCGCTGAGCTTGCGCACGACCGTCACCGCGATCGCACCGCTCGCCCAGCCGACGAACAGCGCACCGACCGACGCTTCGAGCTGTGACGAACCGAGCGCATCGAGTGCAAGCCCGGAACCGCCGCCGAACGTCAACAGGAACACCCAGAACCGCAACGACGAGAACGGCGCCCAGCCGAAGCCCGGAGCGCTATCGCCGTGGTCGTGGCCACCACCGCCATGCCCGGTGTCCTTCGCTCCGAGCAGAAACGACGCGACGAGCAACGTGACTCCGAACGCGAGCGCTCCCAAGAAGAGATGGTTCACTGGGCCTCCCGCACCTTCGATGCCATGAAGGTGCCCATCGGTTCTAGCACCAGCAAGCCAGATCCGTTGCGGCGGTGCATAATTACATGTGGGAATGCGGTGGCTTCTCTGGGCGGGTTTCCTGGTTGGCTGCGCGTCGACATCGCCTGCAGCTCCGCCAGCCCAGCCGCCCGCGCTGACCAGCGTGCTCGCTCAGCTCGAGGCGAGCGCGGATCTCGACGGCGCCGTGGTCGGTCATAGCGATCAGCCGACGCTCGTCCTCGTGTTCGCGTCGTGGTGCCCGCACTGCAAGGCGGAGCTCGGCGAGCTCGAGCCATTGCGCTCGCGCGTGCGCATCCTCGGCGTCAATTATCGCGGTCACGAGGACTACGCCGGCCGCGGTGGCTCGGCCGCGGTGCGGGCGTTCGCGCAGCGCACGCCGTGGTTGCGTGTCGTGCCGATCGACGATGCGCTGTTCGCCGCGCTCGGCAGCCCGCCACAGATCCCGACGATCTACGTGTTCGACCGCAGCGGCGCGCTGGTCGCGAGCTATTCGCGCAAGCTGCGCCCGCCGCCGGACCGCGCCGAGCTCGCCGCAGTGATCGACAAGCTGTGAGCGTGTACCAGCCGTACCCGCAAGGAGCGGTGCGCGCCGCTGTCGTACAGTCCGCCCCGTGAAGCGCTCACTCCTGCTGATCCTGGTCGCCGCGTGCGGCTCTTCGAGTCCACCACCGACCGCGCCTGAAGCACCGCCACCGTTTTCTCGCGTCGCCGCGCCCGCGGGTCCAGCTGTCCCGGTCGCCAAGACGCCGCCCGCCGAAGATCCGTACCTCTGGCTCGAACAGATCGAGGACAGCAAGTCGCTCGACTGGGCGCGCGCACAAAACGCGAAGACGAAGGCCGCGCTCGAGGCCGTGCCGGGGTTCAAGCAGAACCAGGACCGCGTGCGCGCGATCATGGACGCGAAGGACAAGGTTCCGTACGCGTACAAGCAGGGCAAGTGGCTCTACAACTTCTGGACCGACGACGTGAACCCGCGCGGCCTGTGGCGGCGCACGACGCTCGCCGACTACGCGAAGGACAAGCCGACGTGGCAGACCGTGATCGATGTCGACGCGTTGAACAAGGCGGAGAACGCGAGCTTCGTGTGGAAGGGCGCGAGCTGCTTGTATCCGAAGTACGAGCGCTGTCTCGTCAACCTGTCGCGCGGCGGCGGTGACTCGACGGTCGTGCGCGAGCTCGATCTCGAGCATCAGAAGTGGCTGGCCGACGGCTTCGTGCTCCCGGAGGCGAAGACTCAGATCGGTTGGAAAGATCACGACACCGTGTTCGTCGCGACCGACTTCGGTCCCGGCTCGATGACGAAGTCGGGCTACGCGCGGATCGTAAAAGAGTGGAAGCGCGGCACGCCGCTCTCCGCCGCGACGACGATCTACGAAGCGAAGGACACCGATATCGCCGTCGGCGCCGGCCGTCAGTGGGATCACGGCCACACGCACGACATCATCCAGCTCGAGGTCTCGACGTTCGCGTCCGACATGTTCCTGTGGGACGGCAAGACCGCGACGAAGATCGACAAGCCCGACGACGCACAGGTCGAGCTGTGGGACGACCAGATCCTGATCACGCTGCGCAAGGACTGGGTCCTCGGCTCGACGACCTGGCCTGCCGGCTCGCTGCTCGCCGCGAACGAGAAGGACTATCTCGCCGGCAGCCGCGCCTTCACGCCGCTGTTCACGCCGACGCCTACGACATCGTTGAACGGCGTCACCGGCGCGAAGACGAAGGTCTACGTCCAGCAGCTCGAGGACGTCCGCGACGGCCTCGTCGCGTGGTCGCGCACCGGCAGCGGCAAGAACCGGACGTGGAAGTCGGCGAAGGTCCCGCCGCCGGCCGGCACTTCGTTCTCGATCGGCGCGTGGGACGACGACGAGAACGACGACTACTGGATGTTCGAGTCCGGCTTCGTCACGCCGACCACGGTCTCGCTCGTCAAGAACGGCAAGAAGCAGCCGCTCAAGCACGGTAAGGCGCGCTTCGATGCGACCGGACTCGAGGTCACGCAGCACTTCGTGACGAGCAAGGACGGCACCCGCGTCCCGTACTTCCAGGTCGCGAAGAAGGACGTGAAGCTCGACGGATCGAATGCGACGGTGATCGAAGGCTATGGCGGCTTCGAGATCTCGCTGACGCCCTACTACAACCCGATCGTCGGCGTCGCGTGGCTCGAGAAAGGCGGCGTGTATGTCGTGCCGAACCTGCGCGGCGGCGGCGAGTACGGTCCGAAGTGGCACCAGGCCGCGACCAAGCTCAATCGCCAGCGCGTGTACGAGGACTTCGCCGCGATCGCCGAGGACTTGATCGCGCGCAAGGTCACGACACCGCCGAAGCTCGGCATCATGGGCGGCTCGAACGGAGGCCTCCTCGTCGGCGTGATGATGACCGAGCGCCCCGAGCTGTTCGGCGCGGTCGTGTGCGAAGCGCCGCTCCTCGACATGAAGCGCTACCACAAGCTGCTCGCCGGCGCGTCGTGGATGGAGGAGTACGGCAATCCCGACGTCCCCGAGGAGTGGGCCGCGATCGCGAAGTACTCGCCGTATCAGAACGTCCACGAGGAGACGAAGTACCCGCCGGTGCTGTTCACGACCTCGACGCGTGACGACCGCGTTCATCCGGGTCACGCCCGCAAGATGGCGGCGCGGATGATCGAGCAAGGCCACGACGTGCTGTTCTACGAGAACATCGAGGGCGGCCACGCCGGTGCAGCGGATGCAGAACAGGCAGCGCTCATGACGACGCTCGCGTACTCGTTTTTGTGGAAGCAACTCGGGCTCGTCCCCGTCAGTGGGTGAGCTGGCCGGACACGTCAGCGTCCTCACCGCCGGCTCGGCCTCGATCGATCCGCCGTCGACGTAGCGCTAACCGTGGCGGCTGTCAGCTCGCAGCCCAAACCGAGCTAGCGCGCGAACATCGCACGCGTTCTACGCCGGGACGCGATTCTTACTCGCACACGCAACTCCGGCGGGCTCCGCCCGATACCCGGCGCATGTCGACCCAGACCTCGCCGCGACGCCGCCCGGTCACCCCGCAAGCCGCCTTGACCGTCGACGCGATCTTGATCGCCTGCGAGCGCATCCTCGAGGCGCGTGGACCCGCAGGTTTGACGACAAACCATGTCGCCGAGCTCGCGGGCGTCAGCATCGGCAGCCTGTATCAGTACTTCCCGAACAAAGAAGCGTTGATCGGTGCGCTGCAAGATCGCTACGCGGACGACACGCTGTCTCGCGTGCGTGCAGTGATCGACGACGCGCCGCTCGACGTGCTGATCGTGCGGATCGCGAATGCGATCCTCCAGGCGAAGCAGGCGCAGCGTCCGATCCATCGCTGGTTGATCGAGTGGCGCAGCGCGGCGGGTGGTCAGGAACGCTATCGCGCGCAGCTCGATCAGCTCGTCGCGGTGATCGCGGAGCTGCTCGCGCATCGCTGCCACCCGGAGCCCGCGACGACCGCGTTCGTGATCGTCCACGCAGCAGAGGGGATCATCGAGGCGGTGACCTCGCGCGAGATCGCCGAGGCGCAGGAGATCGCCCGCGCGACGGCGCTGATGATCACGGCGTACCTCGCGGCCGGTAGATAAAGAAGTAGACGAGCGCGCCGACCGCGGTGACGACGAGACCGAGCACGGACGTGCGCGGTGCGGTCCACACCGAGTTGACGATCAGCAGGACGGACACCGCGACGAACAGGCCGGGCACGATCGGATAGCCGGGTGTGCGATATGCGGGTGGCGGCTGGCGCTTGCGCAACCGGATCACCGTCAGTGCGTTCGCACCGTAGAACATCCACGACACGACGATCACCGCGTCGGTCAGCTCGTCGAAGTTGCCGATGTACGCGTAGACGCCTGCGACGAGCCCCTGGACGACGAGTGCCCTGACCGGCACGTTCGACGTGGGTGACAGTCGCGCGATCGAGCGCGGAGCGACCCCATCGCGAGCGGCGGCGAACGGGATCCGTGCGTTCGACAGGATCGAGCCGTTCATCGCCGACACGGTCGACAGCGCCATCGCGACCGCGAGCACGAGCTGCGCACCGCCGCCGAGGAACGTCGCGGCAGTGGCCTGCGCCACGGAGCTCGAGGCCGCGACCGCATCGAATGGCAACGCGTAGAAGTAGCCGACGTTGACCAGCAGGTAGATCGCGATCACCGCGAGCGTGCCGAGGATCGTCGCGGTTGCGACCGTGCGCTCTGGATCGCGAAGCTCGCCGGCGACGCTCGGCAGATTGTTCCAGCCGTCGTATGCCCACAGCGCGGCGATGATCATCGCGCCGAAAGCCGACCACCCCGGCCAGCCGCCGTTCGCGGTGACCCGAGCCAGGTCGCCGCCGCGCGCGAACGCGAGCGCACCGAGCGCGAGCCCGATGATCATCAGGACCTTGATCCCGGTGAGCACGGTCTGGACCGCACCGCCGACGATCACGCGCGCGCAGTTGAGTGCGGTGAGCAATGCGATCAAGCCCAGTCGCACGAGCTTCGCGGTCATGCCTTCGAGCGGCACGACGCTGCCGAAGAACGTCGTCGTCCCGACCGCGTATGCGGCGATCGAGCCGGGTGCGCCGATCCAGAACCGATTCCACGCGTAGAGAAAGCCGTACGCGGGACCGTACCCTTCGCGCAGGAACACGTACTCGCCGCCCGCGCGCGGCCAGCGTCCCCCGAGCTCCGCGCTCGTGAGCGCGCCGGTGAACGACAGGACGCCCGCCGCGATCCACGCGACGAACACCCACGCCGCGCTGCCTCCCGCACGCGCCATGACCGACGTCTTCAGGAACACGCCCGTGCCGATCGTGATGCCGACGACGAGCGCCGCCGCCGGCCACGGGCCGAGCTCGCGTCTTAGCTGCGGCTGATCCACGCTTGCACGCGATCGGCGAGCACCGGCAACGTCACCGCGCCCGCGCCGAGCACGACGGCGTGGAACGCTTTGAGATCGAACTTCGCGGCGAGCGTCGCTTCGGCGTGCGCGCGCAGCCGGAGGATCTCGAGCTGGCCGACCTTGTACGCGAGCGCCTGGCCGGGCCAGCCGATATAGCGATCGACCTCGTTCGAGATGTTGATCTCGGTCAACGCTGTGTGCTCGTGCATGAACGCCTCGGCTTGCGCGCGAGTCCAGCCGAGCGAGTGGATGCCGGTATCGACGACCAGCCGCGACGCGCGCCACGCATCGAACGAGAGCTTGCCGAGCCGATCGAGGTCGCTCGTGTAGAGGCCCATTTCGTCGGCAAGCCGCTCGGTGTAGAGCGCCCAGCCCTCGACGTACGCGGTCGAGCCGTCGAGCTTGCGGAACGCAGGCAGCGCGCCGAGCTCCTGCGCGATCGCGATCTGGAGGTGATGCCCCGGAATCGACTCGTGCCAGGTCAGCGCTTCGAGCTCGAACCGCGCGCGGGTCTCGGGCTTGTAGGTATTGACGAAGTACTCGCCGGGCTTGCTGCCGTCGTAGTGCGGCTGGCGGTAGTACGCGACCGTCGAGAACGGCGCCTCGTACGCCGGCGTCTCGCGCATGATGCAGTCGGCCTTCGGCAGCGTCGAGAAATAGCGCGGGATCGCCGCCTTCGCGCGATCGAGCGAGGTCTGCGCTGCGGCGAGGATGTCCTCGCGCGTCGCGAAGTAGAGCTCGCGGTCGGTGCGCAGCTTCGAGATCGTGGCAGCCAGGTCCTTGGTGCCGAGCACCTTCGCGCCGAGCTCGGCGAGCTCCTTGTCGGTGCGAGCGATCTCGCGGCGGCCGAGGTCGTGAAGCTCCTGCGGTGCGAGCGGCAGCCCGACGTGGAACAGGATCGCGGCGCGGTAGCACGCGTCGGCGTTCGGCAGGCTCGCGAGGCCTTCGACGTCGCCGCGGCCGTTTGGCAACAGCGCGTCGCGATAGAGGTCGCGCAGCCGGGTCAGCGCAGGGATGACTGCGGTGGACACGACCGCGTGGAGCTGCGCGACGAGCGCCGTTCGGTTCGGCCACGGATCGGCATCCGGTGCGACCGTCCACTTCGGCGTGACGAGCGAGAGCTCTTCGAGCGGCTTCGCGAGCTCGCCGTCGAGCTGGGCGAGTGCGCGCCGGATCTGCTCCTGCGATGCGACCCGGCCTGCGGCGAGGCCGGTCTTCAAGTTCGTGATGACGTCGTCGACGACGAGCGCGCCTTGTTCGAGCCGCGCGAGAAGGTTCTGCGCGTCCGCGGGCGTCCTCACGATGTGCGACTCGACGAGGTAGCTGAGCTCGGCGAGCGGGCTCGACGTGTACGCGTCGACCGACCACTCGTGGAACTTGCACAGGTCGGTGCCGCGGCTCGCGCCGAGCTGACCGTGCAACAGCTTCGCGGTCACCGCGTCGGTCGCGTCGAGCGACGCCGGGTCGAGTGCCGCGAGCCGGTCGATCAGCGCATCGCGCTCGCCGGTGTATGCGGCGATCGCGGCGGCGTTGCGGCGCGCGAGCCGATCGTCGTAGCGGTGATCGCCGAGCGTCGTGGCGTAGGTCGGCTGCCATCGCATCACGAATTCCCAGTGGTCGGCGAGGATAGCGACGAGCGTGGCGTCGGTTGCTCCCGCCACCGCATCTGCGGCGAGCGGTGATGCAGAGGACATCGCCAAGTTGTATACGGACCGTAGGTGCAGATCCATCTGTTCGACGGCACGTACGAGCTGTTCCGCGCGTGGTTCGGTGCGCCACCGGCGCAACACGAGGGCAAGGAGGTCGCGGCGAGCCGCACCTTCTTGAGGTCCCTCGCGGGCACGATGCGCGCGAACAAGGTCACGCACGGCGGCGTCGCGTTCGATCACGTGATCGAATCGTTCCGCAACGATCTGTTCGACGGCTACAAGACCGGAGAAGGGCTCGACCCGCGGCTGATGGCGCAGTTCGAGATCGCGGAGCGCTGCGCCGTGGCTCTCGGCCTCGTCGCCTGGCCGATGATCGAGTTCGAGGCCGACGACGCGATCGCGACCGCCGCGGCTCGCACCGCCGCGGATCCACGCGTGACCCAGGTCCGGATCGCGGCGGTCGATAAAGACATGTGCCAGTGCATCGCTGGCACGCACGTCGTGCGCTGGGATCGCTGGAAGAACGAGATCCTCGACGAGGCCGGCGTCATCGCGAAGCACGGCGTGCGGCCTGAATCGATCGCGGACTGGCTCGCGCTCGTCGGCGATACCGCCGATGGGATCCCGGGCATCACGGGCTGGGGCAACAAGAGCGCCGCGAAGCTCCTGATCAAGTTCACCGCGATCGAGGCCATTCCCGACGATCATACGAAGTGGGGTGTCGACGTGCGCGGCGCGGAGAAGCTGGCCGCATCGCTGCGCGAGGGCCGCGGCGACGCGATGTTGTACAAGCAGCTCGCGACGCTGCGTCTCGATTGTCCGATTCCGTGCAGTGTCGACGAGCTCGAGTGGAGAGGGCCGGATCACGCGGCGATCGCGGCGTTGTGTGCAGAGCTCGGGCTGCCACCCGACATCATCCGGATCTGACGCGGATCCGAGCCGGATCTAGCGACGCAGGGTCAGCGCGAGATCGCCGCTCGCGACCGCGATCGAGAGCTTCTTCGCCGCGTCGGTCATGCACTTCTTGACCGCTGCATCGACGTCACCCGCGAACGTGATCGCGGGGACGTGGTTCGCGACGTGGATCTTGACCTGTACGTGACCGCCGGCGGGCACGCACGTCGATAGCTTCGCGAACGTGTCCGCGGTGAGGTTACCGCTGCCCGCGACATCCCCCGCGGCAGCAATGCTTCCGCCGGGTGCCGGCGCGTTCGCGGCCGGCTCGATCTCCGGTGCTGCGACTGCTGCTCGCGATCGCGGGGGCGCAGCTGCTGCGGGCGCGGGTGCCGCGGCCGACTCTGCAGGCGGCGCCGGTGGCGGCGCACCCGTCTTCGCGCTCGTCGAGGTATCCGCCGCGCTGCGCTCCGCCGGGCGGCCTGCTGCCGAGGTGTCCTGATCGACCTGCGCCGCCGAGCCATGCCGCTCCTGCGTCCAGGCCAGCGACTCGGTCGGCCGCACCTTGTGGCCGGGACCGAGCTCCCAGCGCGCCAGGTTGTGCGCCAGCTCGATCACGACGTTGCCATCCGCCCCGGTCTCGATGACGTCGTCGGTATTCACCCGATCACCGACCGCGAGCTGGTTCGCTCCGACCTTCACCGATCCCGCGACCTCGAGCACTTTGCCAGCGAGCGCGCCGGGTTGCGCGGCAGGCGCGTCGCTCTTGTTGCTGCACGCGGGCGCGACGCCACATGCGATCACGGCCCACAGCGCGGCTCTCACCATGCCGTCGAGTCTAAACCGCGACACGCATTCGGCCACAGGTGATGCGCGCAACATCTCCCAGTTGGATGCTGCCAGCGGGTCCGGGCTTGGCTCGCCGCGGCGAGTGCGCGAAGGTGGCGTCGTGAAGTACCTGGTCGTGATCGTGGCAGCCTGCGGGGGCGCCCAGCTGGGATCCGCTCGCCCGACCGTCGGGTCGCTGACCGGTCTCGCGCGAGATCACGATAGCGGTGAAGCGATCGCGAAGGCGTCGATCCATGTCCGCGCGCAGGGTCAGATGGCGGCAACCATCGTGACCACCGCGAAGGACGGCGCCTTCGCGCTCGCCCATCTCTCGCCCGGCAAGTACAGCCTGAGCGCTGACTTCGCCGGTCAGCAGATCAACGTCGACAACATCGTGATCACCGCCGGCGATCCAACGGTCGTCGATGTGATGTTCGATCTCGGCCATCCCGATCCGGTCACCGTCGATTTCGGCACGGCGAAGGATTCCGAGATCGATCACTATCATCCACAGCACCACGCGACGACCGCGCTGATCGAAGGCACGGTCAACGATCGCGCGAGCCACACCCGCGTGGCGGGCGCCGTGGTCACCGCGATCGGTCCGGGCAGCGGACCGTCCGTGCCGACGCTGCAGGCGGTCAGCGACGACCAGGGTCGCTACCGCTTTGACCCGGTCCCTCCCGGCGTCTACATCGTCAGCGCGTACTACTCGGTCGGCAGCCGCGGCCAGATCGAAGTGCGCCGCAGCGACATCGAGGTCGATGCGGCGCAGGGTGTGCGGGTCCCGCTCTGGGTCGAGACCGAGCAGTAGTTACGAGAACCAGAACCGGATGCCGACCGAGAAGTCGATGTCCAGGTAGACCGTGTGCGGCGCATAGTTGTGGAAGAAGTCGAGCGTCGGCACGAACTGCGCGAAGAAATCGAGCGGCACGTTGTTCAGATCGAAGTCGATACCGATCGGTACGCGCACGCCGAACACGTCGGCCCCTCGGTCCGGGCCATTGCCGTAATCGAAGAACCAGATCCGGCCACCGATGCCGATGTAGAACGGCATCTTGAACGCCGGCGTCGCGAGCAGCTGCTTCGGGTGCCACAGGTAGTCGAGGTACAGGTGGAGGCCGTCGCCACCGTAGTAGTAGTGGTAGACCTCGCCGATACCGAAATCGATCGCCTGGTTGGGGTTGAGGAACAGCTTGCCGTTGAGCCCCGTAGGCTCACCTAGCTCGAGGCCGAGGCCAAACTGACCGTTGGAGTCGTAGTCGGAACCGCCGCTGAACGAGCGGTTCCGCGCTTCTGCGGTGTGCGACAGCGCGAGTGCGAATACGACAGCGACGAGGCTCGTTGTCTTCATTGGACGAGCCTAACCGGTTCGCGCAGCCGCGCGTTCTCATGCGACAATATCAATCTGTGCCGAACATGCACACCCTGCTCATCGTCTTGACGGCGGGCATGGCTTGTGGCTCCGGATGTGGGACCGGAACGAGCAGTGGCAAGGCGCCACCGATCACGACCGAACCGGTCGAGATGAAGGTCAGCGCTGCGCCCGCGCCGGTGGCCGCCGACGCGAGCGTGGTCGAAGCTCCTCCGAAGGACGCGCCGAAAGTCGTGTGCGCCGACGGCACGACGCTCGCGATCGCACCCGCGCCAGAGTCGACGTATTTCTGTGCGAACGACAAGGGCGTGCGCAACGGGCCGTTCGTGTCGCTGTTCCCCGACGGCACCGTCGAGATCAACGGCGCCTTCAAGGACGGCAAGCTCGATGGCAGCTGGGAGCGCCACTATCCGGGTGGCGCGGTCCTCGAGCACGGCGCGTACGTCGCCGGCAACAAGGACGGCAAGTGGCAGCAGCTCGGCCCGACCGGCACGGTGCTCGGCGAGTACGACCTCAAACGCGGCACCGGCACCGAGCGACGCTGGTACGACGACGGCAAGCCGTACATGCAGCGCCAGCTGAGGGGCGGCGCGCCCTGGGGTGAGATGAAAGTGTGGGAGCACGACGGCGTGCTCGCGGTGACCGCGAAGCTGTACGGCAACCGTTACGACGGGCCCAAAGTCGTCGGCGAAAAGAACACGCTGCGGATCGAGGAGACGTTCCACAACGGCGTGCGCCACGACGCGCGCCAGATCTGGCAGTTCTGGTTGCTCGTGATGGACGAGAACTACGATGCGAAGGGCAAGCTCGACGGCGCGTACACGATCTGGCGCGACAAGAAGATCCCGCGGGTCCAAGGGACGTACGATCACGGCAAGCGGACCGGCACGTGGCAGTGGTTCGATCGCAACAATAACAAGGAGCGCGAAGGCGACTTCGCCGACGGCAAGAAGGTAGGCGCGTGGTCGGAGTGGACCGAGAACAAGCTGACGTTCTCGGGCAGCTACACCGAAGGCAAGCCCGACGGCGAGTTCGCGTACTTCGACAAGACCGGCAACGAGCTCGGTCGCTTCGAGATCCACGACGGCACGGGCGAGATGGACACCTACTATCCGAACAAGAAGGTGCAGACGAAGACGCACATGACCGCCGGGGCGATGGACGGCCTCTATCAAGAGCTCACGCTACGCGGCAAGGTCATCGTCGAAGGCCGCTACTCCAGCGACGTCAAGAACGGGTGGTGGCGCGAGTGGAACGACCTCGGCCCGCAGGGCCTGCAGATCGCACTCGAGCAACACTGGCGCTGGGGCAAGCTCGATGGCGCCGTGAAGAAGTACGACGACGGCAAGCTCGTCAGCGAGGCGACGTTCAAGGCGGGCAAGGCCGAAGGCGCGTACACGGTGTTTCGCAACGGCAAGCCGGCATTGACCGGCACGTTCGCGAACGATCGCCGTACCGGCACGTGGACCACCTACGATCCGGACGGCGCGGTCACGCTGGTCGCCACCTATAAAGATGGCGTGCTGGACGGCCCGTGGCGCCAGCTCACCGACGGCATCGTCGTCGAAGGCACGATGCTTGCCGGGCGGCGCTCGGGTAGCTGGATCCGTACGGACAAGGCCGGCGCGAAGCAGGTACTTACGTACAAGCCCGTCTAGCGGAACCGGATCTGCGGGTTTGTTATTCCGGGGCGTCGTCCGGATCACTTAGGTGCAACCCCGGAGCGACTCGCGCGTTCATACGAGGGAGACACCTCGTGAACCGTGACGCCAAAACGCAGTCCGCCCTCGTCGCGCTCGCTCGCACGCGTCGCATGCAGCGCGCGCTCGCGCATGCGTATCTGCACCGGCACGCGCCGCTGCCGACGCTTCGGTTGTCGCTCGGGTTCATGACGTCGACGACGCGCACGACCGAGGAGATCGACGGGCTGGGCCATCGGATGACCGTGCTCGGCGTCGCGCGTGCGGAGCGCACCGCGTACGTCGTCGAAGAGCTCGGCGCCGGAGAATTGCCGATCGTCTATCGCCTGTATCTCGACGGTCCGCGCACCGGACATCTGGTGCCGATCCAGGCGTGGTACGAGCGCGATCCGAGCGAGGCGCAGACCCGCGCGCGGATTGTAAAGCTCGCCGCGATGCTCGAGACCTGCGCTCGCACGACGACGGAGGCGTGGATGTTGTCGACGCGCGTGGTCCAGCGCCGTGCGTTGCGCGTCGCCGGTCAGGACGCGCCGATCCGCAAGTTCGCGCTCCAGCTGCGCGTCGAGCCCGTCAGCGGCGTCGGCGCGACCGGTGCGACGACGGTCACAGCGTTCCTTCGTCCCGATGCGCGCCTGATCGAAGTGCTCGCGATCCCGGGCGAGACCAGCATGCTCGCGCGCGTCGTGTATACGGGGGTCCCGAACGGCTGCGGATTGGCGAAAGAAACCGTCGTCCTCCTGAGCGAGTAACCCTGACGTCTCGCGATGTTAGCGCGGGTGATCGATCCGACGTAACTGGACGCTCGTAAGGACGTAAGCTCACTGCATGCGCCTGGCGTTTGTCGCGATCTCTATGTTTGCTGCCGCCTGCGGTGGCGGCGGTGACACCGGCGCGGACGCGGCAATCGATTGCTCGACCGTCGGCGGCGTCGATACATTCACGGTCGGACTCGAGAAGGCAGGCGTCGGCGGCATGGTCGACTTCAAGCTGATGTCGATCGATCCGGCGCCGGTCGTGCGCGGCAACAACACGTGGATCGTCCAGGTCGACTCGATGAGCAGTGGCGTGGTCGGCAGCCCGATGGATGGCGCGACGTTGTCCGCGGTGCCGTTCATGCCCGCGCATCAGCACGGCTCGCCGATCACCGCGACCGTGATGCCGACCGG
Source organism: Deltaproteobacteria bacterium (assembly GCA_040004535.1). Lineage (GTDB taxonomy): Bacteria > Myxococcota_A > Polyangia > Haliangiales > Haliangiaceae > JABFXX01. Next base: position 35,432 of record JBDUAS010000031.1, read on the forward strand.
CAACCCCGGCGAGTACACGATGGGGCCCATCAATCTGTGGATGCCCGGCGTGTGGGAGACCACGATCTCGGTGAAGTCGCCGACCGCGGATCGCGCGGTCTATTCGTTCTGCGTGAACTAGGGCCTGTCCCTGATTGGCCGGGGCCGTGGCCGTGATCGGGCCCGTGATCGTGGCCGTGCACGAGAACGGGAACGCTACCGTGATCGTGATCGCGTCCCCCTTGACGATCAGGGGTCGATCATTTTGGTCAGCATGGCAACGACCGGCTCGAGCAACGCGGCGCGTGCTCGTCGTCGATCAGCTCGTCGATCTACATGACGTCGACATGCGCAGCGGATTCCATCGCCGAGCCCCTGGCAATCGCTTAGAACCTGGCCTTGTCTCCCTAGTCCCCGTTGGGATTGCAGTTCGTATTCATCGAGGCACCGCCGGTGCCCTTGGTCGCCTTGGTCCACGTCTTGACGGCGCCCATGCCTTGGACGGTGTTCAACGAGTCGGCGAACATCGGATCGAGATCGCCGGAGGCGACGAGCTCTCTCAACACCGCGTAGGGGAATGGGCGCGTGCGGATCCGCGCCGTGATGTGATCGATCTGGCCGAACACGCCCGAGACGTCCCACTTGTTCGTCGTCGAGTGGTCGAACGCAGGATCGCTCGACACGAGCGTCACCGCCGGCTTCAAGAAGTAGCTCGTCTCGTTCGCGACGTCCCAGAAGAAGTGCGCTTCGCTGCCGTCCGTCTTCGTCATCCGATCCCAGAATCCGCTGCACTCGAACACGGCCGGGTTCACGCAGTCGATATGAGGGTCGTGGATGTCTTCTGGATCTTGATCGTCGCCGACAACGCCACTCGAGAACACGACGTTGTTCGACGCGTCGTATGCAATGACCTCCAACCACGTGCGGCGATCTTGCGAGGAACCGCTCGGAAAGTTGTGGCCGACGTTGAACGTGTCGACGCGGACGCTGAGCGTGCCCGGCGGATCGAGGCAGATACCGCCGGGCGGCGTGTCGTTCGAGACCGGGCGCGGGCCGACGATCGCGATCGCGGGATCGAGGATGTCCTGGATGCCGGCGGCCTGGAGGTCCATACCCGGGAACGGCGTGACCGCCTGATCGATCGCGGGGAACGTGTGGATGTGGAAGCCGTCCTGGCGCTGCTTGACGTCGAGGCCCGGGCCTTCCGCGATCGGATCACTCGACACCTTCATGTGGCAGCGGCTGCACGTGTCGCCGTTGATACCGGGTTGCGTGAAGATCGTACCCTTCCACTCCTCGAACGAGCGCTCGATGTGGACGTTCAGCGTCGGCGTGATGATGTCGTGGCAGGAGCCGCACATCGTCGACTTGTTCGTCAGCGATGCCATGAGGTTCGTATCGTTCAGCGTGTCGTGCGCGGGCGTCTCGGAAGGATTCGACGTGCCGCCGTGCATCGTCTGATCCATCGCGAGCACGAGGCCGTTGTTGTGATCGTCGGTGACCTTGTCGACGTTGTGGCAGAAGAAGCAGGTGATGCCCTTCGTCGAAGCGTCGAGCGCGGCCGGGTCGTAGTCGACCCCGTTCGTCTTGTTCAGCTGCACCGCCATCGGCGCGTGGCACTTCACGCAGAACGTGCCGAGCGTGTTACCGGTCTCGCGCTGGCCGCGCTTGTTCATCGCGACGAACACCGGATCTTCCGACGCGTAGGCGTGCATCGAGCTCGCCCACTGATCGAAGTGCTTCGGGTGGCACTCCTTGCAGGTGTTCGGATCCTCGAGCTGGGCGACGGTCTTGTCGGGGCTGCTGCCGCAGCCGGCGAGCGCGATCAGGATGACGACGGCGTACTTCATTGCGCGCTTCCCATCATCGCACCCGCCTCGACCCATTGGACGAGCGCGCAGCGAGCCTCGGGCGACAGCGCGTCGCCCTTCGGCATCTGATAATCCTTACCGACACCTTCGGTGCGCACGATCATGAGGCTACACGCCGGATCACCGGCCACCACGCGCTTGCGCGATGGATCGAGCCCCGCGCTCTGCATCAGCGCGGTGTAAGCCGCCATCTCGCCGTCCTGGAACGACAGGCCGCCCTGGTGGCCCGCCGTGCTGTGGCAGCTGTTGTCGTCGATGCCGCACGAGACCTTGATCGTGTTGTTGTAGACGTTATGAAACGTCGGCACGTACGCGAGGTTGGTGCAGCTCGTGTCGACCATCGTGCATGCCGGCGGCGGGTCCTGCGGACAGCCCGCGAGCGCGAGCAGGAACAGCACCGCAAACTTCATTGCGTGCACTGTAGCCGATGTGCCCCAGGTGACGAAGCGACTGGGTTCACACCGGCTTGCACGGTGCGGAGTCACCACAGCGGGGCGATCTGGTTGATCACACGACGGTAACGCTCGTAGGCCTCGTCGAGCGAGGCGCGCGGTTCGAACGTGGCGCGCGGTGGAGGTGATGCAGCGCACGCGGTTTCCAGATCGGGGACGACACCGGCGGCAACCGCGGCGAGCATCGCGGCGCCGACCGCGCAGGTATCGGTGCGCGCAGCGACGTGGTGCGGGCGCTGTAACGCGTCCGCGCGGATCTGGTCCCACACCGCGCTCGCGCTGCCGCCGCCGAGTAGCAAGATCTCGTGCGTGGGTAGGCCCATCGAAGTAAGGCGATCGACGACGTCGCGCGCCGCGAAGGCGAGACCTTCGAGCACCGCGCGTGCGACGTGCGCGCGGTCGTGCGCGGCGACGAGGCCGTGCAGCGTGCCGCGTGCGGTCGCGCGCCACACTGGCGTCATCGCGCCGGCGAGCGCGGGGATGAACGTGACGCCGCCGGCGCCAGGTGGCGCGGAAGCGGCGAGCTGATCGAGCTCCTTGTCGCTCGGGACGCCGAGCAGGCGCGTCGCCCAGCGCACGGCACCGCCGGAGAGCCAGCCAGGATTCTCGACGAAGAACGCGCCGGTCGGATACGCGTGGGTCTCGACCATCGGTTCGGGCGCGGGATCGAACGTGGGGCGAGCGGCGAGCGCGCCGACGACCTCGGCGGTGCCGATCGCGCAGATCGCGAAGCCGGGTCCGGCGACGCCGGCACCGAGTGGGGTCGCGAAGTCGTCGCCGGTGCCGACCGCGACCGGAATTCCCGCCGGTAGTCCGGTGAGCGCGGCGCCGCGCGCGTGAAGTGGGCCGGCGATCGCGAACGCGTCTGCGATCGTGGGAAGCGTCGCGGGATCGAGATCGAACGCGGCGACGAGCTCCGGCGACCAAGCGCCAGCGGCGAGGTCGTAGAGCATCGTCGTCGAGGCGTGCGCGCGATCGAGGACACGGACGCCGGTGAGTTGCTCGACGAGGTAGCTCGTCGGTTGGTGCCAGCACGCCGCGGCGATCCCGGCGGCACGCAGCCAGCGTGCCTTCGCAGCGAGATGGCTCGCATCGGCGACCTGGCCGGTAATGGCGAACAGACGAGCCGGATCGACGGGCAGATGATCCGTGGCGCGCTTGTCCTGCCAGATCAACGCCGGATGCAGCGGTGCGCCGGTCGCATCGACCGCGACGCAACCATCGAGCTGACCGGCGAGTGCGAGCGCGACGACCTCACTCGGCTGCGCGCCGGCGCGGGCGAGCGCCTGGCCGATCGCGGGCGCGAGCGCCGCTTCCCACACGCGCGGATCTTGCTCGGCCCACCCGGGCTGGGGATGTGACGTCGCGTGCGCGACTTGATGATCGCCGAGCACGCGCAGCTGGTCGTCGCACACGACCGCCTTGCAGCTCTGCGTTCCGAGATCGACGCCGACGACCAAGCGCACGTCGCCATGCTACCAAGCCGTGTGAACTATTTCGGGCATGCAGCGGTCGCGAGCTGGTCGGAGCTCGGCGAGCCCAGCCCCGGCCGCTCGCTCGGTGCGATGCTGCCCGACTTCGCGACGATGTGCGGTGCGCGCCTCGCCGAGCCGCCAGACTCCGGGATTGACCCAACGATCGCCGCGGGCATCGCGCTCCACCATCGCACCGACTCGGTGTTCCACCAGGCCGCACCGGTGCTCGCCTCGATGCGCGAGCTCGACGCCCGGCTCGACGCGCTCGGCTGCGCGCGCGGTCCGCGCCGCGCCGTCGCCCACATCGGCATGGAGCTGCTGCTCGACGCGACGCTGCTGGGAACCGGCGTGTATCGCGATGGCTTCCTGTCGGCGTTCAGCGTGGACCCGAACCTAGTTGTTTGGCGCGAGCCCGACGGGCCCGAACGGTTCGCGCGCCTCCACGAGCGGATGACCAGCTACGGCGTGCCCGACGACCTCGCCGACATCGACTCGATCACGACGCGCCTCCATCGCATGCTCGCGCATCGTCCTTTGCTAGCGCCGAGCCCGGCCGACCTCCGCGCGATCGCAACCGCGTTGCGCGCACATCGACCGCGGATCGAGGTCGCGGCACCGGCGGTGTTGCGCGCCGTGCGCGCCGCGCTCACTGCGTGATCCGCCAGGCGCGGTGGGGCGTTCCGCGAAAGTCGGGCGGCGTCGTCGCGTGCGTCTCGTCGGAGATCTGGCCGCGGTCGTACTCGAGCTTGAACCGCTTGCGATTCGTCGAGAACCACACGACATCGGCGACCGCGGCGACGTCGGTGATCAGCGCGGCGTGATCGCGCTGGATGTCGAACGTGTAGTCCATCCGCTTGGAGTTGGAGAACGTCGGCGGATCGACGATCGCGACGTCCCAGCGGCGGCGGTCGCGGTGTGCGGCGGACAGGAATTCGCGGGCGTCGGTCGCGAGGATCTCGCCTTCGAGCTTGTTGAGCTCGAGGTTGACGCGCGCCCACTCGGTGTAGGTGTTCGACAGATCGACGCTCGTCGTGTGCATGCCGCGCGCCGCGGCGTGGACGCTGAACGCGCCGGTGTACGCGAACAAGTTGAGCAGCGTCTTCGCGCCCGGTTCGGCAGCGACCCGCGCGCGGGTGATCCGGTGATCGAGGAATAACCCTGTGTCGACGTAGTCGCCGAGGTTGACGCGAAAGTTCAGGCCCGCCTCGTGGACGACCCGGAACGCGTTCGAGGTATCGAGCCGCTCGTATTGATGACCCTCGCGGCGATCGGTGAGCCGCTCGCGCCGCTTCACGAACATGTCTTTCGCGTCGAGCGCGCGACGCGCGGCTTCCGCCAGCTCGTCGAGCCAGACCTGGTCGGTCGGATCGATCCGGTAGTCGTTGAGCACGAGCGCGCCCTCGTACGTGTCGACCGTGACCGGCAGCTCGGGGATATCGCGGTCGTAGACCCGCCAGCACGTCACGCCTTCGCGCTTTGCCCACTTGGCGAGGTGCCGCGCGTTCTTCTTCACGCGGTTCGCGAACATGTCGGCTTGCACGCGCTGCTTATACCCTGAACGCGCGGGGTGCCGCGGGTCTCCCAGCTCGCCGAATCGAGCGTGAACAGTGCGAGCGGCGTGAGCAGCGCGTACGTCACGACCATCATCAGCGCCTGCGGCAAGAACGCGAGCGCACCGACGCGCCGCTCGGCAGGCCACCGCCGCGTGCGCCACCGGTAGTACAGCCCGAATGGCACGAGCAGCGCGATGTGGAGCGTGAGCGCCGCGAACAGCCGGCCCGAGAGCGCCGCGCGCATCACCGCGAGCGGATACAGGATCAGCACGCCGAACATCGCGCAGTAGTGGACCGCGAGCAGCGGGTTGAGCCGCCAGATGTGGGTGATGCCGCAGGAGTAGTCGACGATGTTCGAGCGGCGCCAGCGCAACTGTTGCGCGAAGTAACCTCGCAGCGTCGTCGGCACCGCCGTCGTGCAGCGCGCGTCGAGCGTGATCGACGTCAGGTAGCCCGCCTTGATGATCTGGCGGGTCAGGAACCGATCCTCTCCGTACTTGATCGGTACGCCGAGGATGTTGCGCGACTCGAGGATCGGCTCGAGCTCGACGAGCACGCTGCGGCGATACGCGGTCAGGCAGCCCGACAGACACAAGATCCGGCGGAACGCCCACTCGATGTTGCGCATCGCGAAGTACGCGTACCAGTACTTCACGGTCTGCATCCGGGTCAGCCAGTTGTCGTGCTTGTTGCGGATGTCGACCCAGCCGCCGATCGCCGCGATCCGCGGGTCGTTGAACCTGCGCACGAGCTGCGCGATCGCATCGGGATCGACGATCACGTCGGAGTCGATCGAGACGATGATCTCGCTCGTCGTCATCCGCACCGCCTCGATGATCGAGCGGCGCTTGCCCACGTTCTGCGGATTGCGGAGCACGGTGAGCCGGCGATCAGTGAGCTCGCACGCACGGTCGTAGCTGTCGTCGGTCGAGCAATCGTCGACGCAGATCACGCGCAGATCGGGATAGTCGGACGCCAGGATCGCGGCGAGCGTCTCGCGGATCCGCGCGCCCTCGTTGAACAGCGGCGTCACGACGGTGACGCTCGGCTGGAGCTCGACGGTGACCTCCGGGCGACGGAACGCGTGGAGGATCAAACCCGCGATGTAGCGATTGCAGAACACGACCAGGCCGAGGCACTCGGCGATCAACCACACGATCCTCACGGACCCATGATCACACGGAGCGCGGCGCAGGATCTGCTAGCGTCATGGCTGCGTGACCGACGTCCCACGCATCATCCTCGTCGACGAAGGCTGGAGCTCGACGCTTCACCTCGCGCGCGCGCTCGTGACCTCGGGCGCGCGTGTCGAGGTCGTCACGGCGAATGGCAAGGATCATTCCGCGTTCGAACGGCGCGGCGTCACGTGGCGGAGCGGCCCTCGGCTCGGCGACCCGCGACTCTCCGAGCTCCTGCGCGACGCGACGGTGATTCCGATGACCGAGGCCGCGTTGCTCGCCGGCTTACCGAACGCGTTCCCGGTGCTCACCCCGGAGCAGCGCGCGCTGATCGCTGACAAGCACGCGATGGTGGCGCACGCCGGCGTGCCCGCTCCGGCGATGGTTGCGATCGATGCCGCGTTCGAGCTCGACGCCGCGATCGCGCAGCTCGGTCTGCCGATCGTGATCCGTGGTGCGGTCGGCAACTGCGGGTCGCACACCCACATCTGCGAGAGCCGCGAGCGCGCGGCTCAGGTGCTCGCGTCGCTCCCCCGGATCGGCACGTCATGGATCGCTCAGGAATTCGTGGCGAGCCCGACGTTCCTCGTCGGCGGCGTGTTCGAACGCGGCCGGCCGATCCGGATCTACGCGGGCGAAAAGGTCGAGCAGTGGCCGCCGGGCATCGGTCCGGCGGTGCGAATGTGTGCGCGCCGCGATCCGGAGCTCGTCGCCGCCGGTCTGCGTGCGTTCGAGCGCCTGCACTGGACAGGCTTCGCTTCCGCCGACTTCGTCCGCGGGCTGGACGGTTATCAGCTGCTCGAGATCAACCCGCGCCTGTGGGGATCGATCGCGGCAGCAATGGCCGCGGGCGTCGAGATGTTCGAGCCGTTCTTGCAGCTCGTCATGGGCCGGTCACCTCGCGCCGAGCTCGGGTTCGCCGACGGTGTCGAGTGCAGGATCTTTCCGCGCAACCTCGCGGCCCATCCAGCGCGCGGCCTGCGCGAGCTGCTCAGCAAGCAAGGCCGAGGCTGGCGCTCGCCGCGGTTCCTGGTCTATCTGCTCGACCGTCAGCCGACCTAGACGCCGGCGACGCCGCCCTGACTCTTGATCTTGTACTCGAGCGTCACGGCGCGCCGGCCGTGCGGCGGCAGCTCGACCGACCACGTGACCAGGCCGCGCTCGTCGAGCGCACGCGCGGTGACCTGCGTGATGTCCTCGCCGTGCGCGTCCTCGAGCGAGTACGCCTCGGGCGACGACGCGTGGACCTCGACCTGCTCGACCTCCGAGATCGGAACCCGCTCGGTGACGACAACCTCGCGGCGCTCGGCACCGAGGTTCGAGAGCCGCACCGCGATCCGAACGGTCTGGACGTTCCAGCCGCCGAGCAGCCCGGCGTCGTCGCGATCCTTGCTCTGCGTGCGATGCAGGCGGAGCTCCGCGTCGGGGCCGAAGCCGAGGTAGAGCTTCTCGCCCGGCGCGACAAAGCCAACTTCGGCGCGGCCGACGTAGCCCGATGCCATGATCAGATCGACCGGTCCTGCGAGCAGCGGCTGCGCACCGGCGTTGATCACGCGTGCGCGCAAGTGGACCCACCGTCGAGCTCGCGCCGGGCGGCACTCAACTGGTCGCGCAACGCGATCGGACGACCGCCCGGCCCTCGACCTCGGTTCGAACGGTGTCGGCGGTCACGCCAGCCGGCAGACCCGCGAACTGGATCCGTGACGGCACCGGAGCAGCGATCGTCGCAACCCGGCGGACACGCGCACCTCGCGCATAAACCACGACGGATTCGATGCGCGACTCCACCACCATCGCCCTAGTCTTTCACAGGCACGGGGCAGTTGCCCCCGCCCCGCTGAATGGTTTAGCTTCGCGTCGGGTCTGTTTACTATTCCGGCCGTCACCGGAAAAAGGAATCCTATGCTTCGCAAGGTCTCGTTAGGTCTGTTCGTGGTTTTGGCTGCTTGCGGCAGCGCGCGCGTCATCCAGCGTACGCAAGCGGGTGGTGTCATCGAGTTGTCGGGCGACCGCGGCAAGGCGATGGAGCAAGCGAACCAGGAGATGGCTTCGCACTGCGGCCCGAATAACTTCACCATCACGCAAGAGGGTGAAGAGGCCGTCGGCACGGACACCTATATGCGCGAAGACACGAACAACACGGACCGCACGTCACGTAGCGGTCGGACGACGACGAACGACTCGACGACGCAGGGTCAGACCAGCACGCGCACCGCGACTGCGTGGCGCGTCCACTACCAGTGCAACGGCGCTGGTGGTCCGCCGCCCGCAGGCCCGGGCCCGGCCGCCGGTGGACCGCCGCCTCCGCCCGCCGGTGGCGACCCGGGCGCTCCGCCTCCGCCTCCGGCCGGCGGCTACTAAGCCGAGCTTTCCAATAAACCGATTCGAGGGACCCACCGTGGGTCCTTCGGCGTTTTCGGCGTTCAAGCGAGCAGCTTGGTGTCGTCGAGCGGCATGTCGCCGACGAGGTCGACACCGTTCGCGGCGAACCGGCGCGCAGCTGCAGCAGCGCGACCACCATGGCCGTGATCGATGCACCACTGGGCGTGCTGCGCCAGCAGCGCGAGCTCGAGCGAGCGGCCGAGCGTCAGCGCGAATCGGCGCGCACCCGCTTCCAGCCGATCCGGCTTCGCCATTGCCTCGGCGACCCACGCGGTCGCGTGATCGCAGGCAGCGCGCGCGGCCGCGACTGGCTTCGCGAGGCCCGCATCGGTCGCCGCCGCACCGCACGCCTCGATCTCGGCGCGAATCGCCTCGAGCGCACCGCCCTTGCCGAGCGCGCGCAGTGTATCGAGCGATAGCACGTTCGTGGTGCCTTCCCAGATCGGCAGCACCTGCGCGTCGGCGAGGATCCGCGGCAAGCCGGTGTCCTCGATGTAGCCGGCGCCGCCGCACGCTTCGATCGCCTCCGAGGTCACCGCGACCGCCTGCTTGCCGGTCGTCAGCTTCGCGATCGGCACGAGCGCGCGCGACAGCCGCTCCTCGTGATCGCTCTTGCCGGGCTCCCCGTGCTCGAGCACGCCGAGCAGCGCGGCCGAACGGAACGCAAGGCAGAATGCGGCTGCGTACTCGGCCTCGAGCGACGCGAGCGTGTCGGCGTGAAGTGGCTTGTCGACGAGCAACGCACCGAACGCGGTGCGCCGGCGCGCATAATCCTTCGCGAGCGCGAGGCCGCGGCGCATCGCCGAGACCGCGCTGACGGCATTCCACGTGCGCGTCACCGACAGCATCGGCGTGATCTGACGAACACCGTCGTTCGCGGCGCCCACCATGATCGCGGGCGTGCCGTCGAGCGTGAGCTCCGCGGTCGGCACCTTGCGCGTGCCGAGCTTGTCCTTCA
>JBDUAS010000032.1:0-45178 GCA_040004535.1 Deltaproteobacteria bacterium
CGAGGCACTACACGCCGACATGGGACGAAGTGATGCAGAGCTGCTGGACGCCTCGAAGCGCGGCGAACGTGAAGCGTTCGGCGCGTTGATCGAGCGCTACCAGGGCGTCGTCTGTGCGGTTTCGTATAGCCGCACGGGTGACCGCACGCTCAGCGAGGACGTCGCACAAGACACGTTCCTCGCGGCGTGGAGTCAGCTCGATCAGCTGCGCGAGGCCGGCCGGCTTCGCGCGTGGCTGTGTGGCATCGCGCGCAACCTCGCCCGCAAAGCACGGTTGCGCGTCGAACGGGAAGCTCCCACCGAGGCGTTGTCGACGACGTACGGTGGAGCGAACCCGTTCGATCAAGTGGCCGAGGTCGAGGCCGAGCGCGTCGTGCGCGATGCCTTGACCCGCGTGCCCGAAAAGTATCGCGACGTGTTGGTGCTGTACTACCGCGAACATCGCTCCGTACGCGATGTCGCGCGGATGCTCGACCTCACCGAAGCGGCGACGCTGCAGCGTCTGTCGCGAGGTCGCCAGTGCCTCACCGACGGTGTCACGAACCTCGTCGAACGCTCGCTGCGCGGTCACGTGCAGAAGAGCCTCGTCGCGGGCGTGCTCGCCGCGATCGCGTTCACTCCGTCCCATGCGTCTGCCGCAACATCTGCACACGCAAAGGGAACCTCCATGATCAAGCTCGTCCTCGTCGGCGCCGTGTTCGCGGCTGCCGGTACTACTGCTGTCGTCACTCATCGGTGGTCGCACTCGGCGCCGGCCGCATCGATCGTCCAAGCCGCCGCGGTCACGCCAGTCACGCCCGCGGCACCCCATGCGGAGCGCGAGCCCGCGCTTCCCGCGCCGAAGGTGGCGCCCTATCACGTCGTCGAAGGTCCTCATGTCACGCCGCCGCCGAACGTCCACCGCGAGCCCATGCCGAGCGAGCTGCCGCGCCTCGATCAGGCCACGCTCGCCAAGGCGAAGATCACGCAAGGTCCCTCGAAGGGCGCCGCGAACGCGCCGATCACGATCACGATGTTCTCCGACATGATCTGCCCGTACTGCGGCAACTCGCTCGGCACGATCGATCAGCTGATGGACGAATACCCCGGCAAGCTGCGGATCGTGATGAAGCAGATGCCCGTGCACTCGGCGGCTGTGATGCCCGCCGAGGCGAACTACGCCGCCGACGCGCAGGGCAAGTTCTGGGAGATGCACGACCTGATGGCGCAGCACCAGGACGATCTGTCGCGCGCGAATGTCGACGCGCTCGCGCAGCAAGCCGGCCTCGACATGACCGTGTTCCGCGCCGCGCTCGATAACCATACGTACAAGCCGGCGGTCGACGCCGATATGGCGAATGCAAAACAGATCGAGATCAACGCGACGCCGTCGTTCGTGATCAACGGCCGGCGCGTGATCGGCAACCTGCCGGTCGAGGCGTTTCGCGCCGTGATCGACGACGCGCTCGCGCATCCGTAGTCATGCGTAGTCGTAGCGAAGGCGCGCGCCCGCCGGCAGCGTGATGCCGAAGTGGTCGTCGAGGATCCGCACGAGATGATCGTGCGATTCGACGCGCTGCTTCTCGGCCACGCCGTCGGCGCCGCGGATCGACAGCGTATCGTCGAGCAGCGTCACGCGCCCGGTCGGCGTCGCTCGTGCGACGAGCAAGCGATGCTTGAAGTGCGACTGCGGGTGCGTGCTCGTGTACCAGTTGGCGACGATCCGATCGATCAACGGCATCTCTTCGAGCGTGAGCTCGGCGACGTCGTGCCAGTCGTCACCCAGGCGGGCCTGGTGATAGATCATCTGGCCTTCTCGATGGAGCCGGCGCGGTTCGTGCGGCGTCGCTTGCTCGCCGTGCTCGGCGAGGCGCAACGCAGACGTCGGTGACATCGCGCCGACGCCGACATCGGCGAGCCACGGCTCGTCGAGCTCGACGCGGACGAGCAAGTGCGTGCGCGCCGGCGTGTAGTCGCGTGGCCGCTTCCAGCGCACGCGAGCCGACAACGGGCGGACGTGAAAGCCGAGCGCTGTCAGCACCTCGAGCAGCAGCGTGTTCTGCTCGAAACAGTAGCCGCCGCGGCGATCGTGGACGAGCTTCTGGACGAGCGCCGCCGGCTCGAGCTCGATCGGCTTGCCGAGCAGCACGTCGAGGTTCTCGAACGGAATCGTCTGGACGTGCGCGCGGACGAGACCGTGCAACGTATCGAGCGTCGGCGTGCGCGCGCCGGTGTAGCCGGTGCGCGCGAAATATGCGTCGAGGTCCACGCGTGCATCGTGGCACGCCGGCGGCTGGATCTGTGCTGGCCCCGCGCGCGCTACCTGTGCTGGACCTGGAGCGCGGGGCGCGATGACCGATCGTCGATCGCACGAAGGTCGCGAACGACGTGCGAGCCGGGATCGAGGCGAAGTGCGTAGTCGAACCGCTCGGTCGCCTCGCGGGCGTCGCCGAGCTCGCGGAAGCCGATGCCCTGCTCCAGCTCGTTCCACACGTGGCGTGGTGCGCGCACGATCGCGCGCACGCGCGGGCGAGCGCCGAGCGCGGCGAACGCCTGGATCACTTCGTCGAGAGAGCGGAACCGCTTCGTGGGATCGCGCTCGAGGCAACGCAGGATCACGGCGCCGAATGGATCGTTCGGCTGGAAGTCGCGGATCAGCTGCCACAAGCCACGGCCGACCGCGTAGACGAAGCTGCGCTCGGTGCACAGCGGCCACTCCAGGTGGAGCTCGGGCGGTGAACAATCGGCGGGTAGTGAATCGCGGCCGACGCTCGCGAACCCGACGCGCAGCTGGCCTTCGAGATCGATCTTGACGATCGGCGACGTGAACCACGCGGCCTGTGCTGCGGGCACCCGAGAGAGCACGAGCTCCATCGTCTGCGCGAGCTCGATCCCCCACGCGGCGATCCGCACGTCGTCCGCCGGCCGGACTCCCAGGACGATGCGTGGCTGCGTCCAATCGATCGCCGCATAACGCAGGACGCCCGGCTCGAGGACCTCGAACAGCACCGGATGGCGCGGCAGGTCTTGCCACAACCGCCACAGCGGCTCGGCCACGCGCACGCACGCGGAGCCGGTCTTTGCGTACTGCATGGTGACGACGCGTTCGCGCCACCATCCCGTGATCGAATGCGCCTGGACGAAGGCGTTGCCGAGCTCGCCGAACTCCGGAGAGCGCAACGCCCACATCGATCGCCGGAGCCACTCGTGCGCCACCATCTCGATCAGTCTAACGATCGAGCCGGCGGATCTTCCTGACTAGATCGAACCGCGCTGCGGCGTCGAGGTCGCGCTCGGTGGGACGATCGACGTACCGCCGCGGACTTACGTCATCGCGACTCGATGCGTCGATCCGAACGCTGTTCGATCAGGCGTAGATACGTGGACATTTGCACCCCCGCTTCTTCGTCGCGGCCCAAAGCGGCCAGGGGCTTCGCACCCACTTGCCAATCGATCGCAGCGCCATTCGTCCGCCGACGCCATCACCACACAGTACTTGCGACCCGCGCTTCGAGCGCCTACGTTGTTTCCATCGTGATCGGTAGCCAGCACACGACGACGACGACCACCACTAACCCAAGCGGGTCGGTGGTCGTGCGCGCTGGCTGACACCCTCGCCCGACCCGACGCCCGCCAACTGGCCGGGCGTTGTCTCGTCGTGCTGCTGCAGCGTCCGTCCTTTGGTCCACGAACCATGGAGACTGACAATGCTTGCCGAATCCGAATCCCTGCTCCCTCCCGACGACCATCGCGCGTTGATCGCGCGACTCGATCTCTGCCACTTCGAAGACGAAGCACCCGCGATGGTGTTCTGGCATCCGCGCGGCTGGACGCTGTATCGCCTGCTCGAAGACGCCGCGCGCGCCCACGTGCTCGCCGGCGGGTATCGCGAAGTCCGGACTCCACAACTGGTGCGACGCCCCGTGTGGGAACGCAGCGGCCACTGGGGCAAGTTCCACGACGCGATGTTCGCGTGCGGCGAGGGCGCCGACGAGGCCGCACTGAAACCGGTGAGCTGCCCGGGCCACATCCACCTCGTCAAGCGCGACGCGCCGTCGTGGCGCGACCTGCCGATCCGGATCGCGGAATTCGGGCTCGTTCATCGCGATGAAGCGAGCGGGACGCTGCACGGCCTGATGCGGCTGCGGCAGTTCACACAGGATGACGGCCACATCTTCTGCAGCGAGGATCAGGTCGCCGGAGAGGTCGAGCGGTTCTGTCGCGAGCTGCCGGCGTTCTATCGCCGGTTCGGCTTCGACGACGTCTCGGTCGCGCTATCGCTGCGGCCCGACAACCGGCTTGGCGACGACGCGCAGTGGGACCGCGCGGAGCGCATGCTCGCCGAGATCGTCGACAAGCTCGGCTTGCCGTACGTCGTGCAGCCCGGCGGTGGCGCGATCTACGGCCCGAAGCTCGAGTTCGTCTTGCGCGATCGGCGCGGTCGAGCGTGGCAGTGCGGCACGATCCAGCTCGACTTCGTGATGCCCGAGCGATTCGACGTCCGCTACGTCGATGCCGGAGGCGAACGCAAGCGCGTCGTCATGATCCATCGCGCGCTGTACGGTTCGATCGAGCGCTTCCTCGGCGTCTTGCTCGAGCACCATGGTGCTGCGCTGCCGGCGTGGCTCGCGCCGGAACAAGTAGCGGTCGTGCCGGTCGGGGTCGCACACCGCGAAGCTGCCGCGTCGATCGTGCAGGCGCTTCGCGACGCGGGCGTGCGTGCGCGGGTCGACGCGAGCGATGCGACGCTGTCACGCCGGATCGCGATCACACACCACGACGGCGTGCCGTTCCAGATCGTGCTCGGTGATCGCGAGCTCGCCGGCGGGACGCTCGCGATCCGCGCGCGCGACGCGCAATGGTGGGCGCCGCGCGACCTCGCGATCGCGGATCTCGCGAAGCGGTGCCGAGTGGACGCTCAGTCGAGCCCGGTCTTGCCGTTCACCCAGTAAGACTTGACCCGCTGCGGTCGCGCACTGCCGAGCTGCTTCGAGCGACCGCGCAGGTTTGCGCACGATGACGTGCATGAACGCGCCGGCCGGCGTCGCCGTCACGACCTCGCCTTCCCGCATCGAGGCGGTCGCCGAGCCAGCTGCCGAGGAAGCGCGAACCCAGATTCGCCACGCCAGCACCGTACCGCGGCCACTGGACGCGCAAGCCGGAGTGCGTGCTCACTCCGAACCGCGTACGCTACGGCGATGGCGAGCAAGTTCGTCAACCGGTGGATGGCGCTCACGTTGATCGCGTCGGTCGTCGCCGCGCTCGATGGCGGCTGGCTGATCTCGTGGGCTTCACTCGCGCCCGCCCGGATCTGGCAGGGGGAGGTCTGGCGGCTCGTGACCTGGCCGCTCGTCGAGACCGGTGTGATGTCGCTGCTGTTCACCTGTGTCGCGATCTACAAGTTCGGCGGCGAGCTCGCCGAGCGCTGGGGCGACCCGCGGTTGTGCCGGTTCGTGCGCCACATCGTGCTCAGCGCCGCGGTCGTCACGTGCATCGTCGGCGTGATTCCCGGGCTCGGCTATGTCCATCGCCTCGGCGGCTGGGCGATCACCGAGGCGCTCGTGATCGCGTGGGCGCGCCAGTTCCCGGAGCGTACGCTCTCGCTGTACGGCCTCGTCGCGCTGCGCGGCAAGGAGCTGGTCCAGCTCACGCTCGCGATCGCGGTGCTGTTCGCGATCTTCCGCGGCGTCGTCGCGTCGGCACCCGAGCTCGTCGCATGTACGGCGGCCGCACTCTACCCTCGCTCCTGGTTGCGGCGGTGACCGTGGCGCACGTCGACGTCCTGATCATCGGAGCCGGGCTCTCGGGCATCGGCGCGGCGCATCACCTGCAGGCGCGGTGTCCCGACAAGACATTCGCGATCCTCGAGGCGCGCGAGCGGATGGGCGGCACGTGGGACCTGTTTCGCTATCCGGGGATTCGCTCGGATTCGGACATGTACACGCTCGGCTACTCGTTCAAGCCGTGGACGAATCCACAGGCGATCGCGGATGGCCCGTCGATCCTCGCGTACATCCACGAGGCCGCCGCCGAGCGCGGGATCGACCAACATATTCACTACAACGAGCGGGTCACGCGCGCGAGCTGGTCGAGCAAGGACGCGCGGTGGACCGTCGAAGCGGCGAGCACGTGGACGTGCAGCTTCCTCTACGTGTGCGCCGGCTACTACGACTACGCAGCGGGATACACGCCGGAGTTTCCCGGCCGCGATCAGTTCACCGGTCAGGTCGTCCATCCGCAGCAGTGGCCCGAAGACCTCGACTACACGAACAAGCGCGTCGTCGTGATCGGCAGCGGCGCGACCGCAGTCACGCTCGTTCCGAGCCTCGCGAAGCGCGCGGCGCACGTGACGATGCTGCAGCGCTCGCCGACCTACATCCTGACCCGCCCGTCGCGCGACAAGATCGCGGACTGGTTGCGCGCGAAGTTGCCGGCGAGCACGGCGTACTCGCTGACCCGCTGGAAGAACGTGCTGCTCGGAATGGCGTTCTTCACGTACGCGCGGCGGTTTCCGGCGCATGCGAAGAACCTGCTCGTCACCGGCGCGGCGAAGCTCGCGGGTGACAAGGTCGCCGCCGATCCGCACCTCACGCCGTCGTACAACCCGTGGGATCAGCGGTTGTGCCTCGTGCCCGACGCAGATCTGTTCGGCGCACTGCGCGCCGGCACCGCCGACATCGTCACGGATCAGATCGAGACGTTCACGCCGACCGGCCTGAAGCTGCGCTCGGGCGCGGAGCTACCAGCCGACATCGTCGTCACCGCGACCGGGCTCAAGCTCCAGCTGTTCGGCGGCGCGGCGCTCGAGGTGGATGGCCAAGCGATCCGGCCAGCCGACGTCATGATCTACAAGGGCTGCATGTGCAGCGGCATCCCGAACTTCGCGTTCGCGGTCGGCTACACGAACGCATCGTGGACACTCAAGGTCGATCTCACGAGCACGTACGTGTGCCGGATGTTGAACTACCTCGACGACCGCGGCCTCCGCGAAGTCCGGCCGCGCCGCGATCCCGAGGTCGGCGAGATTCCGCTTCTCGACTTCAGCTCGGGCTACGTCACCCGCTCGCTGCCTGACTTGCCGCGCCAGGGCGAGCGCCTACCGTGGCGGCTCTACCAGAACTACGCGTTCGATCGCGCGATGCTCGGCTATGGCCGGCTCGTCGACGACGCGCTCGAGTTTCGCTAAGCCTTCGCGAGCAGGTCGTAGACCTGGCGGCGCGCTTCGACGACGATCGTGGTCGCTCTCGCGACCTGATCGGCGGTGCCGATCGCGCCGATCTGCTTCGCCGCGAGCTTGAGTGCGAGCACGGCTTCTTTGAGCTCGGAGCTCGGAGCGTCGCTCGCGGCTTGCCACGGCATCTCGTCGCCGCGCTGGGCGCGCTCTTCGAGAGCCGCGAGGCCCCGGCGGTCGAGCTCGTAGACCCGCTTGCCATCGCGATCGGTTGCCGTCACGAGGTCCTCGTCGGACATCGCCTGCAGCGTGGGGTAGATCGAGCCCGGGCTCGGGCGCCATGCCCCGCCGCTCGCGCGCTCGAGGCGCTGGCCGAGCTCGTAGCCGTGGGCGGGTCCTTCTTTCAATGCGAGAAGTAGCGCGGCGCGCACGTCACCGTGGCGCATGCGGCGAAAGCCGCGTTCGGAGTTGTCGTGGTGGCGAGCGCCGCGGTGGCGACGCCGTTCGATTCTGTTCTGTCTCATACTAACGCGATATATCGTAATGCATCACGATACGATGTCAAGCTTGCGCGAAATATCCGAGCCCGTGCGTGCGTTTGCGCTGCCGATGAGACCTTGGCTGTGGCTCCTCCTCGCCGCTTGCGCGCACTCCGCTTCACTGGTCCCGACCGTTCCGCGCGAGCCGATCGCTTTGACCTATCTCGGCGTCGCCGGCTGGCAGATCGAGGCCGCGGGCAAGACGATCCTGACCGATCCGTACTTCTCGCGCCCCGCCGACGCGAACCAGCCGCTCGTCCCCGACGCGACTGCGATCGCCGCGCATGCGCCGGCGCACGCCGACCTGATCGTCATCGGCCACTCGCACTTCGATCACTTGCTCGATGCGGCCGAGGTCGCGAAGCGGACCGGTGCCGAGCTGATGGGTAGCCTCAGCACGATCCGCGTCGCGATCGCGTCGGGTGTGCCCACTACACAGCTCACCGGCATCGCCGGCGGCGAGGACCTCGCGCGCCCAGGCTTCTCGGTCCGGGTGATCCCGAGCCTCCATTCGATGATCGGCGCCGCGGACACGCTCGGCGAGGTCGTCGACTCACCGCAGCTGCCGATGCCGCAAGCCGGCTACAGGGCCGGCGGCACGTTCGGATACCTCTTCCGGATCGCCGGCCACGAGGTCCTCGTCCTCGACACCGCGAACTTCGTCGAGCGCGAGCTCGCCGGCCTCCACCCGGAGATCGCGATCCTCGCGCCGGGCCTGCGCGACCAGATCCGCGACTACAGCTGCCGGCTCGTCCACCTGCTCGGCGATCCGCCCATCGTGCTCGTCACGCACTTCGACGACTGGCGCCACGCCCCCGCCGATCAGCCGCCGAGCGACGACGTCCAGGGCTTCGTCGCCGAGCTTGGACGCTGCTCGCCGCAGACCCGCGTGATCGTACCGAAGCACTTCGCCCGGATGACGTTCTAGCCGCCGATAGTCTGGGCCTATCAGAGCTACTCGATCGAGTGATTGTCCTTATCACCGCGAGCGGTCTAGATTCCTTGCATGGCAAGTGAATCCAAGTGTCCGTTCAAGCACCAGGCTGGACCCGGGACGTCGAGCCGCGACTGGTGGCCCAATCAGCTGCGGCTCGAGACGCTGCACCAGCGCTCGCCGCTCTCCACCCCGATGGATCGCGACTTCGACTACGCGCGCGAGTTCGAGTCGCTCGACTACGCCGCGCTCAAGCAGGACCTCCACGCGGTGATGACCGACTCGCAGGACTGGTGGCCGGCGGACTTCGGTCACTACGGCCCGCTGTTCGTCCGCATGGCGTGGCACAGCGCCGGCACGTATCGCACCGGCGACGGCCGTGGTGGCGCCGGCAAGGGTAGCCAGCGGTTCGCGCCGCTCGACGCGTGGCCCGATAACGTCAACCTCGACAAGGCGCGCCGCCTGCTGTGGCCGATCAAGCAGAAGTACGGCCGCAAGATCTCGTGGGCCGATCTGATGATCCTCGCCGGCAATGTCGCGCTCGAGTCGATGGGCTTGCCGACGTTCGGATTCGGCGGCGGCCGCGAAGACATCTACGAGCCCGAGATGGACGTCTACTGGGGCTCCGAGAAGAAGTGGCTCGAGGACAAGCGCTACTCCGGCGACCGCGATCTCGAGAAGCCGCTCGCCGCGGTCCAGATGGGCCTGATCTACGTCAACCCGGAGGGTCCGAACGGCAAGCCGGATCCACTCGCGGCCGCACGCGATATTCGCGAGACGTTCGCGCGCATGGCGATGAACGACGAAGAGACCGTCGCGCTGATCGCTGGCGGGCACACGTTCGGCAAGGCGCACGGCGCCGGCGACCCGGGCAAGTACGTCGGCTTCGATCCGGAGGCCGCGACCGTCATGCACCAGGGGTTCGGCTGGGCGAGCACGCATGGCAAGGGCCACAGCGGCGACACGATCAGCAGCGGTCTCGAGCTGACGTGGACGACGACGCCGACGAAGTGGAGCAACGACTTCTTCGAGCACCTGTTCGAATACGAGTGGGAGCTGACGAAGAGCCCGGCCGGTGCGCAGCAGTGGCAGCCGAAAAGCGGCGCCGGCGACAACACGGTGCCGGAGGCACACGACGCGACGAAGCGCCGTGCACCCGGCATGCTGACCACCGACCTCGCGCTGCGCTTCGATCCCGCGTACGAGAAGATCTCGCGGCGGTTCCTCGCGAACCCGGATCAATTCGCCGACGCGTTCGCGCGCGCGTGGTTCAAGCTCACGCATCGCGACATGGGTCCGCGGGCACGGTATCTCGGTCCGGAGGTCCCGAAAGAGGAGCTGATCTGGCAGGACCCACTGCCCGCTCCGTCGCATCCGCTCGTCGACGACAAGGACCTGGCCGCGCTGAAGCACCAGATCCTCGCGTCGGGGCTCACGGTCTCGCAGCTCGTGACCACGGCATGGGCGTCGGCTTCGACGTTCCGCGGTTCCGACAAGCGCGGCGGTGCGAACGGCGCGCGGATCCGGCTCGCGCCGCAGAAGGACTGGGCGGTCAACGAGCCGGCACAGCTCGCGACCGTGCTCGCGAAGCTCGAGCAGGTCCGGCACGCGTTCAACGCGGCCGGTGCGAACCAGATCTCGCTCGCGGATCTGATCGTGCTCGCCGGCGGCGCTGCGATCGAGCAAGCGGCGAAGGCCGGTGGCGTCGACGTGACCGTTCCCTTCACGCCGGGCCGGACCGATGCGACGCAGGCGCAGACCGACGTGGACTCGTTCGACGTGCTCGAGCCGATCGTCGAGGGCTTTCGCAACTACGAAAAGGATCGTTACTCGGTCTCGGCCGAAGAGCTGCTCGTCGATCGCGCACAGCTCCTGACGCTGACCGCGCCGGAGATGACCGTGCTCGTCGGCGGCCTACGCGTGCTCGACACCAACGTCGGTCGTAGCAAGCACGGCGTGCTGACGACTCGACCGGGCGTGTTGACGAACGACTTCTTCGTCAACCTGCTCGACATGGCGACGCAGTGGAAGGCGACCTCGAAGGCCGAGGACCTGTTCGAGGGGACCGACCGCAAGACCGGCGCCGTGAAGTGGACCGGGACGCGCGTCGATCTCGTGTTCGGATCGAGCTCGATCTTGCGCAGCCTCGCAGAGGTCTATGCGAGCTCGGACGCGAAGACCAAGTTCGTGCGTGACTTCGTCGCCGCGTGGACGAAGGTCATGAACGCGGACCGCTTCGCCACGCACCGCTAACGGCGGCGGCCTGCGATCTCGCGCCCCGTCCGCGGGTCCTGCCACGGCTCGCTGCGCGGTACGAGCCCGGCGCCGAGCACTGCGGTCGCCGCGATCGCGAGCTCTGTCGCGCGCGCGACGTCGACCTTGCCGAACTTGCCTTCGACGATCTGAGTCGCCACGCCATGGGTCAGGCTCGTCGCGGCGAGCATGACGTCGTCGAGTGGGATCGCGGCGATCTGGCCCGCGTCCTGCGCGCGCTGCAGTGCTGCACGCTCCTCGCTGGCCCACGCGCTCGCGCGCTCCACCCGATCGCCCGGCATCCGTTCGAACAAGCCGGGGACGGACATCGCGCGGAAGTGCTCGGGATGCTCGACCGCGAACGTCACGTACGCGATGCCGGTCGCGCGAAACTTCTCGAGCGCGTCGTCCGGCGCAGCTTCGATCGCGGCGAGCATCGTCGCTCGGATCTGGTCCCAGCACTCCGCCGCGACCGCCGCGAGCAACTCCTCCTTATCGGCGAAGTGGCGATACACCGCGGGGGCCGAAACGCCGGCGCGCCGCGCCACGCCGCGCAGCGAGAACGCATCCGGACCGCTCTTCGCGATCTCCTTGAGCGCCGCCGCGACCAGTGCCGCACGGAGATTCCCGTGGTGATACGCCTTCTTGGTCGCCAATGTTCACATTGTTCACATTTTTCTCTTGCCGGTCAAGGTCACTATGTTTACAACGTTCACATGGTCGCAGCTATCAAGTCTCCCGCCGCCGTCGACACCCTCTCGCTCGACATGTGGTCCAAGAGTCTCGGTCGCGAGCATGGCTTCGAGCCGCTGCGCATCGAGGGCAAGTTACCCGCGAACCTCCGCGGCACGCTGTACCGCAACGGCCCCGGGTTGTTCAGCCAGTTCGGCCGCAGCTACTCGCACCCGTTCGAGGGCGACGGCGCGGTCACCGCGATCCGGTTCGATGCCGGTAACGCCTCGGGTGCATCGCTCGTGACGAACACGGTTGGTCTCGCCGAGGAGCGTGCCGCCGGCAAGATGCTCTACGGCCTGTCGGCGCCATGGCCGCGCAAGATCGCGAACGTGCTGCGCGGCAAGCAGAAGAACACCGCGAACACGAGCGTGATGATGTGGCAGGACCGGTTGTTCGCGCTGATGGAGGGGGCGAAGCCGACCGAGCTCGATCCGCGCACGCTCGAGCTCGTCGGCGAGAGCGACCTCGGCGTGATCGCCGGCGCGTTCTCGGCGCACCCGCACCGCGTCACCGCGCACGCGACGACGTACAACTTCGGCCTCGAGTACGGCCGGGTCACGAAGCTGCACTGCTACGCCCTCCCCGACGCCGGCGCGCCGCGCCACCTCGCCGCGGTCGCGCTCGCCGGCGCGACGATGTTGCACGACTTCATCGCGACCGAGACCCACCTCGTGTTCTTCGTCTCGCCGATCCGGGTCTCGATCCCGCGCGCGCTACTCCAGCTCGGCGACTTCTCGAAGCTCGTGACGTGGAAGCCGGAGCTCGGCACCGAGGTGATCTGCGTCGACATCGCGAACCCGAGCGAGATCATCCGGTTCACGACCGACTCGTTCTTCCAGTGGCACTTCGCGAACGGCTTTTCGCGCGGTAAGGAGCTCGTGATCGACTACGCGCGCTACCCCAGCTACGACACGTTCTACAAGATCGGTGGCTACTCGCAGGGTGAGGATCGCGCCGCGCTCTCCGCAGGCCGCTATCACCGAGCGACGATCGACCTCGCGGCGAAGACGTTGCGCTCCGAGCAGCTCTCCGATCGCGATTGCGAGTTCCCGTCGGTCGCGCCGGCCGACAAGGGTCGCGAGCACGCTCTCGCGTTCGCCGCGTTCGGCCAGCTCACCGCGATCGGCTCGATCGATGCGCGCGGCAAGATCAGCGCGCACGAGCTGCCTTCGCACCAGCGCGCGACCGAACCGCTGTACGTCGACGGCTCGCTGCTCGCACTCTGCCACGAGCACGACCGTGCGTTCGTCGCGATCTACGACGTCGCGCGGATCCCCGACGGGCCCGTCGCGAAGGTGTGGATCGACCACCACGTGCCGATCACGTTCCACGGAACATTCGCGTAGCTGGCGCGGCTGGCGCGGCTGGCGCGGCTGGCCCGGCTGGCGAGGCTGGCGAGGCTGGCGCGGCTAGATCTCGATCGGGAACGGCAGGTGGTGCTCGAACATCCGCGCGCGGACCGCGAGGAGCTCCGGCGCGACGAGCGCACCGAACGCTTCGGCTGCCGTCGCGAACGCAGCGCGCAACGGTGGGACCATGCGCGGGCAATCCGCTTCACTGATCGGTACGAGTGGCGTCAGGAACGTCGCGAGGTAGACATCGACCGCGTTCGGATGCTCGCCGCCGAAGTACGGGCGCGCTCCCAACCGTGCGCCCAGCGTCGCGAGCTGCGCCATCACCCGCGCGCGCAGGCCCTCGGCGATCGCCGTGGTGTAGCCGTAGCGCTTGCCGAGATAGCCCGCGAGTTGCGATGGGAAGCCGCGCGTGCCGTCGCTCGAGAGGCTCGCGTCGATCATCGCGAGCCGGCCGTTCCAGCCGAGCCCGTCCTCGCCGGCGATCAGGTCGAGCAGGCCCATCGCGTCGGCGCGCGCAACCGGATCTGCCGGTAGCAGCGTGCCGGGTGCGAGCCTCGCCGCGAGCCCGACGATCTGCGACCAGCACGTGCGCGCCGGCTCCTTGCCGTGCAGCACGACCGGCACGTGATCGACGCCGGTCCACTCGAGCAGCGTCTTGTCGCGCGGCATCGCACGCACGGCGAGCACTGGAATCTGCGCGAGTCGGAACACGCCCTTCGCAGCCTCGGACCACGGGCTCGGCACGACGGCGGACACGACCATGCGCACACCGGTCGCTTCGCGCGCTGCCGCAGTTTCTACAAATTCGAGCATGGGCGCACGGTATCCAAGCGCCCGAAAATAAGCAGCCCCCGGTCGTTTCCGACCGAGGGCGCGACGCGTGGCTGGGGGAGCCTGCGTCAGTAGGTAGCGACGAGACTCACGCCGCTGTAGGCCGTGTAGCCGCGGAGCATCACGTACGTGTCACCGGTGGTGGTCACCGTGCTCGTGCACGTTTCATTGCTTCCGGTGAGGTATGGACGGCACGCGTAGGTCGACGTGGTCGGCCGGGCGCCGACGCGGGTGTAGAGATCGGCGTCGCTGGAGGCAC
Source organism: Deltaproteobacteria bacterium (assembly GCA_040004535.1). Classification (GTDB taxonomy): domain Bacteria; phylum Myxococcota_A; class Polyangia; order Haliangiales; family Haliangiaceae; genus JABFXX01. Next base: position 14,057 of record JBDUAS010000032.1, read on the forward strand.
TGCTGCTGCCCGTGATCTTCACGGTCAGCGTGTGACCCGCGGGGACGTTCACGCGCCAGTACTGGTTCGAGCTCTTCGCTCCGCTGATGCCCGTCACCGCGCTGCCATTGTTGAGGTACGGGTCGCCGGTACCGCCGCTGGTGCTGTACGCGCCCTTCAGCGTGACACCGGAGTACGCGGCATAGCCGTTCAACATCACCCAGTACGTTCCCGCGGCCGGCGACGTGATCGTGCAGGTCTCGGTGTTGCCGGTGATGTACGGGCGACAGGTGTACGTGTTCAGGGTCGGCTTGCTGCCGACGTTGACGTAGAGGTCCGCGTCGCCGGTGCCGCCGCTGATCGTGAACGTCAGCGTGCTCTGGCCCGACGGCACTGCCATCGACCAGAACTCCTGGCTGTTCAGCGCGCCGCTGACGCCGCTCACGGGCACGTTGTTCGCGAGCGTGCCGTCGCCACCCGAGCCGCTGCCCGAGCCCGAGCCGCTGCCTGAACCCGAGCCCGAGCCCGAGCCGCTGCCCGAGCCGTTACCGCCGGTGCCGCACGACGTCGAGGTCGAGGTGACCTTGACCGCTTCGTACGCGCAGCTGACCGCGTTGCGCTCCGTGTCCGAGTACAGCGAGAGCGCCGCCTGCTCCATCGCCGTGCGCAGCGACTTGTAGTTCGACGTCGAGGTCAGGATATCGGTCTGCGCCTTGTACATGATCCGGATCGCCTTCTCGAGGCCGATGCCGGGGACGACGGTGGTCGTCTTGCCGCGCGGATGGGTGCCGCCCTGCGAGAGCAGGTAGAACGCGAGGTTGCCGACGCCCGACGAGTAGTGGACGTCGAGGTTGCCGACCGAGGCCGACCAGACGTCCGCCGAGGCGCCGTCTTTGGCAGGATCGTACATCCAGCGCAGACCACCGGAGATGACCTGCTCGCCGATCGTCCAGGTCGTGGCGTTGCTGACCACCACGTTCGTGCCGCTCTTGCCGCCGGCGACCCACGCTTCGATCCACGAACCGAAGATGTCGGACATCGACTCGTTCATGCCGCCCGACTCGCCGGAGTAGTTGAGCCCCGACTCGTACTGGGTGACGGCGTGCGTGAGCTCGTGGCCCGTGACGTCGACCGCGCGAGCGAGCGGCGAGCACCCTTGCGACGAGTCGCCGTCGCCGTAGACCATCTGACCGGACGTGGCGTTGCCTCCGTTCCAGTACGCGTTGCAGTAGTTGTTGTTGTAGTGAACGGTCGACTTCAGGCCAGCTCCCGCGTTGTCGAACGAGTCGCGGTTGAACCATGCCTTGTAGCCTTCATACGCGTCGCCCGTGCCGTCGTAGGCACCGTTGACGTCCACGTCGGTGCCGGCCGCCTGGCCCTCGTTGCGCTTCAGCGTGCCCGGCAAGGTGGTGCCGTTGTTCGCCGAGTAGATCGTGCGGTTCTCGGCAAACATGATCTGCGGGTAGTCCGCGACGATCGTGCCGGTGTCGACGTCGACGTAGACCTTGTCATACGCGGGGTCCGTGCCGCGCATGCCCGAGACGACCGTCTCGTAGGCCTTGTGGAACGCGCCGTCGGCGGTCTCGATGTAGACCTGCGTCGCCGGCGCTGCCGTGAGGCCGGTGAAGCGGGTGTCGTGCGGGATCGCCGAGAGCGCCTGGGCCTCGGTCACCGCGTGCGAGCCGAGCGACGCCGGGATGTCACCGCGCGCCGAGCCGTTGACCGAGTAGATCGCGCCCTTCACATCGACGTGCACGACGAAATCTCCGCCGATCACCGGCAGTCCGTCGTGAACCATCTGATAGCGGAAGTGGCGATCACCCTGATCGTCGGTGGTCATGCGCTGGACCTTGAGCTGATCCGTGGTGAGCCGGAACGGCTTCAGGATCGGCGGCAGCGCGGCGACCAGGGTCGTCTGCGCTTGCTGCATGTCGTCGCTCATGTTGTCGAGCTTTGCCATCTCGCCGACGATGTACGTAGGCAAGCCGTCGTTGGTCCATTGCAGAACCGTGGCCTCGGGCAGTGCGTTCAACGCATCGCTCACGTCGCCAGGAACGGTCGGCTTATCGGGATCCTCCTTTGGTGCTTCCGGGCCGAACGGATTACACGCGGCGATAGAGATGAGCAGCACTGTGCGAATGGACCAGCGACGTCTCGTCATGGTCATCCGCAACTTCATGCCTAGTGCCATAGGCCCGTGCACAACATGCGTAATGACCGGGTGAGTGTGAACGCGCTGCCTGACAGGAGATCGGTTAGGTCGCCCCAGCTGCGCGATGTGGGATGGCGAACGCCACTTGCCATGGTTTGATGTCAAACAATGTCGACCCTGCACCGCTGATGTAGGTGCGAATCGCCGAGGTTCGAGTATCGCGATCTACACTCGGTGATAGATCGCATCGATCATCGGGATAGCTGATGTCATTCCGGGAGCTTTGTTGATGGAACTTCGATCGCAATTCAATTGCATGTAGCTGAGACAGGTCGTCACGTGTACCGATGTGACCGTCGCGATACGCCTCTGCTCCGATCTCCGTCGAGGTGGGACACGCGGCGCGTCAACCACGACATCTGTCTCTTCACAAACCGCGGAATCGTTCGACATACTGCGCGCCATGGCCCATCGCCTTTCGACCCAGACGATCGACTCCGAGGCAGAGCTCCGCGCGCTCCTTGGAGATCCGCAGCCGGTCGTCGTCTCCAAGATCACAGACCGACTCAACGCCGCGACGCGGTGCTTCGTCGAGCTGTCTCCGTTCATCTGTCTCGCGACCTGTGACGCGAGCGGCCAGTGCGATGTCAGCCCGCGAGGTGACCCGCCGGGGTTCGTCCGGATCCTCGATGACCGAACGCTCCTCGTACCGGATCGCCCCGGCAACCGGCTCGCCGACACGCTGCGCAACATCCTCGCGAACCCCCGGATCGCGATCCTGTTCGTGCTGCCCGGGCTCGGCGATTCGTTCCGGGTCAACGGCCGAGCGACGCTCGTCACCGATGTCGAGCTGCTCGCGCCATCCGCGGTCGAAGGCAAGTCACCGAAGCTCGGCATCCTCGTCGACATCGCGGAGGCATACACGCAGTGCCCGAAGGCGTTCATCCGGTCGCATCTGTGGGATCCGGCGCGCCACCTTCCGCAGTCGGAGATCCCGACGAGCGGCCAGATCCTGCGCGCGATCCGCGGCGACGACTTCGACGGCGACGAATACGATCGCGCACGCGACGAGCGCTACGCGCGCCGCGAAGGCTTCTACTAGAGAGCGCGCAGCAACTCGACGATCCGCGCGTTGACCGCATCGGCGTGCGAGAGCGGTCCCATGTGACCGGCGCCCGCGATCACCGACACCGACGCGCCGGTCGCGGCAGCGAGCCGGTCGATCACGCGGCGCTCGGCGACGGGCGTGTGCTCGCCGGTGAGCAATGCGAGCGGCGGGAGCGCGGCGTACACAGCGGCTTTCGTCGCATCGGTCATCAACGTGCGCACGCCTTCGCGCACCGCCCAGCCGACGCGGCGAAACTCGTCGCGCGCCGATTCGCGGAGGGCTTGCCACGCGCCCTGCCCGCCCCAGTAGTCGACGAACGAGCGCAGCCACTCGTCGCGCGTCGAGAGCGTCGCGCCGCCGCTCAGCTCGATCTGCGAGAGCGTCGCCATCACGTCCGCGTCGTCGTCTTCGAGGATGCCGAACGCGACCGGGTCGTAGAGCACGAGGCCCTTCACGCGATCGGCAGAGGCGAGCGCGACGTGGAGCGCGACGAGCCCACCATACGAATGACCGACGAGATGACTCGGCTCGGTGATCAACGCGAGCACGGACTCGACATCGTCGCGCCAGCCGAAGCCGGCACCCTCGGCAAGCGCCGGCGAGCGGCCGTGACCTGCGAGATCGATCGCGACGGCGCGGTAGCCCGCGTCGACCAGCTTCGGGATCAGCTTCGCGAACTGCCGGCCCGACATCCCGGAGCTATGCAACAGCAACACGGGCGGTCCGGATCCGGTCGACTCGACGTGCCGCACGCACGGAGCGTAGCTGACCTAGCTGGCCTTGGTCCTGAGCTCGGGTCCCTCGACGATGGAGATGAACATCTTCGATTTCTCGAGCGCCTTGAGCGTGCGATCGCACAGGCCCTGCAGCTTCGCGCCGGTGTAGCCGTTGCGCTCGAGAAGCTCGTTGACTTCGAGGTCCGCACCGATCGTGTTCGGAATATCGGCGTGCTCCTTCGCCACTTCATGCGCGACGAAGTCGGCGGCCGCGACGATCTCCGTGATCGTGCGCAGGTTCGGCGCGAGCCGGTCGCGCACTTTGGCCTGATGAATGCCGTGGTGTTGCTCGATCGGCGTCGCGAGGTTCGCGGGGAACCGCCACTGCTTCGCGAGGTGCGCGCCGATTCGATCGTGCGGCGCGATGCCGGCGCGGCGCTCGGCTTCGTCTTGCGGGACACCCTGCTCCATCACGAGCGCACACGCCTCGGCGAACCGATCCGGCGCGATCTTCGCGAGCGCGATCTTGCCCATGTCGTGGAGCAGGCCCGCGGTGAAGCACGCGCCGTCGTCGGGACAGCGCAGCTCGTTCGCGAGCTCCTTCGCGGCGGTCGCGACGGTGAGCGAGTGCATCCAGAGCGAGCGGGCGCCACCGGGGACGTTCAAGGCCTCGAGCACCGAGATGCCGAGGACGAGCTGGTAGAGCGTGTTGAAACCGACGAACGGAATCGCGCGGGCGACATCGGAGACGCCGCCCGGGATGCCGAAGTACGGCGAGTTGACGAGCCGCAACAGCTTCGCCGAGATCGAGGGATCGGCTTTCAGCAGCTCCGCGATCTGATTGACGTTGACGTTCTTCGAATGGATGATTTCGCCGAGCTTCAACGCCACCACCGGCAGTGTCGGCAGTCCGTCGATCGCCTTCGAGATCTGACCGGTGTCTTCACGCACCATCACATGCCTCCATCTGTGGCGTCGGGTCCCGCATCCGTCACTGGTTGTTCCGACACCCCACCATCCGGCGCCGCCACGCACAACCCCTCGGCAGAGCACGTCAGGCCATGCGCGCAATCACTCTTGCGCGCGCACACGTCATCGTGACATCCGCCCAACGTGCAAAGCACGAGAACGAACGCGAACAGTCTAGTTGCCATCGAACACCATCCCGAGCACGAGCTGGACCTGGGTCGCGGCGTGGCCCTGCACGAGATCCGTGCCGGCGAAATATTCGGTCAGCGCGACATCCGCGCACGCGCGCAGCGTCTTGCCCAGGCGATGGCAGCCACCGCCACTCGCCGTTGCCCCGAACAGCGTGTACGGCGCGAAGAAGTAGACCGCGCCACCGCGCAGGCGCATCGGGCCCGACTCGACCTGGACGCCACCACTCGCACCGATCGCGCTGCGATCGAGCGTCTCGACGACGCCGCCCGCGTACGCGTAGACCAGCGGGTCGTCTTGCAGCGCGAACGCGGCGAGCCCCTCGACGGTCAGCGGGGCCGCGCGCGGGGCGGTCATCCCGTCGCCGCTCGAGACTTGCAGCCCGTAGCCAAGCCTGAGCTCGGCATCCCACAACGGTGCCGTCGGGTCTGCGTGAGCAGAGGCCGCCGACAAAACCAGAATCATCACCGCGAAGCGCACGCTCACCTCCATTGCGAGCGACGTGCCGGTCCCTGTCGACACGAGGCTCAATCCTTCAGCACGTTTGCGGCATCCTCGTCCTTCAAATCCTTCGTCGCTTTGACGGCGGACTTGACGGTCTTGACGAGGATCGAGATCCGGCGGTTCTCCGGAGCGTACGGATTGGTCTTGATGTAGGGCTGGCTCGCTCCTCGAGCGAAGACGCCGGCGACCTTGCTGTCGTCGAGACCCGCTTCGACGAGGACCTCGCGGCTTGCTTCCGCGCGCTGGTAGCTGAGGTCCCAGTTCGAGAACTTGCTGCCCTTCACGAACGCGCTCGCGTCGGTGTGGCCGTTGACCTCGATCTTCGCATCGACGTCGTCGAGGATCGGCGACATCTTCTTCAAGAGCTCGATCAACGGCTCCTTGAGCTTCGACGACGACAGGTCGAACAACAGGCCGTTGCCCTGATCGACGATCTCGATCAGCACACCGTCGGGCGTGACCGTGATGTTGACGCCTCTCAAGATCTCGTGCAGCGTCGCGTCGATGGTGCCGAGCCGAACCATCTCGTTGCGCAGCGACGTCGCCGTGTCTTCGGCGAGCGACGCCTGACCCGGTGGGGGCGGGCTCGGCGCGACCTCGATCACCGAGGGCGTGATCTGGGCGGCGCGATTCATCGACAAGCTGCCCTCGGGCATGATGCCGGTCCGGAAGTAGTTCGCGATCTCTTTGCGCGTCTGCGAGTCCGACGACGCGAGCAGCCAGAGCACCATGAACAGGGCCATCATCGCCGTGACGAAGTCGGCGTAGGCGACCTTCCACGCGCCACCGTGGTGACCGTGGCCATCGACCTTCTTGACGACTCTGCGTTTCGGCGGTTCGGCCATCGTTGACTCTCGCTAGCCCTTGATCGACTGCAGCGCCTTGTCGAGCTCGGTGAAGCTCGGACGCTCGTCGGAGAAGATCATCTTGCGGCCGAACTCGACGGCGGTCGGCGGCGCGACGCCACGGGCCGATGCGACGATCGCGGACTTGATCACCGCGAGGAACCGCAACAGGTGGGTCTCCTGGGTCTCCGCGTTGGTCGCGAGCGGCTGGAGCACGCCGTAGCACATCAAGATGCCGAGGAACGTACCGACGAGCGCCGCGGCGACGTGGTGACCGATTTCGGCCGGCGGCGCGTCCATGTGACCCATCGTGACGATGATGCCGAGCACGGCGGCGACGATGCCGATGCCCGGCAGTGCGTCACCGATGTTCTTGACGAGACCGGTCGCGAGGTGACCCTCGAACTTGAGCGTCTCGATCTCGGCCTCGAGCAACGATTCGAGATCATCGGGCGACACGCCGTTGATCACTTGCTGCAGCGCCTCGGTGAGGAACTGCTGCGAGTGGCCGACCTTCGCGAGGCTCGGGTACTTCTTGAAGATGTCGGACTTGGCCGGATCGTTCGCGTGCGCTTCGAGCGCGAGCACGCCCTGACGGCGCGCGAGCATCAGCAGCTCGTACTGGCACTTCAGGAGATCGAGGTAATCTCCCTTCTTCGGAATCGCATCCTTCATCGCCGACTTCAGCGCGGTCATCACCCGCTTCTTCATCAGGCCGGGAGACGATGCGATCAGCACGCCGACCGCGGCGCCGAGGATGACGACGAACTCCGACGGCTGGATCAGCACACCGAAGTGGCCGCCTGCCATCGCGAAGCCGCCGCAGATGGCGCCGAAGACGATTACGATACCGAGCATTACAAGGTCCGATTCGACCGGGACAATCCCGCGTCGAGGGCTTAGCCCGCGGCCACTTCCAGCAGCTGGGAGACTTCGCCGGTGGGATACTGTGCGGCGAGCGCCGAGAGGTCGCGCGCCATGTCGCGCATCGTCGGGCGCATCGCGGGGTCCTTGGACAGCGCACGCATGATCAGGCGCTCGAGCTCTGCGGGAAGCTCGCGCTTCTCCGACGGCCGCTGAGGGAGCAGATTCGAGTGCGAGAGCATGAGTTGCGGGAGCGGGCCGGTGAACGGCGGTGCGCCGGTGACGAGCCAGTAGAGGAGACAGCCGAGTGCGTAGACATCGGACTTCGCGGTCGGAGCGCCGCGCCACTGTTCGGGCGCCATGCACGACGGCGTGCCCGCGATCGCGTCACTGTGCTGCGCGTCCGCGTGCTGCGAGACGCCGTAATCGATCACCTTGATCCGCGGCCAGCCTTCGAGGCCACGCTCGTAGAGCAAGAACACGTTGTCGGGCTTGATGTCGCAATGGACGATGTCGCGCTCGTGCATCGCGCTGACGGCGTCGGCGACTTGCGCACCGATCGCGGCGATCGCACCGGTGACGACGCGGCCGCGCTCGACGAGCTCGCCGAGGTTTTCGCCGTCGAGCAGCTCCATCACGAGGTAGGGCGTCCCATCGGGCGCGCGACCGAAGCTTTGGATCTCGAGCAGGCCCGGGTGCGAGATCGCAGAGGCGATCTGGTGCTCGGCGAACAGACGGTCGATGATGTCGTGGTGCTTGTGCCAGATCGGGTCGAGGATCTTGAGCGCGCGGCGCTCGTGCGTGGCGACGTGTGCGCCGAGGTAGACGCCGCTGGTCCCGCCCCGCGAGATGATGCCGAGGATCCGGTAGTCGCCGAACTGCAAGGACGTCGAGCCGCTACGTCGCCTCCGGCGCGGGGTTGCCTGTCCCACCATCGGGCTCGTTACTTCGCGGCTGTAATCGGTCATCGCGAACACCGCTAAAGCACCGGTGATGCCAATTCGATTGGGCCGTGGTTTCGGGCAGTTCGTGATAGCGCCAAAACTCCCACCCGGCAGCGTTGACGCTTACCATCATGGGATGCGGCCCTTCCTGCTCGGTGGATTGACGATGCTGACGATGCTGTTCGCTTGCGGAACGGACAGTCCTCCCGGAACGCTCATGGTGAAGCCAGACTCGTTCTCGATCGCGACCGGTCAGATGACGTTCATCACCGCCTACATGCAAGACGGCACGACGGCCAGTCCGCCCCCTGTCGATGCATCGTGGAGCGTGGATCCCGAAGGGATCGTGATGCTGGTGCCATATCAAGGCATCCAGAAGGTCATGGGCGTCGCGGCCGGTCAGGTCGTCATCACCGCGCGTGCGTTCGATCAGACCGCGAAAGTCGGAATCACCGTCGTCTCGCCCTGATACCTCGGGGGGTGGGGGTCACGTCGCCGCACGCGATCGCGACGCTGCCGCTGTAGCTACAGCCGGCCGATGACGCCAGCGGCCGGCACGAACACGGTCGCCTTCGTCACGCCCATCTCGAGATTGAATTCGTGCTCGACGCCCGCCTCGACCACGAACGCGAAGTGGCGATTGACGATCCACTCGAGACCGGCCGCGCCGCGGATGCCGTAGCGCGCGCCCGACGAGAAGAACACCGGCACGCCCGCCGAGATGTATGGGCGATAGCGCTCGGTGAGGAACGAGAACGTCGCGCCGGCATATGCGCCGACCTTCGGGCCGAGGATCGCGGTCGCGCGCGCCTCGACGCGATCGATCACATCGGCGGTGACACCGACGAGCGCGGCACCGCCGTGCGGAATGTCGAAGTGGCCGAGCACGATCGCGCCGAACCGCGAGCGCGGGCCCTCCTCGACCGGCGACGCGACGATCCTGTTCTGCGGCTCGACCACGGTGATCACGGCGGGCGCCGGTTTCGGGATCGGCGAGAGCTGGATCTCGAGCGCGATCGATTCGCCGGCCTTGACCTCGAGCGACTTGGTCTTCGGCTCGTAGCCCTCGGCCTTGACGGTCACCGCGTGGCGACCGGGCGTCACGCGCCAGGCCTTGCCGCGCACGACGTGCAGCGAGTCTTCGTCGTCGACCGTGACGGTCGCGTCCGACGGCGTCGGCGTGATCTCGTAGCGTCCGGTGGTCTTGTCGATCTTGTCGACGAGCTTGGCCAGCTCGGCCTTGCGCTTCGGATCGGCGTCGTTCGCGTCGAGATAGCGCTGGTACGCGTTCGCCGCGTCCGCGTCGCGGTCGAGGTACTTCAGCGTCGTGCCGATGTTCAGCAGGATCTTCGTGCTCGGAAACCGCTCGTACGCGGTCTTGAACACGGCGAGCGCGCCGAGATAGTCCTTCGCCTCGAGCAGCTTCACACCGGACTGCATCAGCGACTGCGCATCGACCTTGTTGTCGGAGGGCTGTGCGGAGGCGGCGGCGGTGACGATGCAGACGAGAACGAGAGCGAGAGCGCGAACCATCTAGATGCCAGTTTCGACCGGAAGGTCTCCCGAGTCGGAGTCCTTCGGCTTCTTTTCGACCGGTTTCTTTTCCAGCTTCTTTTCGGGCTTCTTCTTCGCGATCGCCGGCGCCTTCACCTCCGGCTTGATCTCCGGCTTGGCTTCGACGGGCGGCGGCACCTCGACGACAGCGGGCTTCTCCACCGGTTTCACTTCGACGAGCGGCGGCGGCGGCGGCGCCGGTGCAGGTGCGGGTTGCACCGCAGCTGCAGGTGCAGCGGGCTTGTCGCTGCCCTTCGCCACGCTGAAGGCGACGCCACCGCCGACGATCGCGAGCGCCGCCACGACCGCGAGGATCGGCCCCTTCTTGCTCCTCGGCGGCGCCGCGACCGACTGACTCGCCGCTCCACTCAACGTCGTCGGCTGACTCGGCGACGCGGTCGGCGGTCGCGGCGTCGGCTGCGGCGGCAGATAGCTCGGCGTGTACGACTGCGGCGCGAAGCTCTGCGATCCGTCCGCCGACCACGCTGCACCCGACGACGTGTTCCAGCCGTGCGCGTGCGCGACCGCACCGAACGCCTGCGCGAGCTCTCGCGCGCTCTGCGGCCGTAGTTTCGGATCCTTCGCGAGCATCGCCATCACGAGCGCTTCGGTATCCGGCGAAATCCCCAGCGCGTGGCGAGACGGCGGCTCCGGCTGAACATAGAGGTGCATGCCGATCACTTCACCGGCACCTTCGTTCGCGAACGGCGGCTTGCCCGTGAGCAGCTGATAAAAGATGCAGCCCAGCGAATAGATGTCCGCGCGCGCGTCGACATCACCGCTGCCGCGACATTGCTCCGGAGACATGTAGGTCGGCGTTCCCATCACCGCGCCGGTCTTCGTCGCCGCGTGAGCGGAGCCGATATCGGTCAGCTTCGCGATGCCGAAATCGAGCAGCTTGATCCGCTCGCCGTTCGGGATGTCGAGATCCTGAACCAGGAACAAGTTATCCGGCTTGAGATCGCGGTGAACGATGCCCTTGTCGTGTGCCGCCGCGAGGCCGCTGCACACACCTCGTAATAGCGCCGCGGCTTCACCCTCCGGCATCGGTCCGCGCATCTTGATCCGGCGCGCGAGCGTCATGCCCTCGAGCAGCTCCATCACGATGTAGGCGAGCCCGGTCTCGAGGTAGCCGAAGTCGAACACCTCGACGATGCCGGGGTGCTTGATCGCCGTCGTGGCCTTCGCCTCACGGAAAAACCGATCGACGATCTCGCGGTTGCCGGTCAGCTCTGGGAGCAACACCTTCACCGCGACCAGGCGACCGATCAGCGTGTGCTCGGCGCGATAGACGCTGCCCATGCCACCGTCGCTGATCTTGTCCAAGATCCGATAATTGCCGGCGCTGGTGCCGATGAGGCCGTCGGCCATCTGGGGATGATTGCGGTTGCCACCCCGTCTGTCAAACCGGATATTCTTGTCATCGTGCGTAGCCTGATTTGCATCGCAATGGGGCTCGCGGCGTGCCAAGCCGCGACCTCTTCCCAGGAGCAGCCGCTCCTCACCCCGGCGGCGGGAATCCTGCTGACAAACGGCACCTCGACGTTCAACGCGACGCAGGTCGGATCGACCTCGAACACGCTGACGTTCGCGGTCCACACGAGCCTGAACAACTCGTCGGTCACGATCAATTCTTTCAGCTACAGCTGCCCGGACTACACGATCACCGCGACGCTGCCGGGCTACGCCTATCGGACGTGCGAGACCACGTGCTTCACCGAGGGATACATCTGCCCGATCGGTCAGATCTGCACCGACGACGACTATTACTTCACGGCGGTGTTTCATCCGTCGGTCGCCGCATCGACCTCGTGTGTCGTCACCGCGAACACGACGAACGGCTCGCCCACGCTCACGCTGTACGGGACGGGCACGCCACCGCCGATCCATGTCACCGCGGGGCCGGGCAGCATCAACTTCGGCGGCGTGCGCGTGAACACCGCGTCGACCGGCGTCGGCGTCACGATCACGAACTCCGGCGGCTCGGCCGCGACGATCAATTCGGTCACCGCGAGCGCGGGCTTCACCGTCGCCGGCAACACCGGGTCGCATGGCCTCGCCGCCGGCACGAGCGAGGGCGTCACCGTGGCCTGTCATCCGACCGCCACCGGCACGCTCGACGGCACTCTCAACATCTCGAATAACGACACCACGAACGGGTCGATCAATATCGGTCTCTCATGTAGCGGCATCGACAGCGCCCTCGCGATCGCGCCGAGCCCTGCCGTGCTGCCGACGATCCGCACCGGCGATAGCGAATCGCAGAACATCACGGTCACGAATACCGGCGCTGCTGCGACCAGCATCCAGAACGTGATGGTCACCGGGTTCGATATGGTCAGCGCGCCGCCCGCAGGCACGATGCTCGCCGCGAACGGTGGCCAGGCGACCGTCACCGTGTCGTACAGCCCGACCGCCAAAGGCGACGTCGCCGGGATGCTCCACATCGACTACGACAACGGCAAGACGATCGACACGCCGATCGCCGCGAAAGCCGTGACGACGTCGCTGTCGCTCACGCCCGACGGCAACGTCGAGCTCGGCCCGATCTGCATCGGCCAGACTCACAGCCAGCAGTTCTCGCTGATCGCGGCCGACGAAGGCTCGTTCAAGCTGACCGGCGTGACGATGCCGGACGCCACCACGGGGTTTACGCTGACCGCGCCGACGCTGCCCGCGACCGTGCAGGGCTCCGCTGCGAACACGGTGAAGCTGACGATCGCCGCCGCCCCGACGATGGACGGAGACCTGAATTCGTCGTTCGTGCTCAGCACCGACATCCCGATGGCGGATCCGCACACGATCAACCTGCACATGCTCGGCCTCTCGGCCGGCGTCAATGGCCCACCGCTGGTCGACCTCGGTGGAAATCTCATCAACCAGACCTCGCTCGGCCAGCACGTCCAGATCTCGAACTGCACCGACTCGCCGGTCACGATCACGTCGGTCAACATCAGCGGCACCGACGCTGCTGACTTCGCGGTCGTCGACCAGCCGATGGATCTCACGATCATGCCCGCCGAGTCGATCCAGTGGCTGGTCGTGCTCGATCCGCACTCGGGCGGCGACAAGAGTGCTCAGTTCAACGCGATCTTCGACGGCGGCACGACCGTGGTGCCGCTGATCGGTGAAGGCCTCACCGACATGCTGCCGCCGCAAGACGACGCGGGCACGAACAAGTCGAGCTACTACGCGTGCAACGTCGGCTCGCCGTCAGCGCTGTTCCCGATCGGGCTCGCTCTGGGTGGCCTGCTCGTCCGTCGTCGACGACGACCGCACCGTCGCGTCTGAGAGCGGCAGCACCGCCGTGAAGCAGGCGCCTCGGTTCGGCTCGCGGCGATAGCTCAGCCGGCCGTGGACGAGCTCCATGACGTACGCGCTGATCGCGAGGCCGAGCCCGGTGCCTTCGGGCGTGCCCGACGCGAACGGCTCGAACATGATCTCGCCGATCTCGGTCGACACGCCCGGGCCGTCGTCGCATACGGAGAACACGACTTCGTTGGCGACGACGCGGCACCGCAGGTCGACGACACCGTGCGGCGGTGATGCATTCGCAGCGTTGCGGAGCAGGTTGCAGAGCACCTGCAGGAACAGCGGCTCCGCGATCATCACGGTCACGTCGGCGACCTCGCCGATCTCGAGCTTGCACTTCTCGCGGACGTAGCCGCCGGCGAGCCGGACCGCGCGCTCGACGAGCTTCTTCGTGCGCACCGGCTTGTTCGTGACCTCGGCGCCGCGGATGAACTTGCGCATCTGGACGAACAGCTGGACCGCTTCGTCGCCGGCCATCGACGCCTCGGCGACGGCCTCCGCCATCCCGGCGGTGTCGCCATCGGCCGCGATCATCTGGATCTCGTTGAGCGCGACCGTCAGCGTCTGCATCGTCGACGCGAGGTCGTGGAGCAGCGACGATGTCAGGGCACCGACCGTCGCCTGGCGCATCAACCGATTCATCCGGTTGCCCTGCGAGCCGGTCGCCACGGACGACACGCGGGCCTCGAGCACGCCGCAGCGGCGTTGCGCGCGGTGCGCCATGTACGACACGAGCTGGTGGGCGCTTTCACCGGCGCCGCGCGCACGCAACCGAAGATCGCCATCGGCATCGATCGGAAGATCGACGTACCAACCCGAGCCTTCGCGCGGCACCGTGCCGCCGGTGAACGGATGCTCGGTATCGCCGGAGCGCGCGACCGTCGCGGCTGCGGTGACGCCTTCGACCGACAGTGCGCGGCGGACGACCGCTTCACTGAGCTCGAGTGGCGTCTCGGTCTTCGCGAGCTCGTCGTCGAAGTTCGACATGCTGAGCGCGTCGACGACCGATGCGGTCAACCGGCGCGCGACATCGCGTTGCTCGAGTGCACGACGTACGACGACCTCGATCTCGTCGTGCCACGGCTTACCGACCTTGTACGGCGCATCCGGGCTGAGCAGCGCGCGTTGCGCACGTTCGTCGAGATAGCCGGTGAGGAGCACGCGGACCGCATCGCGCTGGTGATCGCGCGCGAACTCGAGGACCTCGATGCCGTCGTGATCCGGCATCTTGAGATCCGAGATGATGACGTCGTAGTGCTGCGTCGCGAGCGCGTCGAACGCTTCGGTGCCCGACGCTACGGCCTCGACGATGTAGGTCGGGCTCAGCTCGTCGACGAGCGCATCGCGGACGTGGTCGTCGTCATCGACGATCAGGATTCGGGCGGTCTTCATGACGGATCTTTCGTCGGAATGTCGTCGAAGCGCTGGGTCAGCGCTCCGATCACGGAATCGAGCTCGCGAGGTTGCTCCGCCGGTGGGCTATCGCTGGCCACGGACCGGCTGGCCTTCACGATCGCGTTGACGTTGGATTCGATCCGCAGCGCTATCTTCGTGATCCGCGAGATCAGGGGCTCGAGGTCGGCGCGTTGCTCGGCCGGGAGCTTCGCGATCCGCGTGCTCATGGTCCGGGTCGTGCTCTGGAGCGCACCGACCGGGTTGTTGAGGTGGTGCGCGACCCCGGCCACGAGCTCGCCAACCGCGGCGCGCCAGCCGAGCAGCGCGATCTTGCGATTGCGATCCTCGAGATCCGCGTGCGCCGCGAACAGAGCCGAGTGCTTCGCGACGAGCTCGTTCTCGAGCATGCGGCGCTCGGTCGTATCGCGGGCGGCGAACGCGGTGAGCTCGCCGTGCTCGGTGCCCAGGATGTGGGACACGGTGAGCGTGACGAACACCGGATAGTCGTCGCCGCGGCGAAGCGCGACCTCTTCGTACGTGCCGTCGTAGGTGAGGTCGCGCGGCTCGAACGTCAATTGATCGATGCGGCGGCCGAGGACCTCGCCGATGTCGCGCGCGAGTAGCTCGGCGACGCGCACATTCGCCGACACGACCCGCCCCGTCATCCGGTCCGCGATGAACAGTGCTTCGTTGCTCGACTCGAACATCAAGCCGAACACCGCTCGCGCGATCGGATCAGTCACGAGAGCTGGATCGGCCGACGCCGCCAGCCGTCAAGGCGTCAAGGTCGCCGACGTGCCAGTCATGCGATCGAAATCAGCCAGCTAAGTGGGCTTTGCGATTGATGCCGAGATCGGCCCGACACTTGCTGAGAGGCCTACCGTGGCCAACGAATTCTCGACCGTCGACAAGCTGCAAGCCGCGATGACGTTTCATCGCGAGCGCCATGCAGTGCTCGCCGGCAACGTGGCCAACGTCGATACCCCTGGCTACCGCCCGTTCGACCTCAACCCGACCTCGGCGGATGACGCGCAGACCCTGACCGTCACGGAGCCGGGCCAGATCGCCAGTGCCGGAGGCCAGGCCTACACGAAGGAGTTCTCCGATGAGGGGCAACTCCAGACTCCCGATGGCAATCACGTCCAGCTCGAACGCGAGCTCGCGAAGATCGATGCCAACCGTGCCCGTTACTCGACGTCGGCCGAGCTCGTCTCGCGCCGGCTCGCGTTGCTTCGCTACGCCGCAGGAGACGGCACCTGATGCCCAGAGTCGGAACCAACATGGACTTCTTCACCGCGATGGAAGTGTCGGCGTCGGGCCTCTCGGCTCAGCGCGCGCGCATGAACATCGCGTCGTCGAACCTCGCGAACGCGCAAACCACGCAGACCGCCGCCGGCGGCCCGTACAAGCGCAAGGACGTCGTCCTCGAGTCGACCGATGTTCCAGGCACCGAGGGCGAGCTCGGTGGCGCCGTGAAGGGCGTCGAGGTCGCATCGATCAAGCAAGACACCGCTCCGCCCCGCATGGAGTACGACCCCGGTCACCCGCAGGCGAATGCGCAGGGCTACGTCGCGTATCCGAACGTCAACCCCGTCGAGGAGATGGTCGACATGATCACCGCCTCGCGCGCCTACGAAGCCGGCATCACGACGATGACGACCGCCGTCAGCATGGCCGAGAAGGCCCTGGGGATTGGCAAATGAGCATCGTCAACCGTGCATACGGCGCACAAGCGATCCAGCCGCTGCCGCAGCTCGACAAGGTCGCGAAGCCCGAGACCGACCTCGGCGAGAGCTTCTCGAAGGCGCTCACCGATGCGAAGGAGCTCGACAAGGACGCGACGTCGCAGGCCGAGCGGTTTGCGAATCACGATCCGAGCGTCGGTATTCACGAAGTCGTGATCGCGAGCGAGAAGGCGAGCATCGCCGTCCGCTACGCGGTGACGTTGAAGAACAAGGCGCTCGAGGCCTACCACGAGCTGATGAACACGCAGGTCTGAGTAAGTCGCCATGCCCGAAGCTCCCAAATCACCGAACCAAGTCTTCGTCGTTCTCAAGCAGACCAAGGAGCTGTGGGACAAGCAGCCGAAGGGCCGCCGGTCGCTCGCGATCCTGGTCGTCCTCGGCATCGCCGGCTTCGTCGGCGTCACGTCGCTGATGAAGAAGACGGAGACGTGGCAGCCGGTGATGGACTCGCTCAGCGCGGGTGATTCGACGTCGCTGTTCCAGAAGCTCGAGGCACGTGGCATCGCCGCCCGGATGAATGGCGGCAAGATCGAAGTTCAAGATGCGGACGTCGCGCAAGCGCGTGCGATCGGCGCGGTCGGCCTCGGTCTCCAGGGCTGGGATGCGTTCGACGGCAACAACATCGGTCAGACCGAGCTCCAGCAGCAGGTCATGTACGTCCGCGCGATTCAAGACGAGCTGACCCGCAGCATCCTCGAGATGACGCAGGTCAACCAGGCGCGCGTCGCGATCACGTTCGGACACAAGAACTCGATCAAGGACCTCGATGAAGAACCGAGCGCGTCGGTCGCCCTGATCCCCCGCCCCGGCCAGCAGGTCTCGGCGGAGCAGGTCAGCGGCATTCGCGCACTCGTCGCGGCGACGGTCGGTCACGACATGGATCCGACCAAGGTCGTGGTCGTCGGACCGCGGGGCGCGATGAGCGCCGAGAAGACCAGCACCGATACCGAGGCGACGGCCGAGCAGAGCATCACGGCGGCGACGCAGTCGTTGCTCGAGACGATGGTCGGCGCGGGTCACGTCCTCGTGAAGACGAACGTCGAGTACGACCGCCGCAAGATCCAGACGCTCGAGGAGAGCGTGACGAACGACGCGAGCGTGAAGATGAGCGAGAGCCGCACGGTGCACGGCGCCGATGCGACGAAGGGCAACTCATCGATCGGCGGCGTCGCGGGCGTCCAGGGCAACCTGCCCGGCAACGCGGCTCCGACCGGCACGGGCTCGGCGGCGCCGAACGGCGACCTCCAGGAGACCATCAACTACGCACCGAGCAAGAAGACCACGACGACGGTCAACCCCGAGGAGACGATCAAGAAGCTCCACATCGCGATCATCGTCGACCAGGGCAAGGACGCGAAGACCGGCAAGCTGGTCGCGCGGACCAAGGAAGAGCTCGACAACATGATCTCGCTCGCGCGCACCACCGCGGGCATCGACGACGCGCGCGGTGACACGTTCGATCTCAAGGCCGTGGCGTTCGCGCCGGTCGAGGCGGCCGTGATGCCGGATGCGCCGAAGGCGCTGTTGCCGGTCCCGGTCCCGGTCGCGGTCGGCGCCGGTGCCGGCTTGCTCGTGATCCTCACGGTCGTGATCCTGCTCTTGAAGAGCCGCGGCAAGAAGAAGGCGAGCAAGACCCAGGCGCTCGTGCTGAAGGGCGGCAGGCTGCCCGTGCCGATGCCGGTCAGCGAGCTCGAGCGCGTGCTCGATGGGAGCGACCCCGAAGCGCTCGCGCCGGCGACCGAGAAGCCCGCTTTGAACCCAGGTAAGACCGCGCAAGAGCGCGTGATGGAAGCCGTCCGCTCGGACGTAGAGCGCGCGGCTGGCGTGTTGACGGCTTGGCTCGCGGAACCCCCGCCGGCTGCTGCCAAGGGAGCGACGAAGTAATGGTGACCGCGGCTTCACTTCCGGGACCTCGTAAAGCGGCGATCGCGCTGCTCTCGCTCGATGAAGAGCTGGCTTCGCAGGTGTTGTCGAAGATGTCGCTCGGCGACGTTCGCCGCCTGTGCGAAGCGGTCGAGCACCTCGGTGATGTCCAGACCGACCTGATCCAGCTCGTCCTCAACGACCTCGAGCGCGGCCTCTCGGATCCGCTCGCGATGGCGCGCGCCGGTGGCCCCGCCTACCTGCGCAAGCTCGCGGACCGCGCGTTCGGTCCCGACCGCGCGAAGAAGCTGCTCGGCATCGAAGCGCCGAACCCCGAGCCGCTACAACAACTCCGCACCGCTCGCGTCAACGTGCTCGCGCAGCTGCTCGCCGACGAGCATCCGCAGATCGCGGCCGTCGTGCTGACCCAGCTGCCGCCGCGCGTCGCGTCGAAGGTGCTCGCACTGATGGAGCAACCGATCGCCGCGGACCTGACATCGCGGATCTCGGCGCTCGAAGAGATTCCCGAGCACGCGGTGACCGAGGCGTCCGAGAGTCTGGTCCGCGCGCTCGAAGCGGTCGGCGGCCTCGCGACGAGCGATGCTCGCGCCGAGTTCGACGGTCTCGCGTTCAGCGCCTCGATCGTCAACGAGATGACGAGCGAACAAGGTGACGAGCTGCTCGGCGTGATCGCTCAGCGCGACGAGGAGATTGCCTCGAAGATCCGCGAAGCCCTCTTCACGTTCGAGGATCTGCTCCGCATCAAGGGTCGCGAGCTGGCGAACGTGCTGCGCGCGGTCCAGGCCGAGGCACTGGTCACCGGCATGCAGACCGCGACGCAGGAGCTCAAAGATCACGTGCTCGGCTCGCTGTCGCAGCGCGCCGCGGCGACGCTCCGCGACGACATGAGCTCGGCGGCGCCGAAGCGGCTGTCGGAAGTCGAAGCTGCCCAGAAAGAGATCATCGAGGCCACGCTGCGCCTCGCCGGCGAAGGCAAGATCACCCTGCCCGCGCGCGGTGGTGAAGAATGAGCGATCAGCCGCGACCGCTGTTCGCGGTGCTCGCTGCCTCGCAGAACGCGCGCCCGTTCGCGGCCGCGATCGCGACGCAGCCGACCCCGCCGGTCGCTTCGCCGTGGTTGATCCAGTCACACGACGCATTGGTCGACGACGGCGCAGCCGCGCGCGATGCCGCGGCGCTCGCCGAAGCCCGTGCGCAGGCGATCGAAGAAGGTCGCGCCGAAGGCCTACGCGAGACCGCCGGGTTGCGCGAGACGCTCCACAAGCTCGCCGCGCAGCTGATTTCGGCGCGCGATGCGAAGCTCGCAAGTGCCGCCGAGGCCGTTGCGGACTGCACGGTCGCGGCGATCGAAGGCTGGGTCGCGACGGCGCCGAAGCAGGAGCTGTTCGCGCCGGTCGTCAAGGCGTGGATGGACCGTGGTGGTGCGGCGGCGGGTGCAAGGGTCCATCCGAGCGGCGTCGCGGCGCTGCAAGCGGCGATCGGTGATGCGCCGATCACGATCGAAGCCGACGCCACGATGGCGCCCGGCGATCTGAAGATTCGCGGGGAAGCGCTCGACATGTCGCACGCGTGGACCGAGCGCCTGCGCGACCTGCGCGACACGATCGCGACCGCCCTGGAGACCGCGTGAACGCTGCGATCGCAGATGCGATCCGCGCGAACACGAAGGCGTGGCTCGTTCCGAAGGTCCTCGGCCGCGTGGTCGAGGTCGCCGGCACGCTGGTCCAGATCAGCGTCACCGAGAAGAACGGCCCGGTGCTCGGCGACGTCCTCGAGGTCGAGACCTCGACGGGCGTGGTGCCGTGCGAGGTCGTCGGCTTTCGCGGCCCGATCTTGCTCGCGATTCCTCTCGTGCCGGCGGTCAACATCGCCGCCGGTGCGCCCGCCCGTCCAACCGGCCGCGCCGCTTCGGTCGCTGTCGGTGATGCGCTCCTCGGCCGCGTGATCGATCCGTTCGGCGTGCCGATGGACGGCGGACCGACCCCGCGCTGCACGGACAAGGTCCCACTCGACGGTGGTGCGCTGCCGATCGATCAACGCGGCAGCGTCAACACCCGCTTCGATACGGGCGTGCGCGTGATCGACGGCATGCTGACGTGTGGCCGCGGCCAGCGCGTTGGCATCTTCGCCGGTGCCGGCTGTGGCAAGAGCGTGCTCGTCGAACAGATCGCGAGCCAAGCCGAAGCCGATGTCATCGTGATCGGCCTGATCGGCGAGCGTGGCCGCGAGGTTGTCGAGCTGATGGGTTCGCCCCGCCGCGACAAGATGATCATCGTCGCCGCGACCTCCGATCGCTCGCCGCTCGAGCGTTTGCGCGGCGCTTCGGCGGCGACCGCGATCGCCGAGCACTTCCGCGATCGCGGCAAGAACGTGCTGCTCGTGATCGATTCTCTGACCCGGTTCGCGATGGCGACCCGCGAGATCGGCCTCGCGCTCGGTGAACCGCCTGCGACGAAGGGTTATCCGCCGAGCGTGTTCGCGAACATGCCGCGCCTCCTCGAGCGCGTCGCACCGCGCGCCGGCGGCGGATCGATCACCGCATTCTTCACGGTGCTCGTCGAAGGCGACGACCTCTCGGATCCGGTCGCCGACTCGGCGCGCTCGCTGCTCGATGCCCACATCGTGCTGTCGCGCGATCTGGCGGGCCGCGGCCACTTCCCCGCGATCGACGTACTCGCCTCGGCCTCGCGCGTTGCCCGCCGCGTCGCCGGTGCCGCGACGACCCAGCTCGCATCGCGCGCCCGCGAGTTGCTCGCCCAGCGCAAGCAGGCACACGAGCTGCAAGCTCTCGGTGCTTACACGGTGGGTGTCAATAAAGACCTCGATCACGCGCTCGCCATCGGCGTTCGCATCGACGCGTGGGCGCGGCAAACGCCCGAACAAGCGTCGACCCACGAGCTCGCGCTCGCCGGCCTCGCCGCCGCCCTGGAGGGCAAATGACGATCAACTCTCGCGTCGCACGGTCGGTTCGCGACCTACGCTCGCGGTTGCGCGACCTCGCCGCTGCAGAGCACGGCGAAGCGTCGGCGAAGACCACGGCCACGGCCGCTCACGTCACGAATCAAGAGCAGCTGCTCGAGGACACGCTCGACGAGGCCGAGGACACGCTGACCGGGGTCACGAACGTCTACGCGCTCGATCACGTGGCCGGGATGGTCGCGTGCCAGCGCGAAGCGATCGTCGATGCGACGACCGCGCATGCGGAAGCCAGCGAAGTCGCGAACCTCGCCGAGGCGCGGTTGCGCTCGCGGATCCGCCAGCTCAAGACCTCCGAGCGCGTCGTCGAGATCGTGCAAGAGCAGCGCAACGCGCGCGAAGTGCGCGCGGAGCAAGGCGCGCAGGACGACCTCGTCAACGCGAGGCGCAAGTGAGCCCACTCACGATCAAGAGCGCGGATCATCCGGTGAAGCCCGAGGCGCGCGATGCAGCGCCGGCCGCGACGCCGACGACACGCGATACGCACGACTTCAAGCACCAGCTCGAGAAGGCGAAGCCGGCGAAGAAGTCAGCGGACGATGCCACGACGGCCACGCCGCCGCCCGTGCCCGCCGTACAACCCGATCAGACCTCGCTCGCGCAGATCCTCGCCGCGCTGGTGAACGGTGCCGCGAAGGCCGACATGCAAGCGTTGCCCGACGCGCAGGCCGCGACGAAGGCGCTCGCGAACGTCGTCACCGATGCGGCGAATTCGACGGCGCAAGCTGCGGCAACGGCGACCGCACAGCTCGCTCGGGGCGCGCCCGACAAGCTCGTCCAGCAGCTCGTCGCGGTGAAGCCGGAGCTGCCACCCGAAGCTCCGATGACGCCGCTCGAACAAGCGGTTCACGATCTCCTGTCCGAGCTCGCCGACAAGAAGTCTCCGCCGAGCGACACGGCGATGATGGGCGCGACGTTCCAGCTCGCACCGACGTCGTCGGTCCTCGCGCCGATCTCGGCGACCCCCGATGTTCAACCCACGGGGCCCATCGCACCTGCGCCTCCACCCGCCGAGCTCGTGTCGCAGAACCACGCGCACCTCGTGTTCGACGATCCGAACGGACGCGTCGTGATGACGGTCGCGGTCCGCGGCTCGGAAGTGAACGTCTCGGTCCGCGCGACGGACGACTCGACCGCCGCCGCACTCGCACGCAACGCCGCTTCGCTCGACGATGCGATGCGCGGGCGTGGCCTCCAGCTTGCACAGTTCGCTGCGCAGCGCGATCTCGCGCGAGAGCAACACGCTGAAAAGCCGAAGTACGAGCGAGAGACCGTCAAAAAAACCAACACCGAGCGATTCACGCTCGAGGAGAACCTGTGAGCGCGATCGATTCTGTCAGTTCAACCACGTCCACCACCGACGCCAAGTCGGGGACCGACGTCACGAAGCTCTCGGGCACCAAGGACGAGTTCCTGAAGTTGTTCATGGCGCAGCTGCAGAACCAGGATCCGCTATCGCCGAAAAACGGTAGCGACATGGTCGCGCAGCTCGCCCAGTTCTCGAGCGTCGAGCAGGCGCAACAGACGAACCAGCAGCTGTCCGCGCTGACCGCGACCGAATCGTCGACCGCAAACGCGAGCCTGTCGAGCCTCGTCGGCCGCCAGTGCAGCGCGACGGTCGGCGACGTCGACGTCCAGGACCCGTCCAAGATCCCACCGATCAACGTGTCGTCGTCGAGCGCGATCAACAACGCCTCGATCGTGATCAAGGACGCGAACGGCAAGGAGATCCGCCGGATCGCGATTCCCGCGACGGGTGGCAACGTCCAGTGGGACGGCAAGGGCGCGAACGGCGCCATGGTCCCACCCGGCGCTTACTCGGTCTCCGTCGACAGCGGCACGTCGACGAGCACGGTCAACGCCGTGTGGCACGACCGGATCTCGAGCGTCGAGCTCGGTGCAACCGGCTCGCGCCTCCAGATGGACGGCATCACGATCTCGCCGAGCAGCATCACCTCGATCGGTGCGACGAACAGCACCGACGCCATCACCACCGCCCTCAACGCGTCTGCCGCGGGCAACGCGTCCAACACTTCTACCGGAACCGGAGCGAACCCGTGAGCATCTTCAACAGCCTCTACATCGGCGTCAACGGCATCACTGCACACGGCGACGCGATCAGCGTCGTCGGCGACAACATCGCGAACGCCTCGACCGTCGGCTTCAAGCGCGAGCGCGCGGTGTTCTCGGACATGCTCGGTGGCGTCATCGACGGCCAGCGCGCCGGCGGCGGCGTTCGCCTCGGTGCGACGCAGACGATGTTCGAGCAAGGTCAGATCACCGCGACCGGCAATCCGCTGGACATGGCGATCAACGGCCATGGCTTGTTCGAGGTCAAGGGCCAGTACAACGGCAAGACCGCGAACTACTACACCCGCAACGGCCAGTTCAGCCTCGACAGCACCGGTTACGTCGTCAACCCCGGCGGCATGCGCCTTCAGGGTTACACGATCGATCCGAGCGGCGTGCGCAGCACGACCCCGGGCGACCTCGACCTGTCGTCGCGCCAGAGCCCCGCGGTTCCGACCGCGAACGCGAAGATGACGCTCAACCTCGATTCGACGTCGACGACGCCGGCACTGCCGTTCGATCCGGCGAACCCGTCGACGACGGCGAACTACACGACGTCGATGACGCAGTACGACTCGCTCGGCAACGCACATCAAGTCGCGGTGTCGTTCCGCAACGACGGCGGCGGCAACTGGGAGTGGCATGCGACCACCGACGGCGCTGGCCTCACCGGCGGCACGGCGGGCACGCAAACCGAGATCGCATCGGGCACGATGTCGTTCAACACCTCGGGCGCCCTGCAGTCGCAGGCGACCACGGCGTCGAGCGCGAACTGGCTCAACGCCGCGCCGAACCAGGCGGTCGCGTTCAACTTCGGCGACGACATCGCGAGCGGCGGCACCGGCCTGGCCGGCACGACGCAGTACGCGGCGACGTCCTCGGTCGCCGCCACCGACATCGACGGCCGCACGTCGGGCAAGCTGACCGACGTCAGCGTCAACAGCGACGGCTCGATCACCGGCACATTCGACAACGGTGACTCGGCGAAGATCGCGCAAGTCGCGATCGCGTCGTTCCAGAACGAGGAAGGGCTGACCCGCTCGGGCGACAACCTGTACGCGGAGAGCGCCGACTCGGGCCAGCCGCTCGTCGACGTCGCGGGCGCGGGCAACCGTGGCTCGATCGCCGCGGGCAGCCTGGAGAGCTCGAACGTCGATCTCTCGAACGAGCTCGTCACGCTGATCGCGTATCAGCGCGCGTTCGAAGCGAACTCGAAGACCGTCACGACCGCCAACGAGATGCTGCAGACCATCTCGAACCTGAAGCAGTAAGCGTCGGCGTTGACGGTCCGCTGTGCGGGCCGAGCCGTGGTCAGAGCGATCGGTGGACGAGATAACTACATCTCGATCGCCGCATCGCTCTTCGCGTTCGAGCTCGCGTCGACGTCAACGTCGACGGGATTACGCCAAGGTTGGCGACACTCGCGTGGGCGGCTCGAACAAACTCCGCCAGTTAGCCGGGCACACTGGCTGCAATACGCCGGACCGTGAGCGATTCGCTACTGGACCCGGCCGAGCTCGAGGCGATTCAAAACGCCATTCGAGAGACCGCCCCCAAACGGGCGAGCGGGTTCGATCCGGACGTCGAGCCGACGCGGCTCGCCCTGATCGCCGACGATCGCACGGCAGAGGCCGCGCGCCCGCTGCTGATGACCGTCATGAATCGCTGGGTGCGTCGCGCCTCCAAAGCGCTGCGCAACTACCTCCCCGGCACCTGGGCACTCGACGTCATCGGCGCCGAGACCGTCGACGGCCAACAAGCCAAAGAAGAGCTCCGCGGTGCGTGGATCGCGGGTGGTACCTGCGGCACGGCCGAGCTCGTGTTCGCGGTCCAAGGCCCGGTGATCGATATCGCCGCGGCGAAGCGCTGTGGTGCGAGCGCGCCCGAGTCGGAGACGACGCGGACGCCGTCGGCCATCTCGCTGCGCCTGTTCCAGCCGGTCGGTCGCACGCTGTTCGAGAGCCTCGGCCCGTCCTGGCAGGAAATCTACGATCACGACCTCACTCCGTCGGGCGACCTCATGATCGTCCAGCGCCTGATCGAAGCGCGGACCACGGTCCGCGTCACGCTCGCGTTCTCGGGCTCGGTCGCCGGCCGCGTCCAGATCTACGCGCGCCCCGAAGCGCTCGTCCCGAAGCAAGCCGCACTCGCCGCGATCAAGGCGAAGGCCCAGTCGGTCGCGAGCGCGCTGTCGAACGTCCCCGTCGAGCTCGTCGCCGAGCTCGGCACGCTGCGGATGTCCCTCGGCAAGATTCGTTCGCTCGAGCGTGGCTCGACGCACGTCCTTCCCAACTTCGTCGACTCGCGCGTGCCTGTGTACGTCGCGGGCGTTCTCAAAGCCTGGGCCAAGCCCGTCGTATGTCGCGGCGTGCTTGCAGTCCAGATCATCTCCGTCGTGCACGGCCAAGGAACTCAGTCATGAGCGATGACGCTGACACCAACTTCGATCCGCAAGCTCTCGAGACCCTCCTGCACGACGTGCCTCTCGACGTGACCATCGAGCTCGGCCGCGCGCGCCTCAACATCAGCGAGCTCGCCTCGCGCCTCGGCCCCGGGTCGATCATTACCCTCGACAAAGCGACCGGCGCGCCGCTCGACGTTCGCGTCAACAGCCGCCTCGTCGCCCGCGCCGAAGCGATCGCGATCGGCGAGCGTTGCGGCATCCGCATCATCGAGCTCGTCAACGGAAAGGATGCGTGACATGCGCAGCCTGCTCGCACTGGTTCTCGTCGCCGCGCCGGTGCTCGCGTATGCCGAGCCCGCAGCGGTCAGCTTCGAGGTCGCCGACCACGGTGACTCCGTCGAGGTGATCGCACACAACGTCGAGATGAAGGACGCGACGATGTCGGCGGTGCGCTCTCGCATCGAGATCCCGGTCAGTGGCCAGCCGGTCGCCAGCCGGGCACGGATGACCGACGGCACGGTGATGCTCGTCGAATTCGACGGCATCTCGAACCGGGTGTTGAGCGTGAAGACCAAGCTCGAGCATCCCGAGGTCAAGGCGCTCGCCGGGCTCGCGAAGGCGACCCAGGTGGGTACGGACCTGCATCTCACCTTCCCGCGTCACTCGAACGCAAACGCAAACGTAAGCACCATCCCGACACCGAAGGCGGAGGCCCCGAAGGTCGAACCAAAGGTCGAACCGAAGATCGAACCGAAGATCGAACCGAAGATCGCTACTCCGATCGCACCGAAGCTCGAGGCGAAGACCGAAGCGCCGGTCGCGGCGAAGCCTGCGCCGGTGCCCGTGCCTGTCGCCGCGCCCGTCGACAACCGGCCGGTCCCCGCCATGAAGGACAGCATCGCGACCTCGCCCGGCCTCTACGCGTTCGGCGCGCTCGTCACCCTGCTCGCCTGCGGCTACGTGCTCAAGAAGAAGAAGAAAGACCCCGCCGCGACCTCGACGATCGACGTGGTCGCGCAGCGCACGCTCGGTAACAAGTCGAAGGTGATGTGGCTGTCGGCCGGTGGCCGCGAAATGCTCGTCGCCGTCACCCAGCAGAAGGTCCAGATGCTCGGCCAATGGGCGAAGGGCACCGGCGACCTGCCGCGCGCGACGTCGCTCGAGCAGCCGCGCGCGAGCCGCCGCAGCATCGCCAGCTTCCAGCAGGAGCTCGCGGCCGAAACGGCGTCGGACTCTCGGAGTGGGCCCGCCCCGATCGCCAGCTCCGCCGTCAGCGGCATCCTCAAGCTCCGCGCGCGCACGTCGGGCCCGTTGCACGGCCGTGCCGGCACGATGCCGTCGCTGCCGCAGATCAACGAAGAGGTCGCGACCGACGACGAAGAAGCCGACCTCGAGTGGGCGAAAGAGATTCTGACCGCGACCGGCGGTCGCCGGTGACGCCGCTCGGTCAGCTCGGACTCGACCCGCAGCACCTCCAGCAGAGCGGTGGCTCTGCAGGACCGATCGGCATGGTCGTCCTGCTCACCGTCGTCACGCTGCTGCCCGCGATCATCCTGTCCTGCACCAGCTTCGTCCGCTTCATCGTCGTCCTCGGCTTCGTTCGCACCGGTCTCGGCACGCCGTCGGCGCCGCCGAACCAGGTCCTCGTCGGGCTCTCGCTGTTCATGACGATCTTCGTCTCGGCGCCGGTCGCGATGGATATGTACGACAAGGGCGGCAAAGCGTACTTCGCCGGCCAGATCGACGAGAAGCAGGCGCTCGACGCCGCGCTCCCTCCGCTCCGCACGTTCCTGATCGCGCACACCGCGGATACGGATCTCCAGTTGTTCCTCGAGGCCTCCAAGTCGGCGCGCCCCGCGACGATGGACGACGTGCCGCTCCGCGCGCTGATCCCCGCGTTCATCCTCTCGGAGCTGCGCATGGCGTTCAAGATCGGCCTCACGATCCTGCTGCCGTTCCTCGTCATCGACCTCGTCGCAGCGACGGTACTCACATCGCTCGGCATGGTGATGGTGCCACCCAGTGTCGTCGCCCTCCCCGCGAAGCTCCTCGTGTTCGTGATGATCGACGGCTGGCACCTCGTCGTCGAATCGCTGTTGCGCGGAGTACGCGGGTGAGTGAAGACGCGCTTCTCGATCTCTGGCGCTCGGCGCTCACCGTCGCCGCCCAGGTCTCCGCACCGTTCCTCGTGATCGGTCTCACCGTCGGGCTCGCGATCGCGATCATCCAGACCGCGACGCAGCTCCAGGAATCCGCGCTGACGTTCGTGCCCAAGCTCGCCGTCGCGCTCGTGGTGCTCGCGCTCGCCGGCCACTGGATGCTCGACAAGCTCGGCTCGTTCGCGAAGCAATCGATCACGTCGACCACCGTCGCCGCGCCGCACGTCGCTCCGAGCGACCTCGGCGTTCATCCCTCGCAATGAACCTCACCGCACCCGAAGTCGGAGCATTCCTCGTCGCACTGATGCGGGTCGGCGCGATCGCGATGACCGCACCCGTGATCGGCGACAGCGGCGTTCCAGTTCGTGCCCGCCTCGTGTTCTGCGTCGCCGTCGCGATCGCGCTCGCCGCGAATCGCCCCGGCGTCGACATGGACACGCTGCCCGCGACCGCGCTCACCGAGCTCGGCTCCGGCATCATCACCGGCCTCACCGCTCGGTTCGTGATGGCGCGACTCGCGAACGCCGGCCAGCTCATGGGCATGGCGCTCGGCCTCGGCTTCGCATCGGAGTACGACGTCCACGCCGGCGAGAACGCAGGTGTCCTGCGCACGCTGTGCTCGACGCTCGGCAGCCTCGCGTTTCTCGGCGCGCACGGCCTCGAGGCGATCGTCCGCAGCGTCGCCCAGCCGACCTCGGGACTCGGCATGCTCGGCGGCACGAGCCAGCTCCTGCGCGAAGGCACCGCGTCGTTCGGCTGGGGGCTCTCGCTCGCCGCGCCGATCATCCTCGCCGCCGTCATCGGTAACCTCGGCCTCGCCGTGATGAACCGCGCGGCCCCGGCGATGAACGTGTTCTCGATCGCACTTTCGGCCGTCCTGCTGATCGGCATCGCCTTGCTCGTCGCGAGCGCCGGCGGCTTCGTCAGCGGCGCGGTGGCCGTGGCCCACGACGCCGTGCACGTGCTCGCACCCTGATGGGGTCGTGCGCTATGCTCAGCCGCGATGCGCTTTGTTCTCGCCGCGCTCGTCCTCGTCGGTTGTAGCGTCGACGACGGCACCAAGCCGACCTGCACGGTCGCGTCGACCGATACCTGCACCGGTGACACCGTGTGCATCGACACGACCTGCCAGAACGCGTTCCCGCACGCGTACGTGATCACCCAGCTGTCGATCACCGCGCCGCAGGTCCAGCCGAACGGCATGCCGTGGACCGCCGCGCCCGACGGCTCGCCAAACCTGTACGTCGACATCTCGGTCGGCGGGACCAAGATCGCGACGACGACGACGAACCCGCTGAGCTACAACGCGACGTTCGCCGGGCCGTTCGCGGTGACGCTCGACGCGAACGTCGACCTCGACGCCAAGGCCTCGAACAGCGATGGCGCTGCGACCGAGCTGGTCTACGACTGCGACGTACCGATGGTGTCGGCGCTCGTCCTGCGCACCCACTACGTGTTGTGCAGCGGGATAGGTACGACTCTCAACTACACGATCGAACCGATGTGACCGAAGACGGATCGACCCCTGGGCGTATCTGTTTACCCCCTGAAAAACAGCGCAAGCGCCCTCAACATTTGGCGCGCGCGTCAGCGCTGCCGACAGCGCTGATCCGAACGAGAGCGAAGTCGGGCAGTTAGCGCGGGCACAGCGGTTGCTGATACCGCGCCCGTGGCCGACCCACAGAAGACTCAGAAGCCAACGCCGAAGCGGATCCGCGAGTTCCGCAAGCGCGGTGACATCGCGTTGTCGCGCGATGTGGTCTCTGCGGCCACCTTCGCCGGCGGCGCGATCGCGCTCTGCGCGTACGGCGCGGCCAGCTTCGGCGCGCTTCGCAACCTGACCCGCGACGTCGCGATGGCCGCCGACGGCGGTGCGCACTCGGCCCTCCCGCACGAGGCGCTCCACGCGTTCATGACCGCCGCGTTCCCCGCGGTGATCGGCGCAGCGATCGGCGCCCTGATCTCGATCTTCGTCCAGCTCGGCTGGCCGCCCGCGTTCAAGGGCATCAAGCTCGACTTCAACCGGGCCAACCCGATCACGAACGCGAAGAACGTGTTCGGCATCGGCGCGGTCGTCCGCCGCACCGCCACCGCGGCGATGAAGCTCGTGCTCGTCGGCACCGTCGTCGCGCTCGCCGTCGTCGGCACCGCCTCGGCGCGCCCGACCACGGTGTTCTCGCTGAGCAGCATGCTGAGCTCGACGATCTCGCACGTCCTCAAGGTCGTGATCGGCGTGCTCGTCGCGGTCGCCGCGATCGACTACTTCCTCGCGAAGCGGAAGCTGAACGCGCAGATGAAGATGTCGCCCGACGAGGTCCGCCGCGAGCACAAGGAACAAGAAGGCGATCCGCTGATCAAGGGCAAGCGCCGCCAGAAGATGAAAGAGCTCGCGAAGCGCCGGATGTCGGTCGCGGTCGCGAAGGCCGACGTCGTGATCGTCAACCCGACGCACTACGCGGTCGCGCTCAAGTACGACGAGAAGAACCACGCCGCACCGGTCGTGGTCGCGAAGGGCATCGACGAGTCGGCCGAGAAGATCCGCGAAGTCGCGCGCAAGCACGGCGTTCCGGTCCTCGCCCGCCCGCCGCTGACTCGTGCGCTCTACAAGCTCGTCAAGGAAGGCAAGCCCGTGCCCGCGAACCTCTATCGCGCGGTCGCTGAAGTCCTCGCGTTCGTCTACCGGATCAAGAACGGAGCGCGCGCGTGAAGGGCAACAAGGGTCATATCGTGATGGCCGGCGCGCTCGTCGGCATCCTCGGGATCGCGATGGCGCCGCTGCCGTCCGCGCTGTTCGACCTCCTGATCGGCGTGTCGCTGTGCGTGTCCGCGCTGACGTTCCTCGTCGCGTTCTACGTCGAGAAGCCGACGGACTTCACGTCGTTCCCGTCGCTGCTCCTGTTCGTGACGCTGTTCCGGCTGTCGCTCAACGTCGCCTCGACCCGCCTCATCCTCACCGGCAACGACGAGCACGCCGCAGGCGCGGTGATCGCCGCGTTCGGTCACTTCGTGATCCGCGGCAACTTCGTCGTCGGCGCCGTCATCTTCCTCATCCTCGTGATCGTCAACTTCATCGTGATCACGAAGGGCGCCGAGCGGATCTCGGAAGTCTCGGCGCGCTTCACGTTGGACTCGATGCCCGGCAAGCAGATGGCGATCGACGCCGACCTCGGCGCCGGCCTCATCAACGAGAAGGAAGCGCGCGCCCGCCGCAAGGCCGTCCAGCAGGAAGCGAACTTCCACGGCTCGATGGACGGTGCTTCGAAGTTCGTCCGCGGCGACGCGATCGCCGGCATCCTCGTCCTCGCCGTCAACATCGTCGCCGGCATCATCATCGGCGTCGCCCAGAAGGGCAT